>NZ_BAAADB010000029.1:0-300000 GCF_039522025.1 Deinococcus depolymerans | reverse complement strand
CCCGTTACCCCGGCGGCGGTGGGAGGGCACCTCGATCTTCAGTTCGCCGCGCAGGTACTTGCCGGTGAGGCTGTTCCTGTCCTTCTTCACCTGTTCCGGCGTGCCGACGGCGACGACCTGCCCGCCGTGGACGCCCGCACCGGGACCCATGTCCACGAGGTAGTCGGCGTCCATCATGGTGTCCTCGTCGTGCTCGACGACGATCAGGGTGTTGCCCAGGTCGCGCAGGTGCTTGAGCGTGCCGATCAGGCGGTGGTTGTCCTTGGGGTGCAGGCCGATAGACGGCTCGTCCAGGACGTACAGCACGCCGGTCAGGCCACTGCCGACCTGCGTGGCCAGCCGGATGCGCTGCGCCTCCCCGCCCGACAGGGTGTTCGCGGTGCGGTCCAGGCTCAGGTAGTCCAGGCCCACGTCCACCAGGAACTTCAGGCGGGTGCGGATGGCCTTCAGGATAGGCGCGGCGACCGCCGACCCGAAGTCGTTCAGGACGTACTCGTAGTGGCGGGGGCCGTGCGCTTTCGCCGTGCCGCCCGTGTGGCCCTTCAGGAACGGGTCGATCGCCGCGTGGTCGAGGGTCCCGTTCTGGAGTGCGTGGAAGAAGGTGTCGGCGTCCAGCACGCTCATGCCGCTCGCCTGACTGATGTTCAGGCCGCCCACGCGCACCGCGAGGATCTCGGGTTTGTAGCGCGTGCCGCCGCAGGTGGGGCACGGCCGGAGTTCCATGAGTTCCTCGAGCTTCTCGCGCATGAAGTCGCTTTCCGTGTCGGCGTAGCGGCGTTCCAGGTTCGGGATGACGCCCTCGAACTCGGTCATGAAGCGCATGGTTTCCTTGCCCGCGCGGCGGTACACGACCTCGAACGGCGCGCCCGGCCCCTTCAGGATGGCGTCCTGCGCGGCTTTGGGCAGGTCACGCCAGGGGGTCTTCACGCTGAACTCCAGGTGCTCGGCCAGCGCCTGCAACTTGTCCCAGTAGTAGATGCCGCCGCCCGTGCCCTTCTTGCTCCAGGGGAGGATCGCGCCCTCGGCGATGGAGAGTTTGTCGTCGATGATCTGGTCCGGGCTGAACTCCTGCTTGCTGCCCAGGCCCGCGCAGTCCCCGCAGGCGCCGTACGGCGAGTTGAAGGAGAACGAGCGGGGTTCGAGTTCCTCGAGGACGCTGCCGTGCTCGGGGCAGGCGAACTTCTCGGAGTACAGTTCCTCGTGCGCGCCGCCGTCCTCACCGGCATCCGGCATGAGGACGCGCAGCAGGCTCTCGCCGCGGCGCAGGCCCAGTTCGACGCTCTCGGCGATGCGGCTGCGGTCGCCCTCGCGCAGGGTCACGCGGTCGATGACGACGTCCACGTCGTGCTTCTCGAACTTCTCGAGCTTCAGCTTCTCGGCTTCCTCCAGTTCGTACAGCGTGCCGTCCACGCGGACGCGCGCGAAGCCCTCGCGGCGCAGGTCGGCGAACAGCTTGCGGTACTCGCCCTTGCGGCCGCGCACGACGGGGGCCAGCAGGATGGCGCGCTTGTCGGGGAAGCCCGCCAGCAGGCGGTCGGTGATCTCGCTGGGGCTCTGCTTCTCGATCTTCCGGCCGCACACCGGGCAGTACGGGGTGCCCACGCGGGCGTAGAGCAGGCGCAGGTAGTCGTGGATCTCGGTGACGGTCCCGACCGTGGAGCGGGGGTTGTGGCTGGTGGTCTTCTGGTCGATGGAGATGGCCGGGGACAGGCCGGTGATGCTCTCGACGTCCGGTTTCTCCATCAGGCCCAGGAACTGGCGGGCGTACGCGGAGAGGCTCTCGACGTAGCGGCGCTGGCCCTCGGCGTAGATGGTGTCGAAGGCCAGGGTGCTCTTGCCGCTGCCGGACACGCCGGTGATCACCACGAACTGGTCGCGTGGCAGTTCCACCGTGATGTCCTTGAGGTTGTGTGCCTTCGCGCCCTTCACGATCAGATTGTTCTGCAAGGTGGATTCTCCCTGAAAAGTGCGGCCTGAACGGCAGGAGTCAGACGTAGACCGGGCCGCCGGGGGTTACGTTGAACGCGTAAGGCGCCGCCTCCGCTTCGGAAACGAGACAGTCTAGCAGGTCAGGGCGGCATTCTGCTATCACCCTCACCTTCAGCGGTCATTACGGCAACGCCAGCACCGTCAACCTCAGGGCAGCGTCAGGACGCGCACGTTGCCGTCGCGCGCCCCCAGGTAGTTCAGCAGGCGCCCGTCGGGGCTGACCGACCAGTCCGACAGGCGCACCTGATCGCCCAGGTCGCCCAGGGTCTTCCAGGCGTTCGCGGTCACGTCGTACTGCCGCAGTTCATGCGGGCCGCCCCCCGTACCCAGCGGGAGCAGCAGCAGGCGCGTGGCGTCCCGCCAGCGGTACGAGCCGAACACGCTCAGTTCGCGCGGGCTGCCGCCGGCGGTGCCCTGCACCCACAACCCGTTGCGGGCGGCGCTGTCGAAGGCGACCGTGTACGCGACCTGCCGCCCGCCGGGGCTGACCGTCACGGAGCGGAAGCCCAGCGCCCGGCGCAGTACCCGCCGCGCGCCCGTGCGGGTGTCCAGGGTGAACAGCTCCCGGTCCCGCGCCCCGGCGCTGGGCTTGCCGCTCAGGAGCAGGGTCGTGTCGTCCAGCCAGCCGTGGAGGCTGCCGCCGGGCAGGGTCGCCACCAGCCGGGGCGCACCGAACACGTCGGCCACGAACACCCGCGTGACGCGGCGGTCGAAGTTGCCGGTCGTGTCGCTCCGCGCGTAGGCCAGCCGCGTCTCGCCGCGCGTCCAGGTGACGTCCGCGCCGTAGGTGGGCAGCGTGAACCGCCGCCCGTCGGACAGGCGTTCCAGGGTGGTCGCCTCGCCCGCGCCGGGCCGCACCGCCCACCGCAGGGCCGGGGAGAAGAACGCCACGCCGGAAAACCGCCGCGTGACCTCCCCGCCGGTCGCGGCCACCTGATAGATGCCGGTCGAGCCGCGTGCCGGGGGGCCATCCAGGAACAGCAGGGCGCGCGAGTCGGGCGTCCAGACCACGCCGGGGCAGCACTCGCCACTCAGGACCGCGCGGGACAGCAGCGTGGCGGCCTCCACCGCACCGGACAGCAGGGCCGCGAGGGCCAGGGCGGCGCGCCTCACCTCGCCCCTCCGGCCGCGGGGGGCCAGGGCCGGCGGTACTCGTTCAGCAGCGGGCCGCCCCGCCGCGCGTCGGGCTGCGAGTCCGGCGTCTGCCAGCGCCGGGGACGTTCCAGGTCGTACTCGTACCCACGCCCGAAACTCCCGGCCAGCGCCAGCGAATTCCAGTCCGCCGCGATGAACGGCAGCGGGTTCAGGAAGCGCTGGTGCGAGCGGTCCCGCAACTCCAGGTGCAGGTGCGGGGCACTCACGCAGGTGCCCTGCGAGTCCCCGCTCTCACCGATCACCTGCCCGCGCGTGACCCGCTGCCCCACCCGCACGCTGGACCGCACCCGCAGGTGCCCGTACAGACTGGACAGGTTCCCCGCGTGATCCACGACCACGTTGTGCGGCGGGCTGCCGTGCGGGCCGTCCACCTCGGCCACCACGCCGTCCCCGATGGCCCGCACCGGCGTGCCGCACGGCGCGCTGAAATCCAGGCCCGCGTGGATGCCCTGCAGGTTCCCGTACGTGCTGCGCCGCTGCCGGTACGCGCCGGTCGTGTTCCCGTAGCCCTGCCCCAGCATCCAGGTGTCCGGGCCGGGCGGCCCCGCGAACGGCAACCCGAACTGGGCCTTCGCGGGCGCGACGGCACTCAGGGGCAGCGGCGCGGCGTAGTGGGCGAGGGCCACGCCGGTCAGCGCGGCGGCCAGGAGCAGGAATCGGCGGGCAGCCATACCCGATGCTGCCCGCCGACCGCGCGTGCCAGGGTACGCGCGGCCACCTTCTGCCCTGCCCGTTCCTTCATACGGACTGCCGTCTGTTTCGCCGACAACCCGGAACATCACCGAACGCTGCCAGCACCACGCCCGGCAGCCCGCCTGTGCTCCCACTCGCTCTGCTTCGCAGCTCTGCGAGTCCGCTCGGATTGAAGGGTCCTTGTAGCCCCTTCAATCCGAGTCCGTATCATACGGATTCCGTTTATTTCGTTGACAGATCGGAACACCACCGATCTGCCAACTCCACGTCCGGAATCCGTTTCTCTCCTCCTCTGCGGAGCAGCTCTACGAGTCGCATCCGCTCGGATTGAATGGTCTTTGCAGCCCCTTCAATCGGAGTCCGTATCAGGCTTTACGCAGCAGGACGCTCTTGAGGTACAGGCTCTCGGGCACGCTCAGCAGGTGCGGGTGATCGGCCGGCTGGTAGGTGACGCCCTGCACCTCGGCGTCGGTGTTCGCCTCGGCGGCGGCGACGCGGGCAGCGTCGAGCAGGTCGTCCACGCGGATGTAATGCGCGCAGGTGCTGATCATCAGGTGCCCGCCGCTTTCCAGCATCCGCAAGGCGCGGGCGGCACCCTCGGTGAAGATGCGTTTGGCGCGCGGCACGTCGTCGCGCCGCTTGGCGAGGGTGGGCGGGTCGAGCACGATGGCCGAGAAGGTCCGCCTGTCCTTCTCCAGCGCGGCGAGGGCTTCCAGGGCGTCGCCCCAGCGCACGCCGACCTGGAGGCCGTTGCCCCGCGCAGCCTGTTCCAGGGCGGCCAGGGCGACGTTGTCCTTGTCGATGGCGGTGGCTTTCGCGCCGGCCTTCGCGGCGTGCAGGCTGAACCCGCCGGTGTACGAGTACACGTCCAGGAAACCCGCCCCGGGCCGGACGAGCGACGCCATCAGACGGCGGTTGTCGCGCTGGTCGAGGAAGAACCCGGTCTTCTGCGCGTCCATGGGCGCGAAGTGCAGCCTCAGGTTGTCCTCGGAGAACTCCACGCGTTCCGGCACGTCGCCCCAGAGGGTGCCGGTCACGAGGTCCAGGCCCTCCCTGCGGCGTTCGCCGGTGTCGCTGCGCTCGTAGGCGCTCTCGGCGCGCGTCTCGTCCTTCAGGGCCTTCACGATCAGGTCACGGTGGCGTTCCACGCCGGCGTTGCGCAGCTGCACGCTCAGCACCGACCCGAACTGGTCGGCGATCACGCCGGGCATCCCGTCGGCTTCCGCGTGCAGGACACGCATGGCGTCGGTGTTGTGAATGCGGCCCTCACGGCGGGCCAGGGCGGCCCGGATACGGGCGCGGTAGAACTTCAGGTCGATGTCCTCGTCCTGCCAGGTGAGCAACCTCAGCGGCGTGGCACCCTGCGGGTTGAAGTACCCGCGCGCGATCAGGCGGGTGCTGCCCTCGGCGCGGACATTCACGACCTCGCCCGGCTGGATGCCATCGTCGGCGCGGGCGATGTCGCCGCTGTGCCCGAAGGGGTAGCGGCCCGCGATGCGGCGCACCGCCTGGGGTTGAAGGGTGACGGTCGGGAACTTCTTCACCGACGCAGCGTACCAGAGGGCCCGCGCTCCCGGCAGGAGGCCGCCGGGGCAACTGCCCGCCCCGGCGGCTGCTACGCTCGGTCAGATGATGCGTTCCGTTGCCCTGACCCTGACCGCCGCCTTCCTCCTGGCCGGGTGCGGCCTGATTCCCACGCCCAGCGTGGACATTCAGGACAGCCGTCAGGAACTGCCGGACAGCAGCGCCCTGGGCGGCAAGGTCGTGTACCTCGACCAGGACGCCCTGAAGGACAACCGCGTGCCGTCCGTGCTGCAGCAGGTGACGGTGCGCGGGAACGCCACGTACCTGTCGGGCGCCGGCGGGACGCTCTCGAAACTCGAGCTGTTCGTCCGCCCGGACCTGGGCAACCTGCCGGCCACCTGCCGGGAGTACGCGGCGTCCGTGGTCGCCCCGCACATGTTCGTCTGCGACGCGGACGGCGAGAAGGCACAGAGTATCGGCACGCTGACCCTGAACCGCGGGCAGGGCGTGGCGTTCACCCTGAGCGGCGCGGCGCTCGACGCGGCCGCCCGGGGCGGGCACGGGTACTTCGGGCTGCGTTTCACCGAGGGCCGCAGCCTGTTCGGTGACACCCTGACCCTGACCGACATGAAGGCCAGCGCCCGCCTGTAACCCACCGGTCCGCGGGAGGCTGCCCGGCGGGGGATGCCCCGCGGTCCCCGGGTGGGGGTACACCTGAACGCTCAATGCGGCGCGGCGGCGCAAGGTGCCCGGCGCCGCGTTGCGCGGGGCGGCCGGTGCTTTACTGGACGGGTGCCCCTCCTGTCTCTTTCCGGCCTGCGCCGCGCGGCGCTGCTGACCCTGCTGACCGTTCCGTGCGCGTCGGCCAGCCCCGCCACGGACCTGTACCGCGCGGCGACCAGTTCGGTCCTGCGGGACTACTACGGGTGGTCCACAGCCGACCTGCGCACCCTGAGTGAACAGTACGGGCGGACCCTGGAGGAACGCTGCGCGCCGGCAGCGGACACCTGCTCCTTCGACACTGCCCGCGAGGTCCTGACCAGCCTGTTCCGGGAGGTCGGGGACGCACACACGAACGTCCGCGATCCGGAGGGTGCGCTGCGCCTGCGCGAGGTGCAGGAGAACCGCGCGGTTCTGCGGACGGGCGCGCGGGTGGTGCGGGTCGAGGGGGGCCTGCTGGTCGCGTCGGTCATGCCGGGCAGCCCGGCGGCGCGCGCCGGGCTGCGCCCCCTGGACCTGCTGCCCAGCGTGAACGGCCAGCCGGCCGGCAGACGCGACGGGGACAACGCCCCGGTCGGCCCGACCGAGTTCACCCGCCTGGAACGCGCCGGTCAACCGTTCGAGGTCGAGGTGCGCCGCGCCGGTCAGCCCCCACACCCGCTGACGCTGAGCAGCGAACCGCTGACCGCGCGGGACGAACCGACGCTGACCTGGGCCGGCCCGGACAGCCGGACGGCCGTGGTCACGGTCGCGTCGTTCCTGCCGGCCGACACGGCCGAGCAGTTCCTGGCACGCGTGCAGCAGGCCGCGCAGGCCGGCGCGCGCGCACTCGTGGTGGACCTGCGCTTCAACGGGGGTGGCAGCCTCACGCAGTGCGTCGCGGCGGCCAGCGTGTTCGCACCCGTCGAGTACCGCGCCCGTTCCCGGACGGGCGGCGCCGTGTACGCCGGGGCGGGCGGCCGCCCCGCCCGGCCGCTCGACCCGCACCCCCAGGAAGCGGCGGTGTGGTCCGGGCCAGCCGCGGTGCTGGTCGGCCCGAACACCGCGTCCTGCTCGGAGGTCTTCACGTACTACGCGCAGCGGGCCGGGGCGCTCGCGGTGGGCGAGGCGACCCGCGGCGTGGGCAACAGCGGCGTGACCTTCCAGCCGCTCCCGGACGGCGGGGTGCTGTCCGTGACCATGCTGCGCGCCTACTGGCCGGACGGCACGCCCCTGCCCGAGCGGGTGCAGCCGGACCTGCTGGCCCCCACGGACCTGCAGGCCCTGACCGGCGAGGGCCGCGACACGACCCTGCAGGCCGCGCTCGAAGCCCTGACCGGCCGGACCGGGCGCGCACCCTGAACGGGCAGTTCAGGTCAGCGGGACCAGCGTTTCATGAGGGTCACGAGGCGTTCGGGCGTGACGTTGCGGTACTCGATGTCGTTCACGCGGACCAGCGGCGCGTCATCCGGCGCGGTGGCCGGACCGCACTGCGAGAGGACCAGTTCCACGTTCCCGTCGGCAGTGACCATGCCGGGACTGATGCGCAGCGCCGTCCAGACGGCGTCCAGCAGGTCCTCGCGCTGATCGATGGTGAGGTGTTCGGTGCAGATTTCCAGGCGGGTGACGGGCACAGTTTCTGATCTCCTTCAGGCCGGGTCATCCTACCGGATGCGCGCCACGCACGCACGGCGTCCCGGTCACTCGGCCACCCACCGGGGGGCATGGCGTATCTTCGCGGGCGTGCCTGCTCCTGCCTCCACCGATTCACGCGCCGCGACCCTGGCGCTGGCCGGCGTGATCGTCACGGTGATCCTGTGGGGCGGGAACGTCGTTCTGCTCAAGGCGCTGCTGTCACACCTGAATCCCGAGAGCATCAACGCCGGACGGTTCGCGCTGGCCGGCACGGTCCTCGTGACGCTGGCCGTGCGCAGCGGCGGGTGGCCCCGCTGGTCGCGGCGCACCTGGCTGACCGTGGCCGGCGTTGGCCTGCTGGGCAACAGTGTGTTCCAGACATTGTTCCTGACCGGCATCCGCCTGTCCCCGGCGGGCGTGGCCGGGGTCGTGAACGGCATGGTGCCGGTGCTGGTCCTGCCGCTGGGCCTGCTGCTGGGCCAGGCGGTCACACGCCGGCAGGCGGCCGGGGTGGGGCTGGCCTTCACGGGCCTGCTGACCCTGCTGCTGCTCACGCGGCAACCCGGTGCGCCCGTCACGCTCGTCGGCATGGGGTGGCTGCTGGCCGCCGCGACCGCCTGGGCGCTGTACACGCTGTTCAACCGCACGCTGTCCGCGCAGGTGGGGGCGCTGCCGTTCGTGGCGTTCAGCCTCACGCTGGGCAGCCTGCCGTACCTGCTGTACGCCGCGCCGCACGTTCAGCTCAGCGGCACGCCGCCGCTGGCCTGGGCGGGCGTGGCGCTCAGCGGCCTGGGCGCGAACGTCGTGGCGTACCTCGCGTGGGCGCGCGGCGCGCAGGTGCTCGGCGCGGCCCGCACCAGCGTGTGGAACACCCTGGCGCCCGTGATCGCCCTGATCCTCAGTACCGCGCTGCTGCACGAACGCCTGCCCCTGACCGTGTGGGCGGCCGCCGGCGTGATCCTGGGCGGCGCGGCCCTCGCCAACTGGCCCGGCCGGACGGCCGCCCCGCCGACCAGCGGCGCCACGGAAAACGCCCCCACCAGGTAGGCAGGGGCGGAGCGGAGGAGGGCGGGTCATACGGACTCTGATTGAATGGACTTTGCAGCCCATTCAATCGGAGTCCGTATCACTCCCTGAATGCAGAAAACGGGCGCCGACACGCGCGCCCACGACACCGCCCCACCCTCCTGCCACCGCGCCCGTGCCGTGCGACCGACGTTCATCCTGAATGGACGCCCGCGCCGCTGCGTGGCAGGACGCTCAGGAATCTTCATGCAACAGGGGGTTACCTCATCGGGTCGGAACCGGGCCGGGGCGTCGCGCCGTCCAGGAAGACAGCCAGCAGCGCCCGTCCGGTTCCCTGCGGATCACTGGACGGCGCGCCCGTCACCAGCGGGTACGTGAGCGCCAAGAACGCCCGCGCGAGCATCGCCGGGGGCACGTCGCCGCGCAGCTCACCGCGGGCCGCGGCCGACTCGAACAGCTCCGACAGACCCCCGATCCACACCCGGCGGTACTCGCGCTCGAACGCGCCGCGCCGCTCGGGACTCACGTGCCGCAGCTCGCCCGCCAGCTGCAACCCGACCCGCTGCTCGGGCGCGCTGGCCAGCAGCTCGTACACCAGCGTATCCAGTTGCAGGCGAATGCCCACCTGCGCGTTCGCGGCCGCCACCAGCCGCGCCAGTCCCGCCAGCGTGCCCTCCAGCATCGCCAGGAACAGCGCCTCCTTGTCGGCGTAATGGTGGTACAGGGCCGGCTTGGTCACGCCGACCGCCTCGGCCACCTCGCGCATGCTGACCCCGTGGTACCCGCTCTGCACGAACAGCCGCGCCGCCTCCTGCTGAATGCGGGCGCGGGTCGTATCAGGCACAGCGGGGGAAGACACAGGAGGAACCGTCATTGCCGCTCATGATAGCGGCCCGTGGGCTGGCACTGCCCTGACATCAGCAGGTACAGTGAGAGGCGCCCCACAACCCGACGCCCCCACTCCCGGAGGAACCCCATGCGCCGAACCGCCGCCGCCCTCACCCTTGCGCTGCCCGTCGTCCTGGCCGCCTGCTCCCAGACGGCCGCCCCCACCGCCAGTGACCTGACGGGCGACTACGCCGCCCGCCCCGAACTGCAGGACGCAGGCAGTCAGGCCATCCTGGCCCGCTACGCCGGCGACCCCGGCCTGATCGCCGCGCTGCGCGAGGCGTACGGCGAGACGCCCCGGATCCTGACCCTGCCCGCCGCGCCCACCATCGGCGGTCTGGACCTGACCAGCGACCGCCTCGCCTACGTGAAACGCACCGGCTGGGGCACCGTGGGCAACTACAACACCCAGTACGCCGCGTACAACGGCACCAGTCTCCCCTACCCGGGCCTGGACTGGACCCGCGACGGCTGCAGCGCCCCCGACGGCCTGGGCCTCGGCTACCGCGAGGACTTCCGGCCCGCCTGCAACGTCCACGACTTCGGGTACCGCAACCTGAAAGTCTACGAACGCACCGACGCCAACCGCAAAACCACCGACGAGGCCTTCTACACCAACATGAAAGCCATCTGCAATGCCAAGAGCTGGTACAAACAACCCGCCTGCTACAGCGCCGCGTACGCCTACTACCAGGCCGTGCGCGTGGGCGGCAGCGACAGCTTCTAATACGGACTCCGGTTGAATGGCTTATACAGCCGTTCAATCGGAGTCCGTATTAGTGGGAGGCGGGGCGCGGCCAGCCCCCGCCTCCTTCCCGCGTTCAGGCCGGGTTCGTCCAGTACGCCCAGGTGTGCCCGCCCGCGCAGGTCGCGGTGAACTCCAGGCCGCGCTTGCTGACCTTCCCCGGCTGCCCGCACGCCCCGCACACCGGCTTGGCGGGCGTGTTCCCACCGCAGTCGCCGCACTTCAGGTAGTACCCGTACTTCCCGAACTGCACCGTCACGTTCACGGACGCACACGCACGGCACGCCACGTCCGGCCGGGGCCGCGCCTGCGCCTGCCGCTCCTGCGACGTGCGGACCGGGGCGGCGCTGGGGCGTTCCGGGCGCGAGGGCCCTGCACTGGATCGCGGCCCTGTGACCTGGGCCGCTTCAGGTAAGGCAGGCGCAGCGTCGCCCGGGGCCGGAACATGGCGACCACGCAGGAAGGCCGCAATGCCCGCCAGTTCAGCGGTCGTTGCCTCGTACCCGGAATCCTTGAAGTTCAGGGAGAACACACTGTTCGCCTTGCGGTAGTAACGGGTCAATTCACGGACGCGGTCTGGCACCTGATCGGCCTTGAGCACCTCGGAGGGGACATGCGCGCCGCCCCTGATGACACCACTGTCCGAGATGGCGACGATCACGTCGACATGCATGCTCCCGAATCCTTTCTGGACCTTGCCCAGCATGAATTTGCCCAGTAACTGCTCGGCGTGGTCTTTCAGCAGGGTGTGCAGCAAGTCTCCCTGCAACCGGGCCTGAAGAACGGGGGAACGCACGCCCCGAGTCTGCCCCTTCCAGTGCCGCGCCCACTCTCCTCGTTCGTTCACGCTGATCTCTGCCGTGACGGATTTGCTCTCGACGACGATCATCCCGTGCCGGTGCAGGAGCAGGTGATCGACCTGAGCGATTTCACCGTTCCGTTCAACGCGCAGGTTGTTCAGGACAATGATGTCCAGTTCCTCCGCGAAGGCGCGTTTGAGGTAGTGGGCCATCTGGCGTTCGGCCTCGTACCCGGCGCGGCGCAGGGGGTCAGTGTGGGTTTGCGGTTCGAGGTCCTTGGCGATCACCCGGTCAAGCTAGCGCGCCGGCGCCCTCCACAGAATGAAAAACGCCCATGAGAACGCGGATTTTTACACATTCTCTTCCATGCGCCAGATGTCCTGCGGGGTTTCGCGCTGGCGGATGACGGTCCAGGTGCCTGCGTCGTGCAGGACCTCGGCGGGGCGGGGGCGGGTGAGGTAGTTGCTGCTCATGGCGGCGCCGTACGCGCCGGCTTCGTGGATGGCGAGGAGGTCGCCGGGCTGCGGGTCGGGCAGGGTGAGGTCGCGCGCGAGGAGGTCGCCGCTCTCGCAGGCGGGGCCGGCGAGGTCCCAGGTGTCGGTCCCGCCGCGGTCCCAGAGGGGCGTGACGGGGTGGGTGGCGCCGTACAGCATGGGGCGCAGGAGTTCGGTCATGCCCGCGTCCACGAGGACGAAGTTCCGGCCGGTGCGTTTGGTGCCGACCACGCGGGTCAGGAGGGTGCCGGCCTGCGCGACGAGGTACCGGCCGGGTTCGACCCAGAGGTGCGCGCCGAAGGTGGCGGCGGCGGCGCGGGCTTCGCGGGCGATGCCGTGCAGGTCGGCGCCCAGGCCCCAGCCGCCCCCGGCGTCGAGGACGTCGAGCGGGCCGGTGTGGGCGCGCAGGTCGCCGAGGCGGTGGAAGGCGGCGGTGAAGTCGTGCGCGTCGCGGATGGCGCTGCCGATGTGCACGTGCAGGCCCAGGGCGGTGTGCCCGGCGGCGCGCAGGGCGTCCAGCACGCGCGGGGCCTGCTCCAGGGTGACGCCGAACTTGCTGCCGGCGGCGCCGGTGGCGAGGTGGTCGTGGGTGCTGACGTTCAGGGCGGGGTTCACGCGCACCAGGGCGCGGGAGGCGGGCGGCAGCAGCGTCACCTCCTCTTCGCGGTCGAGGATGAACGTCGCGCCGAGTTCGGCGCCGGTGGCGTACTCGCCGGGCGTCTTGGCGGGCCCGTTCACGAGGATGCGGTCGCCCGCCGCACCGATGTGGGCGGCGCGGGCGAGTTCCCCGGCGCTGACGCATTCGAAGCCGACGCCCCGGGCGTGCAGGTGGCGCAGGAGGGTCAGGTTGGGGTTGGCTTTCATGGCGTAGTACGCGCGGGCGTCCCCGAACGCGGCGCGGACGCGGGCCAGGGCGGCGTCGAGTTCGGCGGCGTCGTACACGTACAGGGGGGTGCCGTACTGTTGCGCGGCGGTCCGGAATTGCTCGGGGCTCAGACTCATGCCGGGGAGTGTAGCGGGCGGGGCGGGCTTGACGGGCGGGCGGTGGTCAGCCCAGACTGGTCAGACCACTGACCACTGAGCCCTGCCGAGGAGGTTTCCATGACCGGCCCCACCCCCGCCCCGCTGCGGCCCGCGCTGCACGCCGAGGACACCCTGCTCGCCCGCCTGCTGGACGGCACGTACCCGCCCGGCAGCACCCTGCCCGCCGAACGGGAACTCGCGGCCAGCCTGGGCGTCACGCGGCCCACCCTGCGCGAGGCGCTGCAACGCCTGGCACGCGACGGCCTGCTGGAGATCCGGCAGGGGAAACCCACCCGCGTCCTGCACCCGCACGAGGGCGGCCTGCGCGTCCTGGCGCACCTGTCCCGGCACGGCGAGCTGGGCCGCATGGTGCCGGACCTGCTGGACCTGCGCGCCGCGCTGCTGCCCCACTGGGTCGCGCAGACCGCCGCCCGCGACCCGCAGGCGCTGCGGGCGCACCTCGGGACGCCGCCCGCCGAGTCGGCCGACCCGGGCCTGCCGCACACCTTCGCCGCGTTCGACTGGACGTTCCAGACGCTCGCCGCGCACGGCAGCGGGAACGCGCTGGCCCCGCTGCTGCTGGGCGCGTTCGCCGAGGTGTACGCCCGCGCCGGGGCGATCTACTTCAGCGACGCCCATCGCCGGGACCGCTCGCGCGAGCATTACCGCGCGCTGCACGCCGCGCTGCCCCTGGGACCGGACGCAGCGGGGCAGGTGGCGCGCAGCACCAGCCTGGACAGCCTGCACCTGTGGGAGGCGCGCCGTGGTTGACCTGATCCGCGCCGCGATTCCCGTCTTTCTGCTGTCCATGCTGATCGAGTGGGCCGCGTACCGTCACCTCAGCCACGACCACGACGGGCCGCACGAGCACTCCGGGTACGGAACGCGCGACACCCTCACCAGCCTGAGCATGGGCGTCGGGAACGTCCTCATCAACCTCTTCTGGAAGGGCGTGGTCGTGACGATCTACGCCGCGCTGTACAGCCTCACGCCCCTGCGCCTGCCGCAGGACGCGTGGTGGGCGTGGGTGCTGCTGTTCCTCGCGGACGACTACGCGTACTACTGGTACCACCGCGTCAGCCATGAGGTCCGGCTGTTCTGGGCCAGTCACGTCGTGCATCACTCCAGTCAGCACTACAACCTCTCCACCGCGCTGCGGCAGACCTGGGTGCCCATGACCGCCCTGCCGTTCTGGCTGATCCTGCCCCTGCTGGGCTTCGCGCCGTGGATGGTGCTGCTCGCGCAGTCGTGGAACCTCCTGTACCAGTTCTTCGTGCACACCGAACGGGTGGGCCGCCTGCCCGCCCCCATCGAGTACGTGCTGAACACGCCCAGCCACCACCGCGCGCACCACGGCAGCAACGACCTGTACCTGGACCGCAACTACGGGGGCATCCTGATCGTCTGGGACCGCCTGCACCGCACCTTCCAGCCCGAGACGGAACCCGTCCGCTACGGCCTCGTGCACAACATCCACACGCACCGGCCCGTGCAGGTCGCCTTCCACGAGTTCGCCGCCCTGTGGCGCGACGTCCGCCAGGCCCGCAGCTGGCGCGACCGCCTGCACTACCTGACCCGCCCGCCCGGCTGGCAGCCCGAGCAGAACCGCTAGAGCCCCCAGCGCAGTGACGCGGCGATCCGCGCGGTTCGCGCGTCCCACACGCCCCGCCGCGCCTCCGGGTACATGACCCGCACCGCCGCCTCGGTCCCGTCCCGCACGAGCACCCGCTGGTAGAAGATCCGCCCGTCCCGCTGATACCCGCTCAGAACGAACGCGCCGGGCAGCAGCCGCCGGTACGTGACCCGACTGCCCGAGGCGACCTCCTGCCGCTCGGTGTACGCGGCCCACGCGGAGACGCTGGGGGCGTCGAACACCCCCGGCCCGTAGCTGCCCCAGGCCGCCACCCGCACCAGTCCGTCCCCGCTGACCCATGACTGCCCGTTCCCGTTGTCCGGCGGGCGCAGCGCTCCCAGGTCCCCTGGGACGTTGACCCAGTAATCGAAGCGGGGGTTGCCGTACATGACGTCCACCGCCAGTGCTGACGAGGCCAGCAGGAGTGGAAACAGCACGCGCGGGAGGGCAGGTCGCATGCCCACAGCGTAGCCGGACGGTCGCCTTGCTCGTCCCTCAATTGCCGCGCGCGTCACCGCCGCCCCGGTGGGGGTCTGTTAAGCTGCGCGGCTGTATGAGTGCCCCGACCCCTGCTTCCGCGACCGTCCCTGCCCCTGCCGCCGCTGCGGGGGAACGGGTGCTGTGCGCCATGTCCGGCGGCGTGGACAGTAGCGTCACAGCGGCGCTGCTGAAGGACCAGGGGTATCAGGTGGTCGGCGCGATGATGCGCTTCTGGCCGGACGACAAGCGCACGGACACCTTCGACTCGTGCTGCTCGCCCGACGCGGCGTACGAGGCGCGGCGCGTGGCCGAGCAGGTGGGCGTGCCGTTCTACCTGCTGGACTACCGCGAGCAGTTCCAGCGGCACATCGTCGGACCGTTCATCGACGAGTACAGCAAGGGGCGCACACCGAACCCCTGCGTGAACTGCAACACCAAGGTGAAGTTCGACGAACTGGTGAAGAAGGCGAAGATGCTCGGCTGCCGCTACGTCGCGACCGGGCATTACGTGAAGCGCGTGGAGAACGCGCGGGGCGAGGTGGAATTCCATCGGGGCGACGATCCCCGCAAGGACCAGACGTACTTCCTGTGGGGCACGCCGCGTGACGCGCTGCCGTACATCCTCTTCCCGGTGGGCGAGCTGGAGAAACCGCAGGTGCGTCAGATCGCCGAGGAACGCGGCCTGCTGACGGCGCAGAAACCCGAGAGTCAGAACATCTGCTTCGTGCCCGGCAAGGTGCAGGACTTCGTGGCCGAGCACATCCCGCAGAGCCAGGGCTTCATCCGCGAGATCAGCAGCGGCGAGGTCGTCGGGGAACACCTGGGCACGCAGTTCTACACGCTGGGCCAGAAGAAGGGCCTGGGCCTGTACCAGTCGCACCGCGTGCGGCACGTCGTGCACCTCGCGCCCGACACGAACACCGTCTGGGTCGGCGATTACGACGACTGCCTGTGGACCGGCCTGAAGGCGCAGAGTGCCAACTACCTGATCGACCTGACCGACCTGCCCGACGAACTGGAAGTGCAGGTCCGTTACCGCACCGCGCCCGTCAAGGCCCGCGTGATCCGCGCCGACGAGAGCGGCTTCGAACTGGCCTTCCAGGACCCGCAGTTCGCGGTCGCCCCCGGCCAGAGCGCCGTGCTGTACGCCGGACCGCGCCTGCTGGGCGGCGGCCTGATCGAGGACCACGTCCCCACCCTGCCCGCACCGAAAGCCCCGCCGAAGAAACGCCCGGCGGTGCTGCTGTCCTGATGCTGGCGCACGTGCGCCGGGTTCAGGCAGCCCTGCTGGACCGGGAGGGCCTCACGCCCGGCGCGCTGGCCGACCTGCTGGATGGGTTGCGGCGGGAGGTGCAGGCGCTGCCCTTCGGCGTGCCGGACGCCGACACCCCACCGCGCGAGGCGTACTGCGACCTGCGCGCCCACATTGCCAGGGCGTGGCCGGAACCCGGCTTCTACGACCCGGCCACCGGGCGCGCCCTGGGCCACTGCGACCTTCCCGCCGAGATCGGCGACGCGCTGGACGACCTGACGGACCTCGCCCTTGCCCTGGGCACCGCCCTCGCGCTGGCCGACACGGACGAGGCCGACGCGCTGGCGTGGCTGCGCTTCTCCCACGACGCCCACTGGGGCGACCACGTGCAGAACGTCACGCGGCACCTGCGCTGGCTGGGGTGAAGGTGCGCGAGCAGCAGGGGCCCACGACGCTCACCGAGCCGCCCCGTGCGACCGACCAGCCGCCCGAGAGCAGGCGCAGCGCCGTGTCGATCGGGTGCCGCACATGTCGGTCCGGGCCGCGCTGCACGGGCGTGCCTCCCGCGACCGGCGTGGGCAGCAGTGTCATACGGACTGCCGTTTGTTTCGTTCACAGATCGGAACACCACTGATCTGCCAACTCCACGCCCGGAACCCGCCCAGCTCCAACTCGCTTCGCTCGGATTGAACGGGCTTTGAAGCCCATTCAATCGGAGTCCGTGTCAGTACGTGCGTCCGGCAGTGACGCGTCCGTCGGGTTCGTGGCCCTGTTGCAGGTCGATCAGGAAGTCGCGGGTGAGGTGAGCGCCGCGCGTGACGAGGTCGGTGGTGGTGCTGGCGATGTGGGGCGTGAGGATCACGTTCGGCTGCGTCCACAGGGGGTGTCCCTCGGGGAGGGGTTCCGGGTCGGTGACGTCCAGGACCGCGCCGCCCAGCGACCCGTCGCGCAGGGCCGTGACGAGGTCGTCCGTGACGATCAGGTTGCCGCGTCCGACGTTCACGAGCCACGCGCCGGGTTTCAGGAGGGCCAGGGTGTCGGCGTTCACGACGCCGCGCGTGTCGGGGGTGCTGGGCAGCAGCAGGACCACCCAGTCGGCGGCACGCAGCAGTTCGTCACGTTCGTCCGTGGGGGTGGCGCTGCGGATGCCGCGCACGTGCGCGCCGTGCGGGGCGAGAAGTTCCTCGAGGTTCCGGCCGATGTGTCCGTAGCCCCACAGGACGACGTTCGCGCCGTCCAGGGTGGTCAGGGCGGAATCGCCGGGCAGGGCCGGGGCGTCCCAGTGGCGGCGGCCCTGCGCGTCCCGGAAGCGGTGCAGGCCGCGCGCCGCGGCGAGCATGCCGCTCAGGGCGTGGACCGCCACGGCGCGGTCGTGCAGGCGGCTGGCGTTGAACAGTGCCACGCCGGGCGGCAGGGCGCCCTGTACGTGGTCGATGCCGGCGGTCAGGGTCAGCACCCACTTCAGGCCGGGCGTGGCGAGCAGGCGGGCGCGGATCTGCGGGCCGGTCATCCACAGGACCATGCCGTCGGCCGGGCCGTCCGGGACGTGCGTGCGGGTGTAGTGGTCGAAGGTCACGCCGGGCACGCCCCCCTCGTCGTGGTGGCTCAGGGCGCGGAACTCGGGCAGGTCGGGAAGCAGGACGCGCATGCCCGTCATTATTCCCCGCCCGGGTCGGGCGGGGTGGGGTGGGGCGGGGTGTCCTGCCGGGCCTGCCATTCGCCCCGGGTGAGTTCCATGTGTACGTCCGTGCGGCCCTGACGTTCGCTGCGGCCCACCTCGCGGAACCCGACGCCCAGGAAGGCGCGCTGGGCGCGGCGGTTGTGTCCGAAGGTGGTCAGGCGGATGCGGCTGAGCGGGAACTCGCGTTCCTGAAAGGCCCAGCGCAGCAGTGCCTGCACGGCCTGCCGGCCGTACCCGCGTCCCCACAGTTCGGGCAGGCCGATCATCACGCCGAGGGTGGCGACGGTGGCGGTCAGGGGGGGTGGGGGGCGCAGGTCGTACAGTTCGGCGCTGCCGATCAGGCGGCCCTGTTCGTCCATGACGCCGAAGCCGTGGCGTTCCCCGGTGCGTTCCTCGTCCTGCATGACGCGCCGGAACAGCCATTCGGGCATGCGGATGGGTTTGGCGTCGTTCCAGTCGGCCAGTTCGCGGCTGCGGAAGAAGGAGTGCAGGGTGCGCCACTCGGCGGGCGTGAAGTCCAGCAGGGGTTTGAGGGTGACGTGTGCGGGATGGTCGGTCATGCGGTCAGGGCTGGACGGTGCCCAGGGTGACGGTGCCCAGGGCGCGCGTCACGTCCCGCGTGAGGCGGTCGAGGTGGAAGGCGTCGCCCTCGGCGCGCTGCACCTGCCGGGTCTCGGGGTTCACGACCAGCAGGGCCAGCAGCTGGCCGTCCGCGTGGCGGACGTTCACGCCCGGGTGTCCCTGGAGTGCGGCGCGGTCGGCGGGTGCCAGGGCAGTCCAGGCGGGCTCGTGCGCCTGCAGGCCCAGGTGCGCGGTGGGCAGGTGCAGGGCGCTGAGCTGGTCCTTGAGCCACGCGGTCGCCCGGGGTTGCCCGCCGATCAGGCCCTGCTCGACGTGCGGACGCGGCTGGTTGTAGTGGATGGCGCGGCCGTCGCGGCGGGTCAGGTCGCCGCCGGCGGCGCGCAGCAGGGCGTGTCCGGCGGCGATGTCCCACTCGCTGCGGGGGGACATGGTGAAGGTCACGTCGGCGTGCCCGGCGGCGATCCGCGCGAGTTTCAGGGCGATGCTGCCGCTGGGTTTCATGCCGCTCAGGGGAACGGCGTGCAGTTCGCGGCTGTGTTCAGTGTCCGAGACGGCCACCCGCCAGTCCGGGCCGCTGCCGGGGGGCGGGGTGGGCTGGCCGTTCAGGAACGCGCCCTGTCCGACCACGCCCGTGAACAGCTCGTCGGTTTCCGGGGCGTACACGACGCCCAGAACGGGCTCGCTGCCCACGGCGAGGCCGATGCTGACGCAGTAGTCGGGCAGGCCCGTCGAGTACTCCTTGGTGCCGTCGATGGGGTCCACGATCCACACGCGGTCGTGGTTCAGGCGGGCGCGGTCGTCGGTTTCCTCCTCGCTGAGCAGGCCGTCGTCAGGGAACGCGGCGGCCAGGGCCGTCATGATCAGCGTGGAGGCCTCGCGGTCGGCGATGGTGACGGGATCGTCGGCGCCCGTCTTGTGTTCCACGGTGAATCCGGCGCGCAGGTGCGCGAGCAGCAGCGCCCCGGCGTCGCGGGCCAGGGCGGCGGCGACCGAGAGTTCGTGAGAGAGATCGTGAGGGGCGGTCATGTCCCGAGCATAGCGGGCCGTGACGCCCGGTCAGCGGGGGCCGAGCAGCGCCGCCGACGGGCACAGGTCCGAGAGGACGCAGGTGTCGCAGCGGGGATGCCGGGCCGTGCAGACCTCCCGCCCGTGCCGCACCCCGGCGACGTGCAGGGCGGCGCGCGCGGCCCAGGTGCGGGGCGTGACCGCGTCGAACCAGCGTTCCACGCGGGCGGCCGTCCAGCCGCCGGGCACCCATTCCAGTCGCCGCGCGAGGCGGTCCAGGTTGCCCTCGACCGGCATGGCGGGCCGGCGCAGGTCGAAGAGCAGCGTCAGGCTGGCGGTGTGGCGGCCCACGCCGGGCAGCGCTTCCAGGTGGGCGCGGGCCGCGGCGTCCGGCAGGTCGCGCAGGCCCTCAAGGCTCAACCCTGCGGTGGCGTCGAGCGCGCCCAGCAGCGCGTGGATGTGGCGGGCCTTGCTGCGGTGCAGGCCGCCGCCCGCGCCTTTCAGGGTGGCCTCGATGCCGTCCGGACCGTCGATCAGCGCGGCCTCCCAGCGGGGGTAGTTTTCCCGCAGCGCCGCGTACTGCCGGGCGGCGGCCGCGCGGGTGTTCTGCTGGCCGAGAATGGTGCGGATCAGTCCGGCGAGCAGCGTCTCCGGGCGGCCCGGCGGGAGGGTGGGGCCGCCGGGCAGGTACGCCGCTTGCAGCCGGGCGCTGACCGGCGCGAACGAGGCTGGCGGGGCGGGCGCGGCGGGCAGGGGGCGGGCGGGCATCCGCGCAGGCTAGCGGCGCGGACGCCCGGGAACCGTGCGCGCGGGCGCGGTTGGGGCCGGAAAGCGGGCAGGGGGCGGGCAGCGGGGCAGCGAAACGCCCCCGGACAGGGCGGGGGCGGGGCCGGGGGGGGCCGGGCTTCAGGCGCGGCGGGCCTGGAAGACCTTGACGAGGATGGGAATGACGCTCGCCACGACCACGCCGCCCACGATCATCAGGATGTACCGGTCCAGGTCGGGAATCAGGCCGCCCAGGTAGTACCCCAGGGCGGGCACGCTGACACCCCACAGCACTGCGCCCAGGATGTTGTACAGGTTGAACGGCCCGAGCGGCATGCGGCTCACGCCGGCCATGGTGGGGACCAGGGTCCGCACGACCGGCACGAACCGTGCCAGGACGACGGCCAGCCAGCCGTACTTCTGGAAGAACAGCTCCGCGCGGGTGATGTACTCGGGCTTGAAGAAGCGGGAGTCCTGCCGGGAGAACACGCCCCGCCCGAAGCGCTGCCCGATGGCGTACCCGACCACGCAGCCCAGGAACGCGCCGACGATCACGGCGCCCATCACGCCGCCCAGGTTCAGGTCCCCGTTCGCGGCGAGGACCCCGGCGGCCAGCAGCAGGCTGTCTCCGGGCAGGAAGAAGCCGACCAGCAGGCCGGTTTCCGCGAAGACGATGGCCAGAATTCCGACGTACGACGCGGAGAGGATCAGGGCGGTCAGATCGTGCATGCCGCACAGGCTACCGCGCGCCGGGGCGGGGGCACGTCATCCGCCCGGATGAGGGGACCCGGGGTGGGCTGTCAGCGGGCGCGGAGGGTGGCGCGGTTGCCGGCGCCGTCCGTGACCTCGATGTCGGCCCAGATGCCGGTCGTCTCGGCGTAGAAGTCCACGCTGGGGCCGGGCGTGATGTTCAGGCGGTTGCCGTCCACGACGATCTGCGCGACCCGCACGTTGTCGGTGGCGGTCCCGGCGACCCGGACGGTGTTCCCGCTGCGTTCGAAGCGCGTGACCCGGATGACGGGCCGCGCGGGGTCCACGCTGACCGGCAGGACCAGCGTGCCCTCGTTCCCGGCGGCGTCGCGGGCCGTGATGGTGTACCGGCCGGTGGGGGTGTTGAGCAGCGTCTGGAACCTGAAACGCGCGAGCTTGTCGCTGCCGGGTTCGATGGGAATGGGTTTGCCGTCCACGGCGATCTGCGTGACGCCGGTGTCGTCGAGCACGTACCCCTGGATCAGGAAGCTGTTCTGCCGGCTGGCGCTGCCCTCACTCGTGACGCTGATGTGCGGCGTGAAGGTGTCGTTGGTGCGGGCGCAGCTGCCCAGCGTCAGTGCCAGCGCAGCGGCGGCCAGGGCACGGTGAAACGGGCGGCGCAACATGCCCCGAGTATAGGGCAGGGCCCGCGGCGTGACTCTGGCGCGGCAGGCACCGGGCCGGGGCGGGCGGATGGTGAGGTGGGCTGACGGTCTGCGTGGCGGGCGGCGTCTAGAATGCCGGGCGTGAGTTCGTCCGCTTCCCGTCCATCCAGCCGTCCGTCCACCCGCGCCGGGTTCATTCCCGAGGGCACGCGCGACGTGCTGCCGCCCGAGTGGTCGCAGCGCGAGGCCCTGCGCGCCCGCCTGAGCGCGTGTTTCAGCGCGTGGGGGTACCGGGGGGTGGAGGTCCCGGCGCTGGAGTTCGCCAGCGCGGACCATCCGCAGGACGCGCTGGCGTTCAAGCTGATCGATTCGGGCGGGCAGGTGCTGGCGCTGCGCAGCGAGTTCACGACGGCGGTGGGCCGGCTGGTCCGTTCGCGCTTCCCGCAGGGGCCGTTCCCGCTGCGCCTGCAGTACGGGGGCCGGCTGTGGCTGCGCGCCCTGAACAGCGAACTGGGCCGCCTGCGTGAGTTCAATCAGCTGGGCGTGGAACTGATCGGCGTGCAGACCGCGCAGTCCGACGCGGAACTGCTGCACCTCGCGGCGGCCGCCATCGGGGTGGCGGGCGTGCAGGCGCAGCTGGAAGTCGGGTATCCGGGCTTCGTGGACGCCGTGCTGGAGGACGCGGGCCTGAACGGCGAGGCGCGCGCCGCCGTGCATGAGGCCATCGACCGCAAGAGTGGCGCGGACGTGGACCTGCTGGCCGCGCAGCACGGCCTGAGCGACGCGGTGCGCGGCACGCTGCACGCCCTGACCGACCTGTACGGCGGTCCCGAGGTGCTGGACGCCGCGCAGGCCCTCGCGCCGGGCGTGCGGGCGCAGGAGGCCGTCGCGCACCTGAGGGCCGTGGCGGCGCTGTACGGTGGGCCGCTGCTGTTCGACCTGGGCGTCAGCCGCCGCTACGGGTACTACACGGGCCTGACCTTCCGGGCGTACTCGGCGGGCCTGAACCAGCCGGTGCTGGGCGGCGGCCGGTACGCGCTGGAGGGCGGGCTGCCCGGCGCGGGCTTCGCGATGGGGCTGGAACGGCTGATGCAGGCGCTCGCGCCGGTCCTGCCGCCCGAACCGGAGGTCGTGCTGGCCCTGGATCTGGCCGGGGCGCGGGCGGCGCGGGCGCAGGGCCTGCACGCGGAACTCGCCTGGACGGACGACCGGGCCGAACTGCGGTCCTTCAGCGCGGCGCGCGGCATCCGCCGCTGGGTGAGTGATTCACCCTCGGGCCTGACCTTCACGGAGCTGACCTTCACCGACCTGAACAGCACGGAGGTGACGCTGTGAGCCCCGCCCCGGTCCGCGGCCCCGACCACCTGACGCTCGCGCTCCCCAAGGGCCGCATCCTGGAGGACGCCATCGCGCTGCTCTCACAGGCGGGCCTGCCGCTGACCATGCCGGAAAAATCCCGCGCGCTGCGGCATGAATTTCCCGGCGTGACCATCCTGGAACTGCGTAACCAGGACGTGCCGATCTACGTGGACCTGGGCGTGGCCGACGCCGGGATCGTGGGCAAGGACGTGCTGATCGAGTCGGGCCGCACCGTGTACGAGCCGGTGGACCTGAAGTTTGCCGGGTGCCGCCTGTCCCTGATCCGCGAGGTCGGCGCGACCGGTGAGATCACGCGCGTGGGCACCAAGTACCCCCGCGCGGCCCGCGCGTACCTGCACTCGCGCGGCATCACGGCCGAGACCGTGAAACTCAGCGGGAACATCGAACTGGCCTGCCTGACCGGACTGGCCGACGCGGTCGTGGACCTCGTGCAGACCGGCGGCACCCTGAAAGCCAACAACCTCGAGGAAGTCGAGGTGCTGTTCCACTCGACCGCGCGCCTGATCGTGAACCGCGCCGCGCTGAAGGTCCGCGCCGCGCGCCTGCGCCCCCTGATCGAGAACCTGCGCGCCCTCACCGCACAGTGAGCCTCACCGCCCAGTAACCAGGGAGTGGGAAGTGGAACGACCACGATCCACTCCCCTCGTCCTCATTACATCTCGCGCTTCAGGGCGGCGGTCATGCGGTTCAGGGCCTCGGTCAGCAGTTCGCGGCTGGTGGCGAAGTTCAGGCGGATGAAGCCCTGGTACTGGGGTTTGTGGCCCTCGTGCGCGAAGACCGGGCCGTCATGCACGGCGACCCTGGCCTCCTGCAGCAGGAAGGCGTGGATGTCGGCGGCGCGCGGGTGGGCGCGCAGGTCCAGCCACGCGAGGTACGTGGCCTGCGGCACATGGAAGCGCACCCAGGGCAGGTGCTCGCGCAGGTGGTCGGCCAGGAAGTCGCGGTTGCCGCGCAGGTACGCCACGGTGTCGGCCAGCCAGGGGCCGCCGTCCCGCAGCGCGGCCTGCCACATGGTGATGCTCAGGGCGCTCTCGTGGCCCATCAGGCCCCCGGCGGCGCGGCGCACGCGGGACAGCAGCGCGGCGTTGTGGCTGACCATCACGCCGATGCCCAGCCCGGCGGTGTTGAAGGCCTTGCAGGGGCCGGTCAGGGTGACGGTGCGGCTCTGCACGCGCGGATCGGCGGCGAAACTCTCGAACGGTCCGTCGGTGTAGCGCAGGTCGGCGTGCAGTTCGTCGCTCATGACGAACAGGTCGCGGGCCAGCACGAGGTCACGCAGGCGGCGCAGTTCCTCGGCCGTCCAGATGCGCCCGGTGGGGTTGTGCGGGTGGCACAGCAGCAGCAGCCGCGACCCGCGCGACGCGGCGTCCATGGCGGCCCAGTTGATCTCGTACCCGCCGTCGGCGTCGCGCAGCGGCACGCCCGCCACGCGGCGGTCCTGGTCGGTGATCGCCAGGTGGAAGGGATGGTAGATGGGGGTCATGGTGACCACCGGCTCGCCGGGGCTGGTCAGGGCGTGCACGGCGGCGTAGATGCCGGGCACCACGCCGGGCAGGAAGGTCAGGTGTTCGGCGCCCAGACCCGTCAGGCCGTGGCGGGCCAGGGCCTCGCCGACCTGCGCCTTCAGGCCAGGGTCCCCCATCAGCTGCGGGTAGCCCAGGCCGCGTTCCAGGCGGGCGCGCAGGGCGTCCATGATGGGCGGCGCGACCGCGAAGTCCATGTCCGCGACCCACATGGGAATCACGTCCGGGTCGAACGCCGTCCACTTCAGGGAGTCCGGGTGGCGCAGGGCCGCTCTGTCCAGCGTGTCGCGGGGATCGGCGGGCTTCAGTCCAGCGTCGGTCATGTTTCCGAGCATACGCCGCGCCCATGAGTGGTCCGGGAACCCGCCTTTCATGGGCGCCGGGGCGTACACTCTGGGGAATGCTGGCGATTATTGGCGCGATGGATGAAGAGATCGAGTTGCTTCTGGCGGACCTGCGGGGCCGCGAGGACCTGACGTTCCCCGGCGTGACCCTGCACCGGGGCGCCCTGGACGGCGTGCCGGTCCTGCTGACGCGCGGCGGCATCGGGAAGGTGAACGCCGCCATGACCACCACGTACCTGCTGACGCAGGGCGCGACCCGCGTGATCTTCACGGGCGTGGCGGGCGGGGTTCACCCGGAACTGCGGGTCGGGGACATCGTGGTCAGCACGGACCTCGTGCAGCACGACGTGGACGTGACCCCGCTGGGCTACGAGGTCGGGACGGTGCCGGGCGAACTGCCCGCCTGGCCCGCCGACCCGCACCTGCGGGCCGTGGCGCTGGACGCCGCGCGGGACGTGGAGGGCGTGCGCGTGCTGGACGGCCGCGTGGCGAGCGGGGATCAGTTCATCGCGTCCCGCGAGGGCGTGCAGCGCCTCTGGACCCGCTTCGGGGCGGCGTGCGCCGAGATGGAGGGCGCGGCGGTCGCGCAGGTGTGCGCCAAGGCGGGCGTGCCGTTCGTGGTGATCCGTTCGGTCAGCGACACCGCCGACCACGACGCGAAGGTGGATTACCGCGAGTTCATGCCGCTCGTCGCGCGGCACGCCAAGCAGGTCGTGCGCGGCATGCTGGCCCGCCTCGCGGCCCCCACCGCCTGAAGCGGCCGTGACCCCACGCGCCCACCCGGCCTCCCTGACCGCCCGCCTGAACGTCCCGGCCCGCTTCCTGCTGGGCCTGGGCATCCTGATGGCCTTCGCGGCGCTGGGGCAGGCGCTGGTGGGCGCGCTGCACCTGCCGCTGCCAGGGTCGGTGGTGGGCCTGGCGCTGCTGTGGGCGGCGCTGGGTAGCGGACTGGTGCGCCTGCACTGGATCGCGGACGCCGCCGACGGTCTGCTGGGCATCCTGGGTCTGCTGTTCGTGCCGGCCACCGTGGGCTTCCTGCAGTTCCTGAGTGCCGGGGCGGCGTGGGGCGTGTGGCTGCTGGTCATGACGGCCGCGCTGCTGCTCGGGGCGGGCGTGGCGGGCCTGCTCGCCTCGCGGCTGCTGCGCCCGGACCGCCCGGAAGGCCGCCCGTGATCTGGCTGACCGTCACGCTGCTGGCCTTCGCGGCGGGCGTGCTGGGGCAACTGCGGCTGCGCTCCCCGCTGGCGAATCCCACGCTGATCGCCACGCTGCTCGTCGCGGCCGTGCTGCTGGCGGGCGGCGTGCCGTACGGCACGTACCTGCGGGACGTGCAGCCCCTGACCACCCTGCTCGCCCCGGCGGTCGTGGCGCTGGCCGTGCCGCTGTACCGCCTGCGCGCCCTGCTGGCCCGGCAGTGGCGGGCGCTGCTGCTCGGCGGGCTGGGCGGCACCCTGGTCGCCGTGGCCGCCGACGCCGGGCTGGCGCAGGTGCTCCGCGTCAGCCCCGACGCCGCCCGAGCGCTGCTGACCGCGCCCGCCACCAGCCCGGTCGCGCTGCAGCTCGCGCCGTTCACGCACGCGCCGCCCGCGCTGGCCGCCACGCTGGCGGTCCTGTCCGGCCTGATCGGTGCGCTGCTGCTGCCCGCCTTCCTGACCGCGCTGGGCGTCAGGCATCCGCTGGCGCGCGGCATCGCCATCGGGGCGGTCGCGCACGGCATCGGCACCGCCCGCGCCCGCGAGGAAGGTGAACATGCGGGCGCGGCCAGTTCCATCGGCATGGGCCTGGCGGCCCTGAGCGTGACGCTGCTGGTGGCGCTGCTGGCCTGAGGGGAGTGCAGGCAGTGGGAGTGAGGGGACGTTCCCTTCCCCCGCCTCCCTTGACCTCGGCCCGCGCAGCCGGGATGCTGGGCGGCATGGCGCGCAAGGTGAATCCCATTCAGGACCGGGCGCGGCGGGCGGCGCTGGAGAAGGCGGCGTACCTGGCGATCTACGAGCGGGGCTACGCGGGCGTGACGCTGGCGGACATCGCGGCGCATGCGGGCGTGAGCCGGGGCACGCTGGTGTATCACTTCGGCAGCCGGGCGGGGCTGCTGGCGGCGGTCATGCGGCGCTTCTCGCGGACGATCGCGGTGGCGACGCGGCGCGCGGTGCGGCTCTCGGATTCGCCGGAGGGGAAGTTGCGGGCGTACGTGGACAACCAGTTCTACGGCCTGGAGAACACCCGGCGGTTCTACACGGTGTCGCTGGATTTCCTGGCGGCCGCCACCCGCGACCCGGAGCTGATGGCGGTCCAGCGGGCGTTCCTGGCGGATTCGCTGGCGGTGGATCTGGAACTGGCGCGGCTGTCCGGCGAGGCGGGCGCCCAGGGGCGGGCGCGGCTGCTGCGGGCGCTGGTCGAGGGTCTCAGCGTGCGGTTTCTGGCGGACCCGGACCCGGACCTCGCGGCGTACCGCGAGGACTGCCTGAGCGGCCTGCGGGCGGTGCTGGGCTGGGAGGCGGACGGCGGGACGTAGCGCCGGTTGTGGGCGGCCGGGGGCCGGGCCGATCATACGGACTCCGATTGAATGGCTTTGTCAGCCATTCAATCCGAGCGAAGCGAGTGGGAGCTTGGCGGGTTCCGGACGTGGAATCGGCAATCCGGTGGAGTGCCGGATTGTTGGCGAAACAAACGGAATCCGTATCAGACGGGCAGGGCGTCCAGCGCGGCGCGGAGTTGCCGCGCGCCCTCCAGCAGGCGGGGGCCGGGGCGGCCCAGGCCGCTCTCGTGGATGGCGACGACCGGCACGCCCAGGCCGCGCGCCTCGATGACCTCCGGGCGGAGTTTCCTCGCGCCGCACCAGGAGCACACGATCAGGTCCGGGCGGGCGGCGCGGACCTCGTCCAGGGTCAGGGGTGTGCTGCGGCCCGCGCGGCCGGCGAGGGCGTTTACAGCGCCCAGCCCCGCCAGCAGGTCCGTGACCCAGGAGTCGCGGGTGGCGGCGATGATGGGCCGGGGCCACCACTCGATCAGCACGCGCGGCGGGCGGGCGTGGGCGCGGTGCAGGGCGGCCAGGTCGCGTGCCAGGGCGTCGGCCACCGCGCCTGCGTGGTCGGGTTGCCCGGTGGCCGCGCCGATCAGGCGGATGTCGCGCAGCACGTCCGGGACGCTCAGGGGGTCGAGGATCAGGGTGGGCAGCCCGGCGGCCTGCACGGCGTCCACGACGCGCTCCATGCCGGGCACGCTGAGGCTCGCCAGGACCAGGTCGGGGCGCGCGGCGATCAGGGTGTCCACGTCGATGTTCAGGTCCGGGCCGAGGCGCGCGGCGTGCTCCAGGCCGGGGCCGTCGCTGTGGCTGTCCACGGCGACCAGCTGCCGGGTGGCACCCAGGGCGTGCAGGATGTCAGTGTTGCTGCACGTCAGGCTGGCGAGGCGCAGGGGAGGCATGTGGGCAGTGTAGTGCGGCCTGCCGCCGGGCGCGCGGGGTGCGTGCTGGGCGGTCAAACGCCCCCTGACCGTATGGTAAGCTCGCGGGTATGAAGAACACGTTCGCCGTCTCCATGACGCTGCTGCTGGCCCTGACGCTGGGCGGCTCGTTCGCCGCGTACAACATTGCCACCAAACCTCACCACGAGGAAAGCAAGTCCGAGGGCGGCGAGAAGGAAGGCGCGACTCCTCTCAGCGAGTCCGCGCCCAGCGCGAACAGCGCCGCGACCGGCGCGGCCGGGTCCGCCGAGGCGCAGGGTGACGTCACCGCTCCGAACGAGGGCGGCACGCAGGGTGGCGAGAACGGCGCCGTGGCCGCCAGCGGCGAACTGACCACGCCCGAGACTCCGGCAGCCAGCACCGAGGGCACCCGGACGGACCCCGCGCCGGAAGCGAGCGCCGCCGGCGAGACCGGGAAGTCCCCGGCAGCGACCGCCGCCGCCGCCGAGACGCAGGGCGACGCGACCGCCGGCGAGAAGACCTACGCCAGCAGCGGCTGCGCCGGCTGCCACGGCGCGAACGGTCAGGGGCAGGTCGGCCCGACGCTCGTGGGTGCGGACGGCCCGAAGAACTGGACGCTGGCGCAGTTCACGACCGCCCTGCGTGAGGGCAAGACCCCGGAGCGGGAGCTGGGGGCCGTCATGCCGCGCTTCAACGAGACCCAGCTGACCGATTCGGACATCGCGAACCTGCAGGCGTACATCAAGACCCTGAACTGACCCCGGCCACGGCCTCCGCGGGAACGGTATGCGAGAACCGTTCCATCCCAGCGGAGGCGACCCGGAGAGCGGCCCCGCAGAGGAGAAGCAGAACGGACTGTCGGCCGTGGAGTTGGCAGGACGGTGGTGTTGCGGGGTGGGAACGAACCAGACGGCAGTCCGCAGGACGGATGCGGAACGGACCTTCACGCAGGAGCGGCGGAGGTCCGTTTGCTGTGCGGGGCGGCCGGTATGCTGGGCGGATGACCGGGCCGCTGCTGTCCACGCCTCCCCTGCCCACCCCTGAGCTGACCGGGCCGCGCTGGACCGTGCAGGCCGCCACGCCCGACGCACTGGCGGGCGCCCCGGGGCTGCTGTTGCCGCACGACGGCCTGCCGGTCGCGGACGTGCGGGCGCACCCGGAACGCTGGCAGACGCTGACGCTGGTGACGGGCGCCCTGCGCCGGGGCGTGCCGGTGCTGGGCTGGGGGTCGGGCGCGGCGCTGCTGGGCCGGGCGCTGGGGGCGGCCGTCACGCCGGGCACCCCGGACTGTTCGGCCCTGCCGCGCGGCGCGCAGGCGCACGCCTGGGCCGGCACGCAGCCGCTGCACTGGACGGTGGGCCGCGCGGTCGCCTGGGCGGAAACGGACCTGCCGCCCGCGCTGCTGTCGGCGTTCCTGGCGGCGCTGCCCGGCTGGTCGGACCGCACGCCGGGCTCGCCGCTGGAGGCGGTGGGGGGGGTGGTGGCGGTGCGGGCGGTGGTCACGGCCTTCTACGCGCGGGCGCGGGCCGACCGCCTGCTGGGGCCGGTGTTCGCGGCGCACGTGACCGACTGGCCCGCGCACCTGGAGCGCGTGACGGCCTTCTGGGTGACGCTGCTGGGCGGCGAGCCGGGCGCAGCGGCGTGGCGCGGGAACCTGAACGCCGCGCACGCGGGGCTGGGCGTGCGCGCCGCGCACCTGGGCCGCTGGCTGGCGCTGTGGGACGCCACGGCCCGCGAGGTGCTGCCCGCCGACGCGGCGGCGCTGCTGAGCGCGCGGGCGGCCGTCATGGGCGAGCGGCTGGGGCGCGCCGCGGGAGCAGGCGGCGGAACTTCTCAGGCGGGCGGCGCGTAGCGTGGGGCATGAACCTGAACCTCCCGTTCCTGAACCGTGACGACGCGCTGCCCGGCGGCGTGACGCGACCCACCTGGGTGATCCTGGACCTGAGCGGCCCCTTCCCGGAGCGTCAGCCGGGCAACCCGGTCGCGGCGCTGCTCAGCCGCACCGAGTCGCTGGAGGCGCTCGCGGCGCGCGTGCAGAAGTTGCGCGGGGCCGGGTGGCTGCACGGCGTGCTGGTGCGCTTCGGGGAGTTCACGGCCGCGCCCGCGGCGGCGCACGCGGTGCGGGGCATCCTGGCGGACCTCGCCGCCGAGAAGCGCGTGGTGGCGTACCTGCCGCAGCTGACCATGACCACCCTGATCGCCGCGAGCGGCGCAGGCGAACTCGTCGCGCCGGAATCCGCCGAGGTGAACCTGGGAGGCTTCGGGGTGGAGAGCACCTTCCTGGGCGAGTTCCTGAAGAAACGCGGCATCGAGTTCGAGAACCTGCGCGTCCGCGAGTACAAGGCCGCCCTGACGCGCTTCTCGCAGGACCACATGGACGACCACAACCGCGAGCAGCTCCAGGCGTACCTGGACGGCCTGGAGGGCGCGTGGGTGCGGGATCTCGCATCGGCGCGGGGGGTCTCGGAGGACGTCGCAGCCGGCTGGCTGAGCGCCGACCTGACCAGTGCGCAGGCAGCGCTGGATGCCGGCGTGATCACCAAGGTCGCCTACGAGGACGAACTGGTCGGGCCGGCCTCGCGGCCCTTCGAGGCGGTGCTGGACCTGCTGACGCCCCACCGGCCCGCGAAGGCGAAGGCGGGGCGGGTGGCGGTCGTGCCCCTGATCGGCACGATCATCACCGGCAAGAGCCGCACCAACCCCATTCCGCTGCCGCTGCTGGGCGGCCCGATGGCCGGGTCCGACACGGTCGTGGCGGCCCTGCGCCGCGCGAAGGAGGACAGGGCCACGAAAGCCATCGTCCTGTACGTGAACAGCGGCGGCGGCAGCGCCCTGGCCAGCGACCTGATCTGGCGCGAGGTCGCCAAGAGCGAGAAACCGGTCGTGGTCGTCATGGGCGAGTACGCCGCGTCGGGCGGGTACTACGTCGCCACGCACGCCAGGACCATCGTGGCCTCGCCGTACACCCTGACCGGCTCCATCGGCGTGGTCAGCGGCAAGCCCGTCCTGACCGAATTCAACCGCCGTCACGGCCTGAACCCCGAACGGGTGGGCCGCGACCGCGCCCTGATGTACTCCCCGGCCCGCCCGTACACCGACGAGGAACGCGACCACGTCGAGAAGGGCATTCTGGAGGTGTACGACCGCTTCACCACCCGCGTCGCCGAGGGCCGGAAGCTCAGCAAGGAGCGCGTGAACGAACTCGGCCGCGGCCGCATCTGGAGCGGTCAGGACGCCCTGCAACGCGGCCTGATCGACGAACTCGGGGACCTGAGCACCGGCCTGACCCGCGCGCGGGAACTCGCGGGCCTCCCGCACGACGCGCCTGCCTGGAACGTCACCCCGAAGAATCACGGCCCCCTGCCGCAGTTCGCGCAGGAAGCCGCGCAGGTCGCCAGCGTCAGCGTCAACGTGTGGCCCTTCGGCAACGAGCGTGTGCTGACGTGGTTCGATCAGGACGTCAAGGTGCGCTGAGGCGGGAGGCCAGAAGGAGGTTAGGAGGGAGGGGGGAGTCGAGGTCCAGGCCCCCGGCTCCCCCCTGCCCCCGGCCGGTTTACGCCTGCGTGGTGGCCTCGTACGCGTCGATCTGGCGGCGGATGACGTTCAGGCTGCCTTCCCAGAAGTCCGGGGCGTGCAGGTCGATGCCGAAGCGCGCGGCGAGGGCCAGCGGGGTGGCCTGTCCGGTGGCGGCCAGCAGGGCGTCGTAGCGGGCCTGGAAGTCCGCCTCCTGGCCCTGGGCGCGGGCCTGTTCGTACTGGGCGTACAGGCCCAGGCCGAACAGCAGGCCGAAGGTGTACGGGTAGTTGTAGAAGGAGCGGCCGTAGTAGTGGGGTTTGACGGCCCACATGTAGGGGTGGGGTGTGTTCAGGGCGTCGCCGTAGGTGTCGCGTTGCGCCTGCACCATCAGGGTGTTCAGGTCGCTGGGGTTCAGGTCGCCCCCCGCGCGGCGTTCGAAGACGGCCTTCTCGAACAGGAAGCGGCTGTGGATGTCCACGACGACCTGCGCGTGGCCCATCAGCTGCGTTTCGAGGACGTACAGGCGCTCGTCGCCCCGCGCGGTCTGCAGCGCGGCGTTCTGGATGATGGTCTCGCAGAAGATGCTGGCGGTCTCGGCGAGGGTCATGGGTGTCTCCTGCTGGAGGGGGCGCAGGCCGCCGAGCTGCAGGTTGTGGTATGCGTGCCCCAGTTCGTGCGCGAGGGTGCTGACCGAGTCGAGGCTGGGGTCGTGGTTCATCAGGATGCGGCTGTCGGCGCCCTGCCATTTCATGCAGAACGCGCCGCTGCGTTTGCCGTCGCGGGGGCCAGCGTCGATCCAGCGCTCACCGAAGGCGCGGGCGGCGAAGTCACCCAGGGCTGGGCTGTACGCGCGGAACTGGCGTTCCACGAAGGCCTCCCCGGCGTCGTAGTCCCAGTGGGTGTCGCTTCTGCCGACCGGGGCGAACAGGTCCCACCAGTCCAGCTGCGTCTTGCCGAGGTGGCGGGCCTTGGCGCGGAAGTAGCGGCGGAAGTCGGGCAGGGCGCGGACAACGGCGGCCTGCATGGCGTCCAGCGTCTGGCGGTCGATGCCGTTGCTCAGGAGGCTGGGGGCGACGGGGTCCGTGAAGCCGCGCCGGGCGGCGAGGGTGCCCTCCTCGCCCTTGACGCCGTTCATGCAGGCGGCGAAGACGGTCTCCTGGGTCTTCCAGGCGGCCACCTCGGCGTGGTAGGCGTCCTGGCGGACCTGCGGGTCGGGGTCGCTGGCCAGGGCGCGCAGGGCGGTCACGGGCAGGGTCTGGCCGCGGTACTCGCCTTTCAGGGTGCTGGAGACGTTGCCGTGCAGTTTGCCCCAGCCGCCGCCGCTGGCGGGGTGCAGGCGAGCGGCGAGGTCCTCCTCGGGCGGGGTCATCTGGTGGCGGGCGAGCTGCGCGGCGCGGCGCAGGCGGTGTTCGTGCGCGCGGGCGGCGGCGCTGCCTTCCAGCAGGGCGGTCAGGGCGGCGTCGTCCAGGCCGCCCAGCCAGGCGGTCAGGCGGGCGCTCAGCGGGCCGAGCGGCAGGGTCAGGGTGGTCAGGGTGGCCATGCGGGCCTGCGCGGCCTCGTCGCGGCTGTCGGTGGTCACGAAGGCGTACACGAAGGCGCGCACACGCCCCGCGCGGGTCAGGACGGCGTTCAGGTCACCCAGCACGGCGTCCACGGCGGTCGGCGTGACGGGCGCCCCGGCGCGGACGGCGTGGGTGTCGAACAGGGCTTCGAGGGCCCGCACGTCCTGGTCCAGGGCGGCGAGGTCCTGGTCCAGCTGCGGGTCGTTCAGGCTGGCGTACAGGTCGTCGGTGCGCCAGCGGGGCATCTCGGTTGTGGTCACGCCTGAGTGTACGGCGGGGTCCGGGCCGGGCGGTAGGCCAATTGGCGCAGCGCGGCGGGCGTGCCATGCTGTTGGGGACGGCACACCCAGAGGTCTGGACTGCGCGGGGCGCGCGACTGGACCACCGCGCCATTAGTTGATAAAACAAGTCCACTTTTGAGTCCGTTCCGGAGGTTCATATGCGTACCCGCCTCACCCTGACCGCCCTGCTCACCCTGACTGCACTCGGCAGCGCCAGCGCCGCCACCACCCTGACCGTGTTCATGGGCAGCCAGCAACGCCCGGACATCTTCCAGCCGCTGTTCGACCGCTTCCAGAAACAGAACCCGAACATCAGGATCAAGATCGAGACCGGCGGCGCCACCAGCGAAGCCCAGAACCAGTACCTGACCACCGTCCTGGCCGCCAGGGACAGCACCCTGGACATCTTCCTGATCGACGTGGTCCGCACCGCCACCTTCGCCGCCGCCGGCTGGGCCGAACCGCTCGACGCCTACCTGCCCAGCAAGGACACCTACCTGAAAGCCTTCCTGGCCGGCCCCATCGGCGCCGCCAGCGTCAGCGGCAAACTGTACGCCATGCCGGCCTTCACCGACGCGCAGTTCCTGTACTACCGCAAGGACCTGCTCGAGAAGCACAAGGCCAAGGTCCCCAGAACCTGGGATGAACTGGCCGCCACCGCCGCCCGCATCCAGAAAGCCGAGGGCGGCAACCTCCAGGGCTTCAACTTCCAGGGCGCGCCCATCGAGGGCACCGTCTGCAACTTCCTCGAAATGACCTGGACCGGCGGCGGCAGCGTGGACGACGTGACCAGCGCAGCCGCGAAACAGGGTCTGGGCTTCCTGGTGAACGCCGTGAAGACCAAACTCTCCCCCGCCGCCAGCGCCGAGATGAAAACCGACGACTCCCGCCAGCAGTTCCAGGCCGGGAACGTCCTGTTCGGCCTGAACTGGAGTTACGCCTGGGCGCACTTCCAGGGCAACAGCCCCCAGCCCACCCGGGTGAAGGGCGACGTGGGCGTGGCCGCGCTGCCCGCCTTCGGCAAGAACGCCAGCGCCACCTGCACCGGCGGCTGGGAATGGGGCGTGAACGCCTTCGGCAAGAACAAGGCCGCCAGCGTGAAACTCCTGCAGTTCATGGCCAGCAGCGACGTGCAGAAGGAAATGGCCATCAAGGGCGCGTACCTGCCGGTCCGCAAGAGCCTGTACAACGACAAGGCCGTGCTGGCCGCCAACCCGCACTTCAAGTCCCTGTACCCCATCGTGACCAAGGCCCGCCCGCGCCCCGTCACGCCCAGCTACCCGCGCGTCAGCGAGATCATCCGCAACAACGTCTCGGCCGCCGTTGCCGGCAGCAAGACCGTGGACGCCGCCCTGAGCGAGATGAAACGCGACCTGACGCCGCTGCTCAAGTAACCACCAGGACACCGGCATGGGGGGGGCGCCACGTCGCCTGACGGCACGCCCCCCCATGCCGGCCCGGACACCCCCGCCCCCCTGCCCGAAAGACGTGACCCTCATGACCACACCCAACCCCACCCCGGCCCGCCGACCCCGCCGGGAACCCAGCGAGGCGCTGCTGGCCACGCTGCTGCTGCTCCCGGCCGCCGCGCTGCTGCTGGGCGTCCTGCTGTTTCCCATGCTGACCACCTTCCGCGACAGCCTGTACCTGAACAAACTGACCGAACCGTGGCTCCAGGGCTTCGTCGGCCTGAAGCAGTACGCGCAGATGCTGCACGACGCCCGTTTCGGTCAGGCGCTGCGCAACACGCTGCTGTTCGGCGTGCTGACCGTCGGCGGCTCGTTCCTGGTCGGCATTCCCATGGCGCTCGCCGCGCACCTGCCGGGCCGGACGCGCGGACTGGCGCGCGTGGCGCTGCTGCTGCCGTGGGCGATGCCGCCCGTCATCACGGGCCTGATCTTCGCGTGGCTGTTCAACGCGCAGTACGGCGTGTTCAACGACCTGCTCGTGCGCGCCGGGATCATCGACGAGCCGCTGCGCTGGCTCAGCACGCCGGGCCTGAGCGTCCTGGCGATGGTCGTCACGATCATCTGGAAGACCAGTTCCTTCGTGGCGCTGATCGTGCTCGGCGGCCTCCAGGGGATCCCCAGGGAGATGATCGAGGCGGCGCAGGTGGACGGCGCGACCCCCACGCAGACGTTCTTCCGGGTGGTCCTGCCGCTGCTGGCCCCCAGTCTGGCCGTGGCGTTCATCTTCCGGACCATCAGCGCCGTGCAGGTGTTCGACATCCCGTACACCTTCATCCAGCAGGCGCCGGCGCAGGGCCTGCTGGAGACGCTGGGCGTGTACATCTACCGCACGGGCATCGAATTCCTGGACTTCGGGTACGCCGCCGCGCTGAGCGTGGCGCTGTTCGCCCTGAGTCTGGCCGTGACCGCCGTGTACGTCCGCTTCGTGCGGGACGGAGCGAACTCCTGATGGAAGAACACACCCCAGAGAACCTGAGCCCCGCCCAGCGCCTGGGCCGCGCCGCCGCGCTGGCCGCGCTGATCGTGGGCGGGTTCTTCCCGTTCATCTGGATGCTGCTGACCAGCCTGAAAACCGAAGGCGAGCTTCAGAAGTTCCCGGTGCAGTACCTGCCCTCGAAACTGGATTTCAGCAATTACGCCCGCGTGTTCAGTGAGCAGCCGTTCGCGCAGTTCTTCTTCAACTCGCTGACCGTCAGCCTCCTGAGCACCGTGCTGTGCATCGCGGCCGCCGTGCCCGCCGCGTACGCCCTGGCCCGCCTGAACCTGCGCGGGCGCGGGCTGCTGCTCACGGCCGTCGTGGCGTTCAGCATGTTCCCGGTCGTCAGCCTCCTGATTCCGCTGTTCCGCCTGATGCGCGGCGCGAACCTGCTGAACACCTACCCCGCCCTGATCCTCCCCTACGCCGCGCTGAGCCTCCCCATCGGCATCCTGACGCTGGTGGCGTTCTTCAGCGCCATCCCGCGCGACCTCGAAGCGGCCGCCATGGTGGACGGCACCACCCGCGTGGGCGCCCTGACCCGCGTGGTCCTGCCGCTGTCCGCGCCGGGCGTCGTGACGGCCGCGCTGCTGGTGTTCGTGAACTCCTGGAACGAATTCCTGCTGGCCCTGAGCTTCAACACCAAACTCAGCATGCGGACCGTGTCCGTCGGCGTGACCCTCTACCAGGGCGAGTTCGCGTTCCCCTGGCCGCTGATCGCCGCCGCCGTCGTCGTCGCCACCGTGCCCCTCGTGCTGCTAATCGCCATCTTCCAGAAACGCTTCGTGTCCGGCCTGACCGCCGGAGGCGTGAAGGCGTAGAAGGTTGATGGTTCATGGTTGATGGAACCCTGTCATACGAACTGCCGTTTGTTTCGCCGACAATCCGGAACTTCACCGGATTGCCAGCTCCACGTCCGGAACCCGCCCAGCTCCCACTCGCTTCGCTCGGACCCAGCGGGCTTTGCAGCCCATTCAATCGGAGTCCGTATCACACCCCATACCTCTCCCCTTCAGGTGACTTATGACCAATCCTTCCCAGTCCGAATTCCTGTGGTTCCTGCAACTGTCGCGTGACGGTGAGTTCATCGGCACGAAAACCAAGCCGCCGCGTAAGCCCACGCTGGCGTACCTTCAGTCGCTGATCAGCGCGGCGGGCGAGGCGGGCTTCACGGGCCTGCTGACCGCCACGAACTACCACAGCGAGCACGAGAATTACACGGCGGCCGTGGCGGCCCTGGCGCGCAGCGCGCCGACCGATCCGGCGCTGCTGATCGCGGTGCGGCCCGGCATGTTCCACCCGGCCATGTACGCGAAGATGCTAGCCACGTTGCAGAACCTGTTTCCGGGGAGGGTGCGGCTGAACATCGTGACGGGCAGCAGCCCGGCCGAGAACGCCATGTACGGCGACAACGAGGACCACGGCAAACGCTACGAGCGCACGCGGGAGTTCATGCAGATCCTGCGGCAGCTGTGGACGGCCCCGCCGCCGCAGTCGTTCCGCAGCGACCTGTACGCCTTCGAGAACGCCGTGCTGGACCCGGCGCCCGTGCAGCCGATTCCGCTGTACTTCGGGGGGGCGTCGCCGGTGGCGCAGGAGATCGCGGCGGACCTCGCGGACGTGTACCTGATGTGGGGCGAGCGGGAGGACATGCTGCAGGAACGCCTGAACCAGATGCGGGCGCTGGAGGAGAAGACCGGCCGCCGGCTGCGCTACGGGCTGCGGACGCACGTGATCGTCCGTGAGACCGAGGCCGAGGCCCGCGCGGCCGCCGAGCGTCTGATCAGCCGCGTGGACCCGGACGTGCGGGCGGCGTTCGTGGCGAGCCACGCGCACGTGGACGGCGTGGGCCAGAAACGCCAGATCGACATGATGAAGGGCCTGGACGCGGACCTGATGGTCGAACCGGGTCTGTGGGCGGGCGTGGGCATGGCCCGCAGCGGGGTGGGCGTCGCCCTGATCGGCAGCCCCGAGCAGGTGGCCGCCAAGATCCGCCGCTACGAGGACATGGGCTTCAGCTCGTTCATCTTCAGCGGCTACCCGCACGAGGAGGAGGCGCGGCGCTTCGGGGAACTGGTCATGCCGCTGCTGAAGGGCGCGCAGAGCGAGGAACGCGCCATTCACACGGACCGGGTCGCGCCGGTCGCCTGATCGCCACAACGGGTGCGCGGGGTGCCTTCCAGCCGGAGCACCCCGCGTCCCGTTGCCGGTGGCTGGATTCAGCTGGGGACTGGGGGCATGCCGGTCACGACGTGTTCCAGGCGTTCGGCGACGTTCACGAGGTGATCCCCGAGCCGTTCGAGGTTGCGGGCCATGCGGCTGGCGGTCAGGGCGACGCTGGTGTCTTCCGGGCGTTCGAGCAGGCGGGTGAGGCTGGCGCGCTGCATCTGCTCGTACAGGGCGTCCACCTGTTCGTAGTCGAGGCGCATGACGTCGCGGGCGGCCTCCACGTCCCGTTCGGCGAAGGCGTAGGCGAGGCGTTCGAGCATCTCCGAGAGCAGGCGCACGAGCGGCAGGACGTCCTGCAGGGTGGCGCTGCGGGCGCGGGGCGCGAAGGTCTCGAGGTCGCGGGCGACGTTGAAGGCGTAATCCCCGACCCGTTCGAGGTTCGACAGGCTGCGGAACACCATCAGGTGGAAGGCGAGTTCCTGTTCGGTCAGCCCGGCGGCGAAGGCCTGGAGGCACAGGTCCTCGATCTCGCGTTCCAGGGCGTCGGTTTCGGCTTCCAGCGTCTCGGCGCGGGCGGTCAGGCCGGCGAACTCGGCGCGGTCGTTGGCGTCCCGGACGGCGTCGAGCTGTTCGAGGGTGATGCTCAGCATCCGCAGGAAACGCACGGTGACCAGCGCGACACTCAACTGGCCGGCGCTGGCCGGTCCCGCTTGGACGGGTCCGGCGCTGGCCTGCTGAGGGGGGTGGTCGCTGTTCATGCGGCCAGTATCGTGCCGTGTTGTGATGACCGGGTCAAGGGACAGCGCGGTACGCCCCAGGTGAAGGCGCCCCGGATGGCGGGACGGGTCAGCGGTGGGTGCGGACGGGACCCAGCGGCGTGATGCCGGCGGCGTGCAGCGCGGCGCGCAGGTCGTCCGGGGTGGCGGCGTGGTGGGGGCGGGCCTGGAGGGTCAGGTCGCCCAGGCTGGCGATGGGCCAGCTCTGCACCGTCCAGCCGTCCAGTTGCGGGGTGCGTCCGCTGGGGGCGATGACTTCCAGGCTGTACAGGGGCAGGCTGTCCAGGGGCAGGGGGTGGGCCGCGGCGGGTTCAGAGGGCGTGGGAGTGGGGAGGTGGGTGGGGCTCGGGCGGTGCTGGGTGGCGGTCATGGGGGGCACCTCGTCGGGGGCGCGGCCGGGGTGGCCGGTGATGCCCCCAGCGTGCGCCGGTGGGGGTCGGTCTGACCATCGGTGCGGACGCTGCCCCTCCCGTAATGCATCGGTTTTCCCGATGCCTGCCGGGCTGGGCGGGGCCTACACTGGGGCATGACCTCCACGCGCCTCTCCCCCACCACGGGCCTGCCGTCGCTGGCGCAGCTGCGCGCCCTGCTGGCGGTGGCGGACGCCGGGGGCTTCAGCGAGGCGGCGGCGGAACTGGGCGTGTCTCAGTCCACGCTCAGCGAGGCGATCAGCAAACTGGAGGCGCTGGCGGGGCGGCCCCTGCTGCGGCGTGGGCGCGGTGGGACGGTGCCCACCCCGGCCGGCGAGCGGATGCTGACGCACGCGCGTGCGGCGGTGCAGTCGGCGGGCGACGCGCTGCTGGCCGCGCAGGAGGACACGCAGCTGCGCGGCGTGCTGCGGGTGGCGTCGTTCCGTTCGACCGCCACGCACCTGCTGCCGCCGGCACTCGCGGCGTTCCGGGCGCAGCATCCGGGCGTGACGGTCCGCCTGATGGACGGCGAGACGGGGGGTGGCGGTCAGGACCTCGTGCGGCGCGGTCAGGCGGACGCCGCCATCGTGATCGAGGAGAACTGGGGCGATCTGCGCCTGACCCCGCTGGTCATGGACGAGTACCTGTTCGTGGCCCCCGCGCGGCGCGGCTCGCACCCGGTCACGCCCGACGACCTGGGGGGGCCGCTGCTGCTGGCCCCGGGGCCGAATTCCTGCAACCTGCGGGTGATGGGGTACCTGCGCCGCTGCGGCGTGCAGCCGGGGCGCGTGACCGAGATCGGCGAGGACAGCGTGATCCTGGGCATGGTCGCGCACGGGCTGGGCGTGAGCGTGATGCCCCGGCTGGCGCTGGAACCGCTGCCCGACGGACTGGTGGCCCTGCCGCTGCCCGAGCGGCTGATGCGGCCGCTGGCGCTGGCGACCCTGCCGCACCGCGCGAACCTGCCGGTGATCCGGGCGTTCACGGACGCGCTGCTCGCGGCGCTGCACCGGCCCCACGCGCCCGCGCCGGAACCGGCGGCCGCGTTGCCGGGTGGGGCTTCTCTGCTACATTGAAGCGTATGACGACCCTGTGTTGCCTCCGCTAGCGGCCCACGCGCAGCCCAGCGTCCGTGACCGCGCCCCTGATCCATGTGGCGCGGTCTTTTTATTGCCAACTGAACGAGGAGACATCATGACCCAGCGTCCCGAACCCCGCCTGCCCGATCCGAACATCGTCCTGTACGACACCCTGACCCGCCAGAAGGTCCGCTTCGAGCCGACCACGCCGGGCCGCGTGGGCATGTACCTGTGCGGACCGACCGTGTACAGCGACGCGCACCTGGGCCACGCGAAGAAGGAGGTGGCGTTCGACGTGATCCGCCGGGCGTTCACGCACTTCGGGTATCAGGTGCGCTACGTGGCGAACATCACGGATGTGGGGCACCTCCAGAACGACTCCGACGACGGCGAGGACAAGATGCTCGCCCGCGCCCGCCTGGAGCAGCTCGAACCCATGGAGGTCGCGGACAAGTACATGTGGTCGTTCGTGAAGGACATGGAGGCCCTGAACGTCCTCAAGCCCAGCATCAACCCCCGCGCGACCGGGCACATCGGCGAGCAGATCGCGCTGATCACGGAACTGATCGAGAAGGGCCACGCCTACGAATCGGCGGGCAGCGTGTACTTCGACGTGCGCTCCTGGCCCGAGTACGGCAAGCTGTCGGGCCGCAAGCTGGACGATCAGGAGGAAGGCGTGCGCGAGGCGGTCCGCGAGGAGAAACGCGACCCGCGTGACTTCGCGCTGTGGAAACGGGCCGAGCCGGGCCACATCATGCGCTGGGAGTCCCCCTGGGGCGTGGGCTTCCCGGGGTGGCACATCGAGTGCTCCGCGATGAGCCTGAAGTACCTCGGGGAGGGCTTCGACATTCACGGCGGCGGCCTGGACCTGCAGTTCCCGCACCACGAGGCCGAGATCGCGCAGGCCGAGGCGGCCGGACACGCCTTCGCGCGCTACTGGATGCACAACAACATGCTCACCATCGGCGGCGAGAAGATGAGCAAGAGCAAGGGCAACTTCCTGACCATCCAGGACGTCCTCGCGCAGCACGACCCGATGGTGGTGCGCTTCCTGCTGGTCGGCAGCCACTACCGTTCCATCACGGAATTCAGCGACGCGGCCTTCGAGTCGGCCCGCAGCGGCTACCGCCGCCTGAGCGAGGCGCTGCACGAGGTCGAACGCCGCCTGCCGGGCGCGCCCGCCGGGCAGCATTCGGCGCTGGACGCGAGGATCGCCGCGCACGTCCAGGCCTTCGAGGACGCCATGCGCGACGACTTCAACACGCCCAAGGCCGTCGCGGCGCTGTTCGGCCTGACCACCGACCTGAACGCCGCGCTGAACACCGGCGAGGTGCCGCGCGGCACGCTGGAGGCCGCCCGCGCCGCCTACCGTGACCTGGGGGGCGAGGTGCTGGGCCTGTTCGCGGGCGGCAGCGGCCCCGCGCAGACCGACGACTCGCAGGTCGTGAGTGCCCTGATGGACCTGGTCCTGAAGGCCCGGCAGAACTACCGCCTGAACAAGCAGTACGCCGAGGCCGACGAGCTGCGCGACACCCTCACGAAGGTCGGCGTGACCGTCGAGGACACCAAGGACGGCGTGCGCTGGAAACGCTGACCGGCCGGACGCGCCGGGAATGAGCCGCGCATGACAACTTCACCCGGCGCTCCCTGAACTGGCTGTCAGAGGGCTGTCAGGGCCGGCGCCTACACTGAGGGGCGAGTGGTGATGAACCCCTCATCCTTCCCTCCGACGCGGGCACGCCACCTCCCCCCCCTGGGCGTGCCCGCTCTTTCATGCCGGGCGACCGGCACCGCGGCGGGAAGGTGAACGGGGCATCAGCGGCCGCTCACGCGCGCCCGGAGCGCGGCGCTACACTCGCCGTATGCTGCCGCCGCTCGTGAAACAGGTGCTCGACAACTTCAATTTCGACGTGGACCCGGCCCTGAGCCGCGAGGAGAACGCCGAGGAGGTCATCAAGAGCGCCGCGCTGCTGTCCGGCGCGATCGCCGTGGAACCCATCCCCTTCGCGGACATGCTGCTGATCTCGCCCGTGCAGGCCAAGATGGTGCTGCACATCGGCAAGATCTACGGGTTCGACGTGAGTGCCGACCGGGCGCGCGAGATCGCGCAGGAACTCGGCGTGACCTTCGCGTACGGGTTCGCGGCCCGGCAGGTCATGCGCGGCCTGGCGAAACTGGCGCTGCCGGTCATCGGCGGGCTGATCACCGCGCCCGCCGTGTACGGCTGGACCTTCGCGCTCGGGCGACTGGCGCAGAACTACTTCGAGCGGCGCACGCTGGGCCTGCCCGCCTCGCGCGACCAGCAGGTGCGGGTCGTGCAGGAGGCCAAACAGGAGTCCCGCCGGGTGCTGCCGGGCGCGCAGGACTTCACGGACCTGGCCGCCGAGCTGCGCCGCCGCGCCGAGCAGAAGAACGCCGACCTGGGAAGCCCGGGCGCGGCCCCGAAAGACCCGGACCGGCGTTGAGCCTGTCCCATCATACGGACTCCGATTGAATGGACTGCACAGGCCATTCAATCCGAGCGGATGCGACTCGGAGAGCTGCTCCGCAGAGAAGGAGCCGGGCGGGTTCCGGACGTGGAGTTGACAGATCGGTGGTGTTCCGATCTGTGAACGAAACAAACGGCAGTCCGTATCATTCGTTTGGCGGATGCCGCGCTGCCCGCCGGAACCGTATGCTGGGCGCATGAGCGTTCCCCGTCATTTCAGCGACACGCGGACGGAAGAGGGCCGCGTGAGGATTCTTGCCGTGGCCGACCGCGTGCTGCTGGAGGCCGAGGGACAGGGCTGGCAGCACCGCAGCGTCCACCTGACGCTGGCCGACGCCACACTGGAACTCGCGCTGCTGCCGCGCGTCGGTGAGAACCTGTACGAGGCGACCCTCGACGACATTGAGCGGCAGGTGCGCTTCACGGGTCAGGTGCCCGGCCGGCAGTCCTACCCCGGCGCCGCCTGACCCGGCAGGACCGGGCCGGTCCCCCGCCGGCTCAGTTTTCGGTGAACCAGACGATCAGGCGCGTCTGCTCGCCGCTGGGGTCCAGGGCGTACATGAAGGCCGCCCAGGCGTGCAGGTTCCCCCACTCGTCCGGCGGGGCGTGCGCCTGAACGGCGTGCAGTTCGGTGACGCTCAGGGTGGTGGTGTCCAGCGCCTCCTCGTCCTGGAACAGCAGCTCCGAACGGCTCTGCAGGCTCAGGTCGTCCGGGTGGGGCCGGCCCCCCACGCCGGCCCGTTCCAGCTGGTCGCGCAGGGTGGCGGGCGCGGCGTGCAGGAACCGGGCCGTGAGTTCCCAGCCGCCCTGCGGGTCGGGGCGGTGTTCGCACAGGACCAGTGCCTGCCCGGTCATGCCGGGGAGGCCTGTCAGCTCGCCCCGACGGCGCGGGTCCCCTCGGGGTTGGCGTCGTCGCGGCCCAGGATGGCGGTCACGTCGGGCCGCTCGATGATCTCGAAGCGGCTGTTGCGGATGGCTGGTTCGAAGCCGGCGTCCACGGCGATGCGGATCAGTTCGCGGACGGTGGCGTTGTGCCGCCCGTGCCCGCCGGCGGCCGAGACGACGTTCTCCTCGAGCATGGTGGAGCCGAGGTCGTTCGCGCCGTAGTACAGCGCGGACTGAGCGACCTTGAAGCCCTGCGCGGGCCACGACGCCTGGATGTTCGGCACGTTGTCGAGCGCGATGCGGGCAATGGCGAGTTGCTGCAGGTACTCGTGCGCGGTCGCGCCCGGCGCCTTGCCGTGCAGGCGGGTGTGTTCGGTCTGCAGGGTCCACATGGCGAAGCCGGAAAAGCCGTTCCCGCCGTACTCGCGGTTGGCCCGGTCCTGCTGCGCGCGGATCTTCAGGAGGTGGCTGGTGCGCTGCGCGTACGTCTCGCCGAACCCGATGACCATGGTGGCGATGGTGTACAGGCCCTTGCGCTGCGCGGCGTCGATGATCCGGAACCAGTCCTCGCTGCGGATGCGGGCCGGGGCGGCCTTGGCGCGCACGTCGTCTTCGAGGATCTCGCCGCCGGCGCCGGGCAGGCCGTCCAGGCCCGCCTCGATCAGGATGTCCAGCAGGGCGTCCAGGGTGTGCCCGAAGGTCTTCTCCATGAACAGCACCTCCTCGGGCGAGAAGGCGTCGATGCGGATGGTCGGGTGGTTGGCCTTCACGTGCCGCAGCAGGCCGGTGTAGTAGTCCAGGCCCAGCGCGGGGTTCACGCCGCCCTGCAGCAGGATGCGCGTTCCGCCGACCGCCTCGAGTTCGCGGATCTTGTGGCTGATCTGCTCGTAGTCCAGGGTGTAACTGTCTTTCTGGCGGGGCGTGCGGTAGAAGGCGCAGAAGTTGCAGCCGACGTTGCAGATGTTGGTGTAGTTGATGTTCCGGTCGATCAGGAACGACACGGTGCGCGGGTCGCGGCGCGCGAGGCGCAGGTGGTGAGCGGCGGCGGCCACGTCCGGCAGCGGCAGGGCGTACAGCGCCTCGATGCTGGCGTGGTCGAGACGGTCGCCTTGCACGGCCCGGTCAAGCGCAGCGGCGGCCAGGTCGGTTCCGGTGGGGGCGGGAGCGGTCATGCGGGTACGGTAGCACCGGCAGGCGCGGGCATTGGTCTCCGGGCGCACAGGACCGTCGGTCGGGAACGCCGGCAGCCGGGATCAGCGTGGGTCCGAGGGCGGAAAGGTGAGCTGGAACCGGATGGAGCCGCCAGGGGTGAGTCGTATAGTGGCGGGCGGTAAGGCCACCGGGATGGAACCGATTCCGGCATGGTCAGGAGGTCACGCAATGAAGATCGGCATGATTGGACTCGGCAAGATGGGCGGCAACATGGTGCTCCGCCTGACACGCGGCGGTATCGAGGTCACCGGGTACGACCGCAGTGAGGAGAGCGTCGCCCACATCGAGGGCCAGGGGGCACGCGGGGCGCGCTCCATGGACGAACTGATCGCCGCGCTCGGCGAGCCGGGCCAGCGGGCCGTGTGGCTGATGGTGCCGGCCGGCAAGATCACGCAGGGGGTCATCGACGACCTCGCGCAGCGCCTCGCGCCCGGTGACATCATCATCGACGGCGGCAACAGCAACTACAAGGACAGCGTCCAGCGGGCCGAGGCGCTCGCCGCACGCGGCCTGCACTTCGTGGACGTCGGCACCTCGGGCGGCGTGTGGGGCCTTCAGGAAGGCTACGCCATGATGATCGGCGGGCCCGAGGAGGCCGTCGAGCGCCTGCGCCCGGTGTTCGAGGTGCTCGCTCCCGGCGCGGACCGCGGCTGGGGCCGCATGGGTCCCGCCGGCAGCGGCCACTACGTGAAGATGGTCCACAACGGCATCGAGTACGGCATGATGCAGGCCTACGCCGAGGGGTTCGAGCTGATGAAAGCCCACCAGGGCTTCAACCTGGACATGGCGCAGATCGCCGAACTGTGGCGTCACGGCAGCGTGGTGCGCTCGTGGCTGCTGGACCTGACCGCCGAGGCCCTGCAGAACAAGGCCGAGTTCGAGGCGCTCTCGGATTACGTGGCCGACAGCGGCGAGGGCCGCTGGACCATCATCGATTCCATCGAGCTGGGCGTGCCCACGCCGGTCATCACGCTCGCCACCCAGATGCGTTTCCGCAGCCAGCAGGAGGTCAGTTACGCCGGGCAGATGCTCTCGGCCATGCGCCGCGCCTTCGGCGGTCACGCGGTCAAGACCATCGAGACGCCCCGCCAGGAGGGCCTGGTGCCCGAGGTGCAGGCCGGAGAGAACCCCAGCGCCGCCGCGCCCGCCAACATCGGCCAGGGTGGCGCGGGGACCGGCAGCAGCGCCGAGCAGCTGGGTGAGACCGGGCAGCAGCGCGTGAAAGGCGACGAATGAGCCCCGCGAAGAAACAGGACGGCAGGACCGCCACGACGAAGCCCGCCAAGCCCGGAGCCGCCGCCAAGGCCCCGGCCAGCAAGGCGTCCGGACAGACCACCGCCAGGAAGGGCAAGGTCGCGGCCACAGTGCAGGCGAACGTGGAGGCGGACCTCGCGGCCCGCACGGTGGGCGTGGCGCAGGCCGCTCCCGCCAAGCGCCGGGCCAGCGTGAAGACCGCGCAGACCTCCGCGCCCCGCAAGGGCAGCGTCGCGCCGGGTCACGACGGTCAGAATCCCTTCCGGGCGCTGATGCGCCGCAACCGCGCGCCGGAACCGGCGACCCTGGTGATCTTCGGCGCGACCGGCGACCTGTCGCGCCGCAAGCTGCTGCCCGCCGTGTTCGGCCTGTGGCAGGACGGCCTGCTGGGCAGCGCCTTCAACATCGTGGGCGTGGGCCGTCAGGAGATGACGGACGAGCAGTTCAAGGACTACGCCATCGCCGCGCTGCAGGAGAGCAAGGAGACGGACGCCATCCAGCCCGGCAGTCTGGAGAAGTTCCGGGACCTGCTGTACTACGAGTTCGGTGATTTCGCCGGGGACGAGGTGTACGCCAAGCTGGGCCGTGAACTCGACCGCGCCGAGGAGGCGCACGGGGGCCGCAAGAACGCGCTGTTCTACCTCTCGACCCCGCCCAGCCTGTTCGAGCCGATCAGTAACGGCCTGGGCCGCCTGGGCCTGGCGGATCAGAGCGAGGGCTGGCGCCGCCTGGTGATCGAGAAACCCTTCGGGCGTGACCTGGCCAGCGCCCGCGCGCTGAACGACGCCATCCACAAGGTCTGGGACGAGTCGCAGGTGTACCGCATCGACCACTACCTGGGCAAGGAGACCGTGCAGAACCTGATGGCGATCCGCTTCGGGAACGCCATCTTCGAGCCGCTCTGGAACCGTGGGTACGTGGATCACGTGCAGATCACGGCCAGCGAGGACCTGGGCCTGGAGGGCCGCGCCGGGTACTACGAGGAGGCGGGCGTGGTGCGCGACATGCTGCAGAACCACCTGATGCAGCTGTTCGCGCTGACCGCCATGGAACCCCCGGCGGCGTTCGACGCGGACGCCATCCGCGACGAGAAGGTCAAGGTGCTGCGCGCCGTCAAGGAGATCCCCTCGGGCCGCGTGAAGTCGGTCGCGGTGCGCGGGCAGTACGGGCCGGGCACCATGTACGGCGAGAAGGTCACGGGCTACCGCGAGGAACCGAACGTGAAGGAGGGCAGCGTCACGCCCACCTACGTGGCCCTGAAACTGGAGGTGGACAACTGGCGCTGGCAGGGCGTGCCGTTCTTCCTGCGGACCGGGAAGCGGTTGCCGAAGAAGGTCACGGAGATCGCCGTGGTGTTCAAACGCCCGCCGCTGGGCATCTTCCCCGGCGGGCTGGAACGCAACGTGCTGGCGTTCCGCATCCAGCCGGACGAGGGCGTGAGCCTGAAGTTCAGCTCCAAGACGCCGGGGCAGGAGATGGTGCTGCGCGAGGTGGTCATGGACTTCCGCTACGACGCGTTCGGCGCGCAGCTCGAGAGTCCGTACTCGCGTCTGCTGCTCGACGCGATGGTCGGGGACGCCACGCTGTTCCCCCGCGAGGACGAGGTGGACCTCGCGTGGCAGATCGTGAGCGGCATCCTGGACGTCTGGGAGGCCGAACCGGGCCGCCGCGAGAAGGGACCGGACTTCCCGAACTACACGTCCGGCACCTGGGGGCCGGACGAGGCCGACGAACTGATGGGCGACGACCGCCGCTGGCGGCGCCTGTGAACAGGCTGGAGCGTGGAGGACAGGTGATGGATCAGGCCCTCGCCATCCGCCATGTGCCATCCGCCATCCGCCTGCCCGGAGGGCACCCATGACCTACGCGACCGACCTGAAACCGCTGGGCCCGGTGGACACCACCGTCCGCAAGGCCCAGGTCACGCTGGACGAGCTGTGGGTGCAGACGAACGTCGAGACCCGCGCGTACACCGGGAACATCATCGCCCTGACCGTGAAAAAGCACCTGGAACGCGTGCAGGAAGCCCTGGCGGGCCTGGAGGGCCGCTACGCGGGGCGGCAGATCATCGGCGTGATGGACGGCACGGACGACCTGACCGTGCATGCCAGCCTCGTCCCGCAGCGCGGCGGGCTGTACGTGGAGCGCCTGACGCTGGAGGCCAGCGCCGAGCAGCTGCAGGGCGCGATCCTGCCGCTGATCCGTCCGGCCACCGTGAACCACGTGTGGTGGGGCGCGGACAGCCGCCCGGAGGGCACGCTGCTGGCCGAACTGACCGACCTGGCCGATCAGGTGATCGTGGACAGCCTGACGCTGGACATGCCGCCCTCGCGGCACTACGCGCTGGCGGACCTGGGCTGGAGCCGCTCGGCGCCGTGGCGTGAGGCGCTGGCGCAGGTGTTCGACAGTCCGGACGCGGCCCGGCAACTGCCGCGCATCGACCGGCTGGTCGTGCGGCACGCCGGGAAGAAGGACCTTCCGGCGCGGCTGTACGCGGGGTTCATTGCCGACACGCTGGGCTGGAAGGACCTGCGGAACGTGGAGTTCCGTTCGGGCCGCTGCGGGCGCGAGAACGGCGACCTGTGCGGCGTGGAACTGCTGGGCGACGGCGTGCGCTTCGTGCTGAGCGCCGAGAGTGGCGCCGGGAACGACGTGGTGCGCCTGGAGTGCCGCTGGGACGGCGTGAACCGCGAGTCCGAGGTGCCGGTGCCCACCATGACGCTGGCCGAGGGACTGGCGCGCGTCATGGCCCGCCCGGAGCGCGGCGAGGTGTTCGAGCACGCCTGGACGCTCGCCAAGGAGACGCTGTGAGCGCCGCCCTGGGTGAACGCCGCGTCTTCCCCACCCCGCAGGCGACGGCCGTGGCGGCCGCGCACGCCTTCGTGCAGGCGGCCCGCGAGGCCGTCACGGCGCGCGGCGCGTTTCACGTGGCGCTGTCCGGCGGCAGCACCCCGAAACTGATGTACGCCGCGCTGCGCGACCTGCCCGGCGTGCCGTGGGAGGCCACGCACGTGTACTTCAGCGACGAACGCGCGGTCGGGCCGGACAGCCCGGACAGCAACTACCGCCTCGCGCACGAGGAACTGCTGCGCCACGTACCGGTCCCGCCGGAACAGGTGCGTCGCATGCAGGGCGAGGTCCGCCCGCTGAGCGACGCCGCGCGGGCCTACGCGCAGGCGCTGCCCGCGCAACTGGACGTGGTGCTGCTGGGCATGGGCGACGACGGGCACACCGCCAGCCTGTTCCCCGGCACGGACGCCCTGAACGCCGGCGGGCGGGTCGCGGCGAACCGGGTGCCGAAACTCGACACGGAGCGCCTGACCTTCACGTTCCCCGAGATCAACGCGGCGCGTCAGCGCTGGCTGCTGGTCACGGGTGCGGGCAAGGCGGGCGTGCTGGCCGAGGTGCAGCGCGGCGAGGGCAACCACCCGGTCGCCGGCGTGACCGGTCCCGTGTGGTTCCTGGACGGGGCGGCCGCCGCGCACCTCGGGTAAGGGTCAGCCACTCCAGTCGCCGGGCACGGTCGGCCGGGCTGCTTTCGGGGCATACTGCGCCCCGTGAGGAGTCCGGCCGATCAACTGTCTGAACTGGCCCTGTCGCTGGGTGCCGACGCGGTCGGCTGGGCGCCGGCGCCGGTGCCAGAGGCCGCCGTGCAGGAGTACCAGTCGTGGCTGGACGCCGGGCGGCACGCGGGCATGACCTACCTGGAACGGCAGTTGCCGGTGCGGGCCGATCCCGCCCAGCGGCTGCCGGGCGTGGGGAGCGTGCTGGTGCTGGGCGTGTCGCACGCCTTCGAGCCGCCGCTCGTGCCGGACGGGGGCGTGCGGGTGGGGCGCGTGGCGCGCTACGCATGGACGCCGGACTACCACGATCAGTTGCAGCCGGTCCTGACCCGCCTGGAGCAGGAGGCGGCGGCGCTGGGCGTGCGGGCGCGCGGGTACGTGGATCACGGGCCGGTCATGGAGCGGCTGTTCGCGTCCGGGGCGGGGCTGGGCTGGCGCGGCCGGTCCGGCATGACCATCAACACGGGCCTGGGGGCGTTCGTGACGCTGGCGGTCGTCCTGACCGACCTTCCCCCACCGGACGGCAGCGCGGCGCACCCGGACCGTTGCGGCCGCTGCCTGCGCTGCGTCATGGCCTGCCCGACCGGCGCGATCGGCCCGGACCGCGCCATCGACGCGCGGCGCTGCGTGTCGTATCTGACCATCGAACACCGGGGGCCGGTCCCGCACGACCTGCGGGCCGGGGTGGGCGACTGGCTGTTCGGCTGCGACGTGTGCAGCGAGGTCTGCCCGTGGACCGTGAAGGCCGGGCCGCTGGCGCAGTTGCTGAAACCCGACCCGGACCTGGCGCACCCGGACCTGGGCCGCTTCTTCGGGGTCAGTGAGCGGGAGTTCGAGCGGCAGTGGGCGGGCACGGCGTTCCTGCGGCCGCGCCGCAAGGGCATGGCCCGCAACGCGCTGACGGTCCTGGGGAACACCCGCGCGCCGCAGGGCTGGCCGCTGCTGCTGGCCGGCGCGCAGGACCCCGCCTGGGAGGTGCGCGAGGCGGCCGCCTGGGCGCTGGCCCAGTGGGGTGAAATGACCCGCGTGCGCGCGCTGCTGGACGACCCGCACGCGGCGGTGCGGGAGGGCGCGGTGCGCGCCCTGGCCGGAGCATGACCCGGACTCCGGTGTCTGACACGGACTCCGATTGCATGGCTTGCAAAGCCGTTCACTCCGAGCGAAGCGACTCGGAGAGCTGCCCCGCACAGTGGGAGCAGGGCGGACGGTCGGGCGTGGAGTCGGCAACCCGGTGGGTTGGCGGGTGGAGGGCGAAACGGACGGCAGCCCGTTTGACCTTGCGCGCGGCCGTCCGGCACCCGCGCCGGCGGGCATCCATCCACGCGCCGGGGCCGCGCTTCAGGAACCGTGAAGGAGGCCGGCGCCGGAGCGTCTACCATGAGGACGTGCGCGCCCGTGTCCTCCCCCTGTTGATGTCCCCCCTGCTGGCGGCAGGGTTCCTTCTCTCGCCCGGCGCGGCCCAGACGGCAGCCGCGACGCCCGTCCTGGTCCCCACCGTCACGGCCCGGCACCCGCATGACCGCGCCGCCTTCACCGAGGGGCTTCAGTACCTGGGGGGCAGTTACCTGGAGAGCACCGGGCAGGTCGGGCAGTCCGGGGTGCGGCGCGTGGACCTGAAATCCGGACGGGTCCTGACCCAGGTCAGCACGCCGCTCGCGACGGCCTTCGGCGAGGGCGTGACCGCGCTGGGAAACGTCGTGTACCACCTGACCTGGCAGGAGGGGGTGGCCTTCACGTTCGACGCGGCGTCCCTCAGGGAGACCGGACGCCTGAGGTACGACGGGGAGGGCTGGGGCCTGACCAACGACGGCCGGCAGCTGATCATGAGTAACGGCACGTCCACGCTGGTCTGGCGGGACCCGAAGACCTTCCGCGTGACGCGCAGCGTGAGGGTCACGGACCAGGGACAGCCGGTCCGGAACCTGAACGAACTGGAGTACGTGCAGGGCAGCGTGTACGCGAACGTCTGGCTGACCGACCGTGTGGCTCGCATCGACCCGCAGAGTGGACGGGTCACGGCCTGGCTGGACCTGAGCGCCCTGACCCGCGAGGCGAGCGCCGCGGCGGCCCGCGCCGGCCATTCCCTGACCTTCGACGACGTGCCCAACGGCATTGCGTTCGTGCCGGAGCGCGGTACGCTGCTGCTGACCGGTAAACGCTGGGGCACGCTGTTCGAGGTCAGGGTGCCGGGCGTGAAGGTTGACGCTGGCATCGGCGGCCGCGCCGCGCCGCGCCGCTGAACAGCGTCCGCCTGCCATCAACGCGCGCCGCCGGACTGCCTTTCGGGGCGGCGGGTGCCTGATCCGGATTCCGCTTGAATGGTTGTGCCAAACCATGCAGGCCGGGCGGACCCGAACCGCTGCGCCGCAGGGCGCGTGGGAGCAGAGCGGACTGCCGTCGGCCCGGGGGGCCGGTCAGGACCGGCGGGTCACGGCCTGCCAGATCAGGTCCGCCAGGGTTTCCTGGTCCTGCGTGGCGTCCAGGACCAGGAAGCGGTCGGGGTCGGCGGCGGCCAGCGCCAGGAACGTCTGCCGGACCCGGCGGTGAAAGTCCAGGTCCGCCTGTTCCAGCCGGTCGGGCTGGCCGCGCCGGGCGGCGCGTTCCAGGCCCACGGCCGGGTCGAGGTCCAGCAGGACCGTCAGGTGCGGCGTGAGGCCGCCGGTCGCCTCCTGCGTGATCTGCCGGAGCAGGCTGGCGTTCAGGCCGCGCCCGCCGCCCTGGTACGCGAGGCTGGAGTCGGCGTAGCGGTCGCAGATGACCACCTCGCCGCGTTCCAGCGCCGGGCGGATGACGTTGCGGACCAGCTGGGCGCGGCTGGCCGAGTACAGCAGGAATTCCGGCAGGGGATCGATGGTCAGGGCCGGGTCGAGCAGCACCTCGCGCACCCGCAGGCCCAGCGGGGTGCCGCCGGGTTCGCGGGTGACGGTGTGCGCCCGTCCCTGGGCTTGCAGCTGCGCGGCGAGGCGGGCCAGCTGCGTGCTCTTCCCGGCACCTTCGGGCCCTTCCAGCGAGAGGAACAGGCCGGGGGTGGGCGCGGCGCTCATGGCATGGTGAATCACAGGCCGGTGGGGTGATGCAGGAACTGCCAGGCCAGCCCGAACTCGTCTTCCAGGCGGGCGGCCAGGGCACGCACGCCGAACACCTCGGTCTCGTAGTGTCCGGCGTACACGACGTTCACGCCGTACTCGAAGGCGTCATGGAAGTGCTTGTGTTCGGGCTCGCCGGTCAGCAGGGTGTCCAGGCCCATGGCGGCCGCCTCGGCCACGCTGCCCGCCCCGCCGCCGCTCAGGACGCCCAGTCGGCGCACGGTGGGGGACTGCCCGCCGCCGTGCACGAGACAGATCTCGCCCGTGAGTTTCTGCACGCGGTCCGCGAAGTCCTGCAGGGTCTGTTCGAACGGCAGTTCGCCCGCCAGACCGATCTTCTGGCCCTGCCAGTTCCCGAAGGGCTGCAGGTTCTGCAGGGTCAGGGCGCGGGCGATCATGGCGTTGTTGCCGACCTCCGGGTGCGCGTCGAGCGGGATGTGCGACACGTACAGGTTCAGGTCTGCCGACAGGGCCGTGCGCAGCCGCTCCCGGTGCGGGCCGGTCACGGCGAGCGGCTGGCCCCAGAACAGGCCGTGGTGGGCGATCAACAGGTCCGCACCGCTGTCAGCGGCGTGCTGCAGTGTCTTGAGGCTGGTATCCACGCTGACCGCCACGCGGCGGATCACGTCGGTCCCGCTGATCTGCAGGCCGTTCAGGCTGGGGTCCGGGTACGCGCCGACGTTCAGGTAGGTGTTCAGCCACGCCACGAGCGCGTCGCGCGGCACCTCGCCGCGGGTCAGGGAAGCGGGGGAAGAGCTGGCAGAAACGTCCGACATGACAGGCATTCTAGGCGGCCCGGCCCGAGACGAATGCCGGCCCGGGTTGCAGTTCCGGGGTCCGGGGGGCGCAGCGGGGCGGGCGAGGCGTCCGGCGGGGCGCGGTCATCCTCTAGACTCACCGGGATGTCCTGCTGCGCCGCCCGGTTCCTTCCTTCCGCTGTTCCTCCGGTTCCGCCCAGGGGCGCCCGGCCCGGCAGGGGCGCGTGAACGCCGACCTGCGCGGCCGGGTGTTCACCGGCCCCGGGCCGCTGCACCCCACCCTGACCGAGGCGCGTGTCGGGGCCATCGAGCGCGTCCTGCGCGCCGCGCCGCACCTGTGGGCGCTGCTGAACGTCACGCTGCCCGGCCCGGACGCCCGCCCGGTTCACGCCCTGCTGCTCGGGCCGGGCGGCGCGGACCTGATCGACCTCGGTGGCGACCTGCCCGGCACCCTCGCGGCGGCCGCCCGGCTGCGCCGCCTGCTGCCGGCCCCGGCGCCGGTCACGGTCACGCTGCTGCAGGCCGACCGGGCACACCCGGCCGACCCGCACCCGGCCGACCCGCACCCGGAGCAGGTGCCGGACGGCGACCCGGACGCCCTGGCCGGCGCCCTGCACGCCTCGCTGCTGCCCGATGGACCGCTCGACCCGGCCGACGTGATCGCCCGGCTGGACGGCCGTCCGGCCCGGCTGGCGTTCCTGCAGGGTCAGGTGCTGAGCGCCCTGGAAGGACAGGGCGTGCCCGGCGTGCAGGTCTGGGTCCAGGCGGGCGGGCAAACCCTGAACACGGTCACGGACGCGGACGGCAGCTACGCCCTGAGCGCCGACCAGGGCCAGGAACTCGAGATCGGGTTCGTGCCGCCACTGCGTTACCGCGCGCCCGACACGTTGCGCCTGCACCCGGACGCTCCGCACCTGAGCGTGGAGGCCACGCGCCTGCCGGAACGGGCCTCACGCCTGTCGGAGGACGACATCCGCGGCGTGATGATGCAGGCCATGCAGGCCCGGCTGGAAGCGCAGCTGGCGCGGGACCCGCAGGCGTGGACCGACCCGGCCCGGCAGCTCGGCGCCGTGATCGAGGACCTGCGCGGGCAACTGCGCTCGGCGTCGCAGCAGGTCACCGAACGGCAGCAGGAGGAACCGGGGTCCGGCGCGACGCTGGCGGTGCAGGTGCGCCACGCCGCGGACCGGCAACTGCTGACCGCGCAGGCGCAGGACCTCGGGCGGGCGCTTGCGGACCTGGACGGCGCGGCGGGCGAGCCGCAGCAGGCAGCCGTGCAGCGCGCCATCGACACCCTGACGCGCGTCACGGCGAGCCGCAGCAGCGAGCGGCGCCGCACGGCACCTCCCCCTGCCCGGCCGGCGTCCCTGCAACCCCGCCTGCCCATGCCGCTGCCGGAAAACGCGCCGCCCCTGCGGACCGTGCCGTTCACCGACACGGCCACCCGGCCGGAACCGGTCGGGGCAGTCCCGGACGGTCCGGCAGCTGACGCGGGTTCCCCCGCCGCGCTCCGGGACGCGGCCGAGACCGCACCGGCCCCGCCGGACACCGCCAGTTCCGGCCCGGACGACGTGAGTCTGACGCCACCCGCGCCCGTGACCCGGCCTGACCCCCGCCCGGCCCCGGTCAGCCCCTCCGTCACGCCGGAACCGGCCCGCCCCGCTGCCACGCCCCGCCGCTCCGGCCCGCTGCCCTGGGTCGCCGGGGGCCTGCTCGGCGTGGCGATCATCGCCGGGCTGATCCTGGGCGGCCGCGACAGCCGCGCACCCACCGCAGCGCCGGCCCAGCCGGATTCACCCGTGACGGCCGCGCCCACCACCCCGGCCCCCACGCCGCCGACAGCCTCCGCGCCCGTCGCGCGGCCAGCTCCGCGTGTGGCCGTCACCGTGACCGAAACGCCCCTCGCGGCCCCCGCCCCGCCCCGCGTGACCGTCACCAGCCCGGCGCCGACTCCCCCCACGCCACCGGCGCCCGCCACAGCCCCTCAGCCTTCCACGGCGGCGCGGCCCTCGCCCGCCCGGTCCGCCGGGGAAGCGCCGGCACGCCGCACCCCGCGCGTCACCCCTGCCGCGACAGCACCCGCCAGCCGCCGCGCCGCCCCTGCATCCACCAATCGTCCCCCGAAAACACCGGAACCCGTCACGCCGGCCCCGGACCTGCCGTTCATCGCGCCGCCCCTGCCCGCCTCCACCCCCCCCGAGGCTCCCGCCACGCCGAGCGCCGTCCCCACCGATACCCCCGGAACAGACGCCGCCGGCCCCCCCGACCTCACGCCCACCACACCTCCCCCGCCGGCCCTCAGTCCCGTCAGCATCCCCGCCACCCCTCCCAGCAGACCCTGATTCGGACCCGGACTGAACGGTTCTCCCGGATCAGTCCGGGTGCGAATCATACGGACTCCGATTGAATGGCTTACAAAGCCGCTGGGTCCGAGCGAATGCGACTCGTAGAGCTGCCCCGCAGAGGAGGAGCTGGACGGGTTCCGGACGTGGAGTTGACAGATCGGTGGTGGTCCGATCTGTCAACGAAACAAACGGCAGTCCGCATCAGGCACAAAGCAAAAAATCCCCGTCCAAGACGGGGATTTTTGTGTTTGGTGGCGATGCCCGGACTTGAACCGGGGACCTAACGATTATGAGTCGTTCGCTCTAACCAGCTGAGCTACATCGCCTTGAAAAAACCCCGCCTGCGGGCGGGGGCGTTCTCTGGTGGAGCTGAGGGGATTCGAACCCCTGACCTTCTGAATGCCATTCAGACGCGCTCCCAACTGCGCCACAGCCCCGCTTTTTCCCTCTTGCCTCTTTCGAGGCTCAGATAGATTAACAGCGCCCTCCCGACCTGTCAACTGCGGCCGGGGCGGTCCGGGCGGGTCAGTCGTTCGTGACGGTGGCCGTCGCGGCGGGCGTCGCCGTGGTCCGGGCGGCCAGCTGCACGTACCCTTCGATCAGGTGAATGATGACCGGGTTGTGCGTGTGGACGCCGTGCGCCTCGCCGCTGCCGTCCTCGTCGATGAAGTGGGCAATGAGGGCGGCCTCGCCGTCGCGGGCGAGCAGGAAGGCGCGCTGTCCGTGCGCGGCGATGCGGGGCAGGTCGGCCAGGGCGGTGCGGTGCAGTTCGACGCCGCGCGGGGTGAGGCGCTCGAGCCGGTCGGCGAAGCTGGCCTCACCGGCCATGTAGAGGCTGCGGCGGGCGTTCAGGGTGAGGTCCTCGCAGAGGCTGCGGATGGCGGCCTCGCCGTGCAGGTGGTACACGGCTTCGGGGGCGGGATCGGGGGCGAGGCGGGAGAGGTCCCGGTCGAGGGCGCCGAGGCGGTCATCGAAGGAGCGGCGGGCGCGGGCGAGGTACTCGCGGGCGCTGAGGGGCGCGTACTCGAGGGGGTTCTGTCCGACCTTGGCGGCCAGACCGCGTCCCTCGAGGCGTTCGAGCGTCTCGTAGATCTTGGGTCGGGGAATGCCGGCCTGCCGGGCCACGCGGGCCGGTACGGCTCGCCCGAGGGCCAGGAGGGCGGTGTAGGCACGGGCTTCGTACTCGGTCAGCCCGAGCGCTTGCAGGTGAATCACGGCGCTCATCGCCGTTCAGCATACGGGATGCGGCTGGTCCGGGCGCGCCGCGCGTGAAGGGCGGCCGGGGGCGGCGTTCATCTGCGGACCCCCCGGCAGGTGGGGGGGAGCGTGCGGGCATGATGGTCAGCCGCTCGGTGGGTCTGGACCTGATTCTGGAACGCCTGGGCCGTCAGGGCACCAGTCCGCTGGAGGCAGGGGCGATGCGTGACGTGCTTGCCGAGGACTTTGCCGGGCGGTCCCCGGACAGCCTGAGCGAGGCCGAGTGGCTGCGGGCGCTGGGGCGCATGGGGGCGGTCAAGCAGACCGGGAATGCCGGCATGAAGTGACCGAGTCCGTACGGACCGTTCGCCTGAGCCACCACCCACGGACGCATAAGAAAAACCCCCGCCGGAGCGGGGGTGTTTTTCTGTTCTGGTGGGCGGTATAGGATTTGAACCTACGACCCTTCGCGTGTGAAGCGAATGCTCTACCACTGAGCTAACCGCCCGTTTCTGGTGGGCCCTGCCGGATTTGAACCGGCAACCAATCGGTTATGAGCCGACTGCTCTGACCGTTGAGCTAAGAGCCCGGAGGCTTTGTCTTGCGCCCGTCGTTCAGGCGAGGGGAAGTGTAGCAACGCGGCCCTGTGTTGTCAAACCCGGGCGCCGGGTGGGGTGTGGCGGGTACAGTGCGGGGTATGCAAGTCGTGCACGTGGCGTCCGAGGTGTTCCCGTTCTCGCGGTCCGGTGGGCTGGGTGATGTGCTGGGGGTGCTGCCTGCGGTGCAGGCGGGCCTGGGGGCGGAGGTGACGGTGGTGTCGCCCTGGTACGCGGACGTGCAGGAGGCCGTGACGCCGCTCTGGCGTGGGGTGCTGGCGGGCGTGCCGGGGCAGCCGCCGCTGCCGGAGGTGCGGGTGGGCGAGGTGCGGCGCGGCGGGGTGCGGTTCCTGTTCGTGGGGTTGCCCGCGTTTGACCGGGCGGGGCTGTACCACCCGGATGACGTGTGGCGGTTCAGTCTGTTCGGGCGGGCGGTCCTGCCGGTCCTGGCGCAGCTGGGGGTGCGGCCGGACGTGCTGCACGGGCATGACTGGCAGGCGGGGCTGGTGGTGGCGCACGCGCGTCTGGCGGGGGTGCGGTCGGTGTTCACGGTGCATAACCTGCAGTACCAGGGCCGCTGGAACCTGATGGACGGCATGGGCTGGACGGGTCTGCCGGAGTGGGCGTTCACGCATCAGGGACTGGAGTTTCACGGGGACGTGAACCTGATGAAGGCGGGGCTGGTGTTCTCGTCGCAGGTGACGACGGTCAGTCCGACGTACGCGCGGGAGATCACCACGCCGGCGTTCGGGGAGGGGCTGGAGGGACTGATGCGGCACCTTCAGGGGCAGGGGCGGTTGAGCGGCATCCTGAACGGGCTGGATCAGGCGCGGTGGAATCCGGCGACCGATCCGGACGTGCCGGTGTTCACGGACCCGCGCGGGAAGGGCGCGGCGGTGGCGGCGCTACGCGCGGAATTCGGACTGGACGGCGCGCCGGTCCTGGCGAGCGTCAGCCGGCTGGCCGAGCAGAAGGGCATGGACCTGCTGATCGGGGCGTTGCCGCAGCTGGTGCAGGACTGGAACGTGGTGGTGCTGGGGGGCGGCGATCCGGCGCTGGAGGCGGGCCTGCGGGAGTGGGAGGCGCATCCGAGGGTGGTGTTCGCGCAGGGCATGAACGAGCCGCTCGCGCACCGCATCTACGCCGGTGCGGACGCGTTCGCGATGCCCAGCCGCTTCGAGCCGTGCGGGCTGTCGCAGATGATCGCCATGCGCTACGGGACCCTGCCGGTGGTCCGGGCGACGGGGGGACTGGTGGACACCGTGCCGGCCGACGTGGGCTTCTCGTTCGGGGAGGCGTCGGCGGGGGCGCTGGTCGCGGCGTGCCGGGAGGCGCGCGCGGCGTTCGACGATCCGGCCGGGTGGGCGGCGCGGGCGGCGCGGGCGATGCGGCTGGAGTTCAGCTGGGACGGCCCGGCGCGCGAGTACCTGGGGCTGTACGCGCGGGTCCTGAGCGGCGCCGCGCCGGCCGTGACGGGCCTGGTGGAGGCGTGAGCGGCGACGGTCACGCCGCCGGGCAGGACCGGCCGCAGACGCCGGGCGCGGCGGAACCGGTGCGGGTGGGGCCGGTGCAGGTCGAGGCGCTGGGACCCGAACAGCTGGAACTGGTGCTGGCCGCCCTGTACGAGGCGCCGCGCGAGGCGGTCGCGTGGATGGCGCAGGCCTGCACGGACGCCTGGGTGGCGTTCGAGCGGCACGTGCCGCTGGGGGCGGACGGCACGGAACAGCCGGACGGAACGCGCGAGGTGGTGCTGGGCGCGGTCGGAACGCGGCCCAGTCCGGCGCACGGGTCGGAACTGCTGGGGGGGGTGTTCGGCGGGCCGCGCCGGGCCGAGGTCGCGGCGGCCCTGGCGCGCGCCGCGTGGGAACGGTGCGGGCGGGTGTACGCCTTCGCGGAGGGGCACCTGTTTCCGCCGGAAGCCCTGATCGAGGCGGGGTTCCGCGAGGTGGGCGCGTACCGGCGGCTGGAGGGCCGCGTGCCGTACCGTCACGTGGACGCCCCGGACGGCGTGACGCTGCGCCCCCTGTCGGAGGTGGGGGCGGCGGCGCGGCTGGAGGCGCTCGCGGCGTTCGAGGACCGCGTCGGGCATCACGCGGCCGCGCCGGAGGCCGCGCAGGACGGCGCGGGCGGATTCGATTCGCACCTGAGCGTGGTCGCGCTGGACGCTGCCGGGCGGGGCGTGGGCGTGTGCCGCGCGGCCATCGAGGACGGCCTGGGCCGGGTGGACGCGCCGGGCGTGACGGTGGCGTGGCGGCACACGAACCTCCGCGCGGCGCTGCTGAACGCCGTGAACGCGCGCCTGCGGGCGGGTGGGATCACGCGGGTCAGCGTGGATTCCTGGGGGGACACGCCGGAGGAACTCGCGCACGACCTGCGGCTGGGACTGCACGTGGCCGACGAAACGCCGATCCTGGCGTTTCCCTGAGGGGCGGGAGCGGTTCCGGCTCACCGTGTGCGGGGGGCGCGGCGCGCTAACATCCCGGCTGTGAATCTGGCCGTTGTCCTTGTCTCTCCCAAAACTCCCGGCAATATCGGTTCGGCGGCGCGCGCCATGCTGAACATGGGGGCGCACGACCTGCGGCTGGTCGCGCCGCGTTGCGATCACCTGGATTCGCAGGCGGTGGCGATGGCCGTGCACGCCGCCGATCTGCTGCGCGGCGCGCGCGTGTACCCGACCCTGCGGGAGGCGCTGGCCGACCGGGACCTGAGCGTGGGCACCAGCGCCCGCATCCGCGCGGACCTCCCGGCCCCGCAGCATCCGGCGCAGGTGCGCCCGCTGGTGCGTGCGGCGGCGGCGCCGGCCCTGGTGTTCGGGCCGGAGGAGACCGGGCTGATCAACAGTGACCTGGAGCAGTGTCAGGTGACGGTGCGCGTTCCGACCGGGGATTACGCGAGCCTGAACCTCGCGCAGGCGGTCCTGCTGGTGTGCTACGAGTTCCTGCAGGGCGTGGATGAACAGCCGGAACGGACCCGCAAGACCGCCACGCGCGAGGAGATGGAGTCCATGTACGGGCACCTGCACGAGACCATGCGCCTGATCGGGTACACCGACGCGGTGCGGGCGCGGCACACGCTGCGGCTGTGGCGCGCGATGCTGGACCGCGCCCTGATGACCAGCGCCGAGACCCGCCTGTTCCGCGGCCTGCTGCGACAGGTGCACTGGAAGGTCGGGGACGCCGCGGCGCGCGGCACGGTCGAGGCCCGCCCGCCCGCCGGTGACTCCCTTCCCGCGGCTGAACCCGCCCCGCAGGACGCCGGGCAGGACGGGTAGGCCCGCCGCCTGGGGTGGGTTGCCGCGGTGTTCGCGGGGAGCGCTGCTCTAGACTGCCGGCATGCCGGACGCCCCCGCGCCGCCCCTCCCTGACGGTCCCCTGAACACCCCACGCCACGCGGCCGGTCCCGCCGCGGCTGGCGCGGACGACCTGAGCGTGCCGGCGCTGCCGGCCGAGGAGTCCGGCACGCTGCCCCCGGCGGACCTGCCGGGCGCGTTCCGGCTGTCGGACCGCGTGAAGGTCGTCCGGAACGTGCTGCCGCCCCTGATCGTGCTGGTGGTGGGCGCGGTGGAGTTCCTGATCTCGCTGCTGCCGGGCGGGCAGGAGTTGTGGGCGCACCTGCTGTTCTACGGGCTGGTGGGGCCGGCCGTGACGTACTTCAGCGTGGAGTGGATCGCCGAGGGCACCCGCGCCCGCGAACGGGCCGAACGGGAACTGCGGGACCTGTACGGGCAGCTGCGGGCGTCGCACGCGCAGCTGGGCGCGGTGCAGGCCCTGATGCGGGACCTGACGGACGCCGCGGACATGGGCGCGGTGCTGGATGTCGCGGCGCGCGGCGCGGTCCGCGTGACCGGCGCGACCCACGCGACCCTGACCGTGCCGGGGGGCCTGAGCGGCTCGGCACGCGGCGAGACGCTGCTGTCGGCGCCCAGCGCGGCGCTGTTCCCGTTGCGGGTGTCCATTCCGGGTGGGGGGGCGCTGGCGCTGCACTTCGATTCGCCGCCCACCCCGGACACCGAGTCGCTGGCGCAGGCGCTGGCGGCCGAGGTGGCGCGCGGCGTGGAGGCCGTGCGGCAGCGGACGCTGGACCTGATGACGCTGTACTCGGTGGATCAGAGCATCCGCGCCGAGCGGAACATGCGGCGCCTGCTCTCGCGCATCACGCGCACCATGGCCGACCGGGTGGGTGCCGAGGCCCGCGCGGTGTTCCTGACCGATCAGGACGGCGTGCTGCGACTGGAGTACGCGCAGGACCGGCAGGGCGAGGTGCGGGGCGGCGGGATCGCGCCGCCGTTCGCGCTGCGGGTCGCGCAGGCGGACGGGCCGCTGATCACCACGGCCGACGACGCCGGCGAGGTCTTCCCGGACGCCCGCAGCGTGCTGGGCATCCCCATGCGGGACGACGAGGGACTGGTGGGCGTGCTGATGCTCGGAGACGCCCGCCCGAGCGCCTTCGACGACGCGCGCGTGTCGCTGCTGGCCCTGATGTCCGGGCAGGCGACCCTGGCGGTCCGGAACGCGCGGGCGTACCTGTACTCCGAGGAACTGGCCATCAGTGACGAACGCGCCCGGATTGCCCGCGAGATTCACGACGGGGTGGCGCAGTCCCTGGCGTTCGCGGCCCTGAAACTGGACGTGGTGGCCCGGCAGGTGCACAGCGACCCGGCCCGGGCGGAACATGAGGTGCGGGCCGCGACGACCCTGCTGCGCGAACAGATCCGCGAGGTGCGCCGCTCGATCTTCGCGCTGCGTCCCATCGACCTGGAACGCTACGGGCTGCTGGAGACCGTGCGGCGCTACGTGCTGGATTTCGGCGAGCAGAACGGACTGCGCGCCACGCTGGACATCAGCGGCGACGTGCACCTGTCGCCCGGGGACGAGGCGGTGGTGTTCCGTATCCTGCAAGAAAGCCTGAACAACGTCGCCAAGCACGCCCGCGCTCAGGAGGTCCGCGTGACCCTGCACGGCGGATCGCGCGTGACGCTGCGCGTGCAGGACGACGGCGCCGGGTTCGACCCGGAGCAGGTGACGGGCCGGGTCAGCAGCGCCGGCGGGCTGGGCCTGCTGCAGATGCGCGAGCGGGTCGAGGCGCGCGGCGGCCTGTACCGCGTGCTGTCCAGCCCCGGTCACGGCACCCTGGTCGAGGCGGAGATGCCGCAGGCCTGAACGCACCTCTCATACGGACTCCGATTGAACGGCTTTGTAAGCCATTCAATCCGAGCGGATGCGACTCGGAGAGCTGCTCCGCAGAGAAGGAGAGAAACGCCCCTCCGGAGGTGGCGCTGGCCACCCGGTGAAGTTCCGGATGGTCGGCGAACCAGACGGAGTCCGGATCGCACCGGGGAGCGGCCAACGTCGTGAATTTCACAGCGCCCCCCCCACCTGTGACGTGCCGGACAGACGCGCGGTGCGACCATGCGGCCATGAATGATCACGGACACCCGGGAGTGAGTTTCGAGGCCAGCACCTGGGCTGTCATGGGCCTGGTGTCACGCGAGGACGGCGGGACCGTCACCCTGGCGGACTACGAGGCGCTGTGGGAGCAGATGCTTCAGGGCTGCGAGGCGCGCGGCCTTCGCTTCTCGGGCCGGGCGGTGCCCGTGAACCTGAACGACCTGACGCCCGAGGCGGTGCATCAACTGCTTGACCCGGAGCAGCGGCCGGTGGAAGACCTGTTCAGTTGAGGGTCCGGCCCGGCAGGCTCAGGGCGAAGGCCGGGACCGGCACCTGCACCTGCGACCCCCAGGCGTCCTGCATCACGTAGTGGCCGCCCATGTGCCCGGGCGCGGCGTCGAGCGTCACGAACGAGTCGTACACGAAGGTCCCGCCCGGCGCCAGGACCGGCTGCTCTCCGACGACGCCCTCCCCGTCCACGCGGGTCACGCGGCCCGTGGCGTCCATGATGTCCCAGTGGCGTGCCAGCAGCTGCCAGGTCAGGTCGCTGCGGTTCTCGATGCGGATCACGTACACGAACAGGTGCCGCTCCGGGGTGCTGTGCTCGGGCAGGTAGCGGCTCTGCACCTGCACCTGAATGTCGGGAAAGGCACTGTCCGGCCCTTCGGAGCGGCTGGGTGAATACATGCGGCCCAGAATAACGGGCGCGGCGTAGACTCGGCCCTGTGAGCGACATCAACCGTGAATTCCTGTTCCGCCTGCTTGAAGTGGCGGCCCCCAGTGGCCTGGAACGCCGCGCCGCCGACGTGTGGCTGAAAGAGGCCGCGACCTTCGCGCGGACCAGCGAGGACCACTACGGCAACGCCTACGCCGAGATCGGCCCGGAAGACGCGCCCGCCATTGCCCTGATGGGCCACCTCGACGAGATCGGGCTGATCGTGTCGCACGTGAACGACGACGGCTTCCTGGCGGTGCTGCCGGTGGGCGGCTGGGACCCGCAGGTGCTGGTCGGGCAGCGCATCCGCCTGCTCGCGCCCGGCGGGGACGTGATCGGCGTGATCGGCAAGAAGGCCATTCACGTCATGGAAGCCGACGAGCGCAGCAAGGCCAGCAAGCTGGAAGACCTCTGGATCGACGTGGGCCTCCCGAAGGAGGAGGTGCAGAGCCTGATTCCGGTCGGCACGTACGGCGTGATCGAGCAGGGCCCCATCATGGTCGGCACGCGCGTCGTGAGCCGCGCGCTCGACAACCGCGTGGGCGCGTTCATCGTGCTGGAAGCCCTGCGCGCCCTGAAGGACCACGACCTGAAGTACCGCGTGGTGGCCGTCGGCACCAGCCAGGAGGAGATCGGCTGCTTCGGCGCGCAGGTCGGCGGCTACCGCCTCGACCCCATTGCGGGGGTCGCGGTGGACGTCACGCACGAGACCAAGCAGCCGGGCGTCAGCGAGAAGAAGTACGGCGTGGCCCCCTTCGGGTCCGGCGCGAACCTCACGGTCGGGCCGATGGTCAGCCCCGTCATCACCCGCCAGATGACCGACGCGGCCCGCGAAGCCGGGATTCCCTTCACGCTCAGCGCCGCCGGCCGCTATTCCGGCACGGACGCCGACGCCCTGACCCTGGTGCGGGCCGGGGTGCCCAGCGCCGTCGTCAGCATCCCAAACCGCTACATGCACTCCCCCAGCGAGATGGTCGACGAGCGCGACGTGAAGGCCTGCACGGACATCATCGCCACGTGGATCCGGGCGCTGCCGGAAAGCCCGGACTTCACCCGCCGGGGCTGAGGAGACAGGAAACAGTGGGCACAGCCTGAGCCTACTGAACAGGGCGACACGCGGAATGCCGGTGTCGCCCTGCTGTCTTCCAGGTGCGGTCAGGCGGGTTGGGGTTCGGTCACGCCGGGGCGGGCGTCGAGGACCTCGGCGGGCACGCCTTCCAGCGCGGCCCGCACGACTTCCAGGCCGGCGCCGGGTTTGTGGCCCTGCTCACTCAGGGTGCGTTTCCAGTGGCGGGCGCCGGGCTGACCGGCGAACAGGCCCAGGGTGTGTTTCATCATGCGCGGCAGCGGCTGGCCCGCCTCCAGTTGCGCGGCCACGTACGGCACGAAGGCCTCGATGGCCTCGCGGCGCGTGACGGGCTTGGTACTCTCGCCGAATACGTCCTGGTCGGCGCGGGCCAGGATGAACGGGTCCTGGTACGCGGCGCGGCCGATCATCACGCCGTCCGCCCAGGCCAGCGCGTCCTGCGCGGCGTCCAGGGTCAGCACGCCGCCGTTCAGGACGACCGTCAGGTGCGGGAAGTCCGCCTTCAGCTGCCGCACCACGTCGTAGCGCAGCGGCGGAATCTCGCGGTTCTCCTTCGGGGACAGGCCCGAGAGCCACGCCTTGCGGGCGTGCACGATGAACGTGTCGCACCCGGCGGCCTCCACCGTCCGCACGAAGGTCGTCAGGTGATCGTAACTGTCGAGGTCGTCGATGCCGATGCGGTGCTTGACGGTCACGGGCAGGCGCGTCGCGGCGCGCATGGCCTCCACGGCGCGGGCCACGGTGTCCGGCGTGCCCATCAGGGACGCGCCGAACGAGCCGCTGCTCACGCGGTCGCTGGGGCAGCCGCAGTTCAGGTTGATCTCGTCGTACCCGAAGTCCTCGCCCATGCGGGCGCACTCGGCCAGCGCGGCGGCGTCACTGCCGCCCAGCTGCAACGCCACCGGATGCTCGGCCCGGTCGAAGCCGAGGTGCCGGTCGCGGTCCCCGTGGATGATCGCGCCGGTCGTGACCATCTCGGTGTACAGCAGCGTCCGGCGGGTCAGGGTGCGGTGAAAGACCCGGCAGTGCCGGTCCGTCCAGTCCATCATGGGCGCGACGGACAGCGTCAGGGGTGGGCGGACAGGGGCGCTCATCAGCCGATCAGTGTACGGGAAAGGCCCCCGCCCGAAAGGTGGCGGAGGCCCGGAAGGCAGGTGGGGGTCAGGGGCGCTGGTCGTCGTCCGGGTCCGTGCCGAAGGTCGTGCCGGTCCCGGACGCCTGATCTTCCGGCACCGCGCCGGGCGTGGCGGGCGCACCGCTGCCCAGGGGCGTATCCTGCGCGCCCGTGCCCGACTCGTCGGAGTGGCCGCTGCGTTCGCTCATGCCGTTCCCGGCGTCGTCCGGCAGGCCGCCCTGGCCGGTGGTCTTCTGATCGTCGCTCATGCCGTCACTGTGCCGTACGAGCGACCAGATGGGGATGAACGTTGCGTACGGAAGCCTTGACGTTCAGGCGATCAGCGGGTGCAATTCGCCGGCGCTGACCAGTCCCAGCCAGTGCAGGGCGCGGCTGGCCGAGACGTACAGCAGGCGGCGTTCGTACTCGGTGCTCTCGTCGTACGTCTGCGCGTTGGCGCTGGCGACGATGGCGGCGCTGAATTCCAGGCCCTTGGCGAGGTTCACGGGCAGGATGACCAGTCCGCCCCGGAAGCGGTGCTCCTGGGTGGTGATGGGCTGGGCGTCCGTGTCGAATTCCCGCAGGGCCTCGGCAAGGCGGTCGGCGTCTACGCCGCGCCGCGTGACGATGGCGATGTTCTTGTGACCGGCGGCCTGCGCTTCCTTGACGGCCTGCGCGATCAGCGGCAGTTCCCCGTGCGGGGCGTCGGCGGGGGCCACGTAGCGCTGCACGTCGGCGCCGTCGCGGTCCACGCCCTGCACGGCGGCGGCGCGGTTGTACGTCGCGGCGATCCGCGCCCCGAGTTCCGTGATCTGCCGCGTCGAGCGGTACGTGCGGCCCAGCGTGAGCACCTGCGCGCCCGGCAGTTGCGCCTGCACGGCCTCCCAGGAACTGGGGCCCTTGTAGCCGTGCATGCCCTGGTTCAGGTCGCCCAGCGCCGTGATGTGACCGGGGCGGGTGGCGCGGCCCAGCAGCGCGTACAGCAGCGGCGAGTAGTCCTGCGCCTCGTCCAGCACCACGTGATCGAAGGGTTCCAGGGTGCGGCCGTCCAGTCGCCCGATGCCGCCCGTGAAGGCCTGCACGGCCAGCATGACGGGCAGTTCGGTGACGTCCGCGTTCGCGCGGCGCGGCGTGGGAATGCCGCTGAGCGGGTCGGTCAGCAGCAGTTGAATCTCACGGTCGGTCAGCAGGCCGCTGGCGGCCAGGGACTCGGCGCTGCCCAGCAGGCGGCGGGCCTCGGTGATGGGCGTGGTCGAGGCGAACACGCGGCCCAGGAAGGTCGTGAGCGGCGCGGACAGTTGCCGCAGCACGCCCGCCTCCTCACCTTCCGGGACGTTCAGGCGCGACAGGGCCTCGGTCTCGATGGCGCGGCGCATCCCGGCGCGGTATCCGGCCAGGGGGTCGGCGGCGAACACGTCGCGCAGCATGGCGGCCAGTTCCGCCTCGGTGAAGTGCAGCGTGACCGGTTCGCGCCCGCGCACCTCGATGCTCTCGCGGATGCTCTGCCCGGCGAGGCCCGCGTTGAACTTGCCCCACAGGTGCGTGCGGACCACGTCCAGCATGCGGGCGTCGCCCAGCAGTTTCGCCTTGCGCCACGCGAGCGCCCGGCGGGTGTTGTCCCGGTCGGTCAGCAGCAGGCTCAGGGTGCGGTCCGTGACCTCCAGTTTCTCCAGCCCCAGCAGGCCGGTCGCCCAGGCTTCCGGGGTGGTCACCACGACCCGCTCGATGCCCAGTTCCGGCAGGATGCGCGCAGCGTACGCGGCCAGCACGCGGTTGGGCATCAGGACCATGCACGCCTCCGGGCGGGCGCGGTGCACGCCCCGGTCGGGGTTGGTCATCCAGGTCAGGCGGTGGAAGCCGATGGTGGTCTTCCCGGAACCCGCCGCGCCCTGAATGATCACGGGCGTCCCGGCGGGGGCGCGCATGGCGGCGTTCTGCTCGGGTTGCAGGGTCTCGACCACGTCACGCATCCCGGCGGTGCTGTCCTCCTGCAGGCGGCGCAGCAGCACCTCCTCGCGGCCGCCGGTGTCGCCGCCGTGCTCGTCGTCGTACAGGTCGGTCACGCGCAGCAGTTTCTTGCTGTGCACGTCCAGCTGCCGGCGGCGTTTGATGACCCCGGCGCTGCCCCGGCGGGGCGTCCAGCCGAGCGCGTCCGAGTAGAACAGGCTGCCCACCTCGCTGTCCCAGCTGACCACGGAGTACGGTCCCTTCACGTCCCGGAAGCCGTGCTTGCCGACGTACAGCGTCTGCTCGCGGCCCGCCACGCGCACCTTCAGGCTCCCGAAGTACGGCTGGTGCACGTGCGGCGAGAGCAGCGCCGCGAACTCCTCGGCCTGATCACCCAGGATGATGCTGGTTTCCAGGTCCGCGCCCATCTGCCGGTCCCGGTCCTCCCAGAACTCGATCTGGCGGATCATGGCCGAGACCGTCTGGGACAGGTGCTCACATTCAAGTTCAAAATCCGGGTGTGTTTCCGGACGGGATTCCGCAACAGGCATAACGTACAGGATACGACGCGCAGCCCAGGTCGGGTCGGTCAGACGTGACCCTTGACCCTCTCCCCTGTCGCGGCGCACACTGGGCGGCAGGTGTTGATCCGCAGGAGTACCGCGCAGGTGCCACCACAGAGCGAGCCCGTGACGGTGAGAGTCGGGCGGTCAGGCGGCGCGGGAAGGGCGGCGGGGAGCTGAAACAGACACAAAAGTGCCGGTCGGGCCGCGGAGGGCGGTGACCGGAACTGGGGTGGAACCGCGCGTGACTTCATGCGTCCCCAGACGAGCGAGTGCCGGAAAGAGGCCGCCGTCTGGGGCGTTTTCCTGTACCCGCACGAAAAGGAGCACGTATGCCAGCAACTTCGATGGAAGAACTCGTCAGCCTGTGTAAACGCCGTGGATTCATCTTTCAGGGCAGCGAGATCTACGGGGGCCTTCAGGGCTTCTACGATTACGGCCCGCTGGGCGTGGAACTGAAGAACAACATCAAGGCCGCGTGGTGGCGTTCCAACGTGTACGAGCGTGACGACATGGAGGGCCTGGACGCCAGCATCATCATGCACCGGCAGGTGCTGCGCCACTCGGGGCACGAGGCGACCTTCAGCGACCCGATGATCGACAACAGGAAGAACAACAAGCGGTACCGCCTCGATCATCTCGTGAAGGACCAGAAGGCCGACGTGATCGCGAAAGTGGCGGCCGCGATGGGTGAGAGCGCCGAGAACTTCCCGGCGGTCGTGGCGGCCCTGAACGCCAATCCGGCGCAGGCGTCGCAGGCGCTGAAGGATGCAGGCGTGCGCGACCCGTTCAGCGGTGAGGTGGGCGACTGGACCGAGCCCAAGCCGTTCAACATGATGTTCAAGACGACCATCGGCCCGGTCGCGGATGACGAGAGTTACGGTTACCTGCGGCCCGAGACGGCGCAGGGGATCTTCACGAACTTCAAGAACGTCGTGGACTCCACCAGCCGCCGCCTGCCGTTCGGGATCGCGCAGATCGGCAAGGCCTTCCGGAACGAGATCACGCCCCGCAACTTCATCTTCCGCGTGCGGGAACTCGAGCAGATGGAAATCGAGTTCTTCTGCACGCCCGGCACGGACGAGGAGTGGCACGAGCACTGGCTGGAACAGCGCCTGAGCTGGTGGGAGGCGCAGGGCGTGCCGCGCAGCAAGATCGAGATTCTGGACGTGCCGAAGGAGGACCTGGCGCACTACTCCAAGCGCACGTACGACCTGATGTACGACTACCCCACCCTGGGGCACGAGGAGATCGAGGGCATCGCGAACCGCAGCGACTACGACCTGGGCAGCCACACCAAGAACCAGAGCGAGCTGGGACTGGTGGCGAACGTCGAGGAGAACCTGGACTCCATCGCCAAGCTGACCATCCCGCACCCGGAGACGAACAAGCCGGTCGTGCCGTTCGTGATCGAGCCGTCCGCCGGGGTGGACCGCGCCCTGCTGGCCGTCCTGAGCGAGGCGTTCACGAAGGAGACGCTGGAGAACGGGAACGAGCGCATCGTGCTGAAACTGAAGCCGCACCTCGCGCCGATCAAGGTGGCCGTCATTCCGCTGGCGCGCAACAAGGCGGAACTGGTGGATCTGGCCCGCAGCATCAAGAACGACCTGCAGAAACTCGGCCTGGGCCGCATTCTGCTGGAGGACAGCGGGAACATCGGCAAGGCGTACCGCCGCCACGACGAGGTCGGCACGCCGTACTGCGTCACCGTGGACTTCGACACCGTCGGCAAGGGCGAGGATGCCAGCCTGACCGACACCGTGACCGTCCGTGACCGCGACACGCTGGCGCAGGAACGCGTGAAGATCAGCGAACTGACCGCGTACCTGCAGGCGAAACTGAAATGAGCGTCCCGGACGACCGCCTGCTGCCGTACCTGATGACCGTGGAACTCGCGGTCCTCGGCGTGTACGGCGAGCATCCGGACCTGACGGACGCGCAGGTGGACAGCGCCTTCGAGGAACTGATGCGCCGCTACCGGGCCGAGGCGACGAACCACCCGTTCAGGCCCGGCAAGCTGGACGGCCTGCGCGCCGAGGTGCACGACGCCGCGCTGCGCAACCTGACCACCCTGCTGGCGCAGCCGGGCGAGCACCCCAGTGCCGAGGAGCTCCGGCTGGGCCTGGGCCGCCTGCGCAGCAGCGTGAAAACCTGGACGCGCGAGGCCGGACGGCAGGGGTACCTGCGCTACATCGAGCAGTACTTGAACGCCGGGGACGGAGACTTCATAGACCTCGACTGAACCGGCACCCGCTCATACGGACTCCGATTGAATGGCTTATAAAGCCATTCAATCCGAGCGGATGCGACTCGGAGAGCTGCTCCGCAGAGGAGGAGCTGGGCGGGTTCCGGGCGTGGAGTCGGCAATCCGGTGAAGTTCCGGATTGTCGGCGAAACAAACGGCAGTCCGTATCCCTGGGGACACGTTGCCAGGTCACTCCGGGCGGGGGGGGCGGCGGGGCCTGCGCCTGCTTATCCGCGTGGGCGTTCAGCGGGTCAGGGGCTGCATCCAGCCGGTAATCCAGCGGGCCACCTGATCGCCGCGCGCCACCGTGATGTCCAGGTGCGCGGCGCCGGGCAGGGTGCGGGTGGTGAGGGCCGCCTGGGTGGCCGCGGCGTACTCGCGGTACTGCGCCTCGCTGGTGACCCCCCGGGCGGCGGCGATTCCGAGGACCGGCACCCGCAGCGGGCGGCCGTGCCAGACCGGCAGGGTCTGCTCGAAGGGCGTGCCGCGCGTGCCGGTGCGGGCCGCGGCGAGGTCCAGGGTCAGGCGGTTCGGGAAGTACCACTCGCTGTAATCGCTCAGCGGGGTCAGGAAGCGCCGCGCGAAGTCCTGCGGATTGGTGGGCGCGGCGGGGTCCGTTTCCCAGCCGACCGGGCGGACGGGGTCCTGCGGGCCGATGATCCAGCGGGCGTCGCCCGCGCCGGGAAAGGCGGCGCCCAGCAGGCGGGCGCCCAGGTTGGGGGCCTCGCTGGCGTTCGTGGCGCGGCCGGTCCTCAGGGCCAGGAACGGCAGCAGGGCGTACCGCTGCTCGAGTTGCGTCATGGCGGCGGCGAGGTTCGTGGCGGGGTAGGGGGTGAGGCCGCCGGTCGGGGCGGGGGCGTCCGGGGCCAGCGCGGCGAGGCGGGCCTGCGCAGCGGCGCGACTGGCGAGTTTCGGGCTGAACACCACCGAGTCCACGTAGGGGTCGCGGGTCAGGCCGTTCAGGCCGGGCAGCGGTCCCAGTGGGTTGCGGGCCGCCTGCGCGTACTCGTCGGGGGTCAGGGGCGGGCCGCTCATCAGGCCGGGCAGGCCGTCGAGCATGATCAGGCCGCGCACGTCGCGTTCCCCGGCCGCGCCGCCGAAATCGTACGCGGCGTACAGGCCGGCCAGGGTGCCGCCCATGGAGTGCCCACCCAGGAAGACGTTCGGGGTGAGTTTGCGGGCTTCCAGCACGGCGGCCCGCCAGTCGCGCAGGGTGGTGTCCAGGCCCCAGTCCTTCATGAAGGTCAGGCTGGCGGGGGCGCGCACGTCCACGCCTGCACGGACGAGGCGTTGCAGGGTGGGGACGTCGCGGCCGAGCAGCGCCGTGTGGTCTTCGAGCAGGTTGCTGCGGCGGTCGACGGCCCACACGGCCCAGCGGGGGTTGAGGAGCACGATCTGCCGGGCCAGCCGGTCGAAGCTGCCGGCGCCGCCCAGGTATCCGGGCATCAGCAGCAGCACCGCGGACGGCGTGTCCGGCCCGTACCGGACCGTGACGCTGGCGTTCAGGCGGCTGGGCGTGCCGGGAACGGTCAGGCCCGGCCGCACGACGCGCCGCGCGGGAACGGCGTCCAGGGTCCGCTGGGCCGGGTCGGTCGCGGCGAGGACCCCCGGGTCGAAGTCGGCGTTCAGGTCGTCGGTCAGGTCGTCGGTCAGGCTGGCCTCGGCGTCCCCGGCCGGGTCGGCGGGAACGCTGTCCTGGGCGGTGGCGGGGGCGGTCAGGGCGGCGGCCAGCAGGAGGGTGAGCAGGGCGCGGCGCTTCATGGGTCCCATGCTGGTCCGGTGTGGTTGGCCGGAAGGTGTTCTCCCTGACGGAGCGGCTTGAGGGGTCGCAGACCGTTTCTTGGGCTGACGTGCAGGCCGCGCTCATGTTCAGACGGGCGGGTCGGTGTCGGCCGGGTCTGGTCTGAGTTTGCCGCTCAGGTAACGGCGGCGGGCCTGCGCCTCGCGGTCCTGCGCGGCGGCCTGCGCCCGCGTGACCTGCCGCATGCGGGTCTCGATGAGCTGCAGTTCGCGGGTCAGGTCCTCGGGGCGGCGCGGGCCGCTCTGCCAGGCCATCAGGAGCTCGGGCAGGTCCTCGCGGGCGGCCTGCCGGGCGTCGAAGGCGTCGCGGGTCAGGGTGCCGCCGCTCGTGACGCGCAGGGCCTCACGGGTGGCCTGCACGGCGGATTGCAGCGCGGGCCGCGCGGGGCTGGGCAGGCGGCGCTCGTGCTGCCGGAACGTTTCCAGCAGCGTCCACTCCTCGGGCGGCGCGGCGGCGTCCAGCGTCACCGGCGCGGGGCGGGTCAGGGTGCGGACGCGCCTGAACACCCACACGCCGAACGCCACGAGCAGCGCCAGCACGAGTGCCAGCAGCCAGCCGGCCACGTCGCTGCCGGTCGCCACGCCGATGCCCAGCAGGACCGCCAGCGGGACCAGGACGCCCAGAACCAGAAACCCGATCACGGTCAGGGCCAGCAGACTCCCGGCGCGGCGCACCGTGGGTTGCAGGGCCGCGCCCGTCGCCCAGGGGTCGGTCGGGCCGGCCGGATCCCGGCGGGCTGCGCGGACCAGGGTGCGGGCCGCTCCGGCCGCGCCACTCACGACGCGGCGGGCCGGGCCTGACGGACGGGAGGTGGGGGTGCGGGACGCCATACTCCACAGTACGCGCCGTCCGACCCGGCCGTTCCCGACTGCGACACGGCCGAGGGGAGGGTCAGGCGGGCGTGGGGCGCGGCAGGTCCGCCAGGGCCAGGGTGCGTTCCAGCCGGTGGGCGTGGTACGGCAGGCCGTTGCGGGCGTCGAACGCCTGCGCGAGGGTCCGGGCGGCCCCGGCGTGACGCTCGAATCGTTCATGGGCTGCGTACCTGCCGTCCGGGCGGTGGCCGGGCAGGTCCTGCGGGAGGGTCAGGGTGAGGGTGTCCTGACCGGCGGCCCGCAGGCCGCTGAACAGCAGGGCCGCCGCGAGGTGGAAGTCGAGCCGGGTGTCGAGTTCGGTGGTGCGTTCGGCCCAGCCGACGTGCCGGGCGTACCAGTCCTGCGCGGCGCTCAGGTCGGTCAGGCTCAGGTACTCCAGGTGGCGGGCCTGGGCGGTCACGTGGTCCGGGTCGCCCGCCACGAGGTCGCGGCCCTGTTCGTGGTGGCGGCGCGCCTCGTCCCAGCGGCCCAGGCGGATCAGGGCCGGGAGGACCATGCCGTGCGTGGAGTGCGGGATGTGCGAGCAGCTCATGCCGCGGTCCAGCATGCGCTGCACCTGCGCGGCGCACCCGGCGTCGTCCCCGGTGAACTCGTGGTAGTCGGCGATGGTCTGCGCCTCGCAGGCGGGGCAGTCGCTCAGGTGGTCGCGCCGCGCGAACTGCCAGATGTTGAAGGCGGTGCGCGCGCCGTTCACGTCGCCGCGGTGCAGCGCGAGTTGCAGGTCGAAGTACGGCACGGTGCCCCCGCCGGCCCCGAGGGCGCGGATGCGGTCGGCGTAGTCGCGGTGCAGGTTCTGGATGCGTTCGAGCGGAATCTGCGGGAAGTGGTGCGTGGCGATCAGCACCCACTTGTGGTACCAGGCGAGGCCGCGCTGTTCCCAGGCGCCCAGTTCGGCCTCGTGCTCGTCAAGGTACGCGCGGCACCAGGCGAACGCGACGAGCATCTTCTCGCTCTGCCCGGCATAGTTGGCCGAGGAGATCAGTTCCTTGCGGGCCTCGTAGGCGGCCTCGCCGTCGCCGCTCAGGTCGGCCTGACGGACGGCCTCCTCGACGAGGGCGAGGCGCTGTGGGCCGTGCGGGAGGTTCTGCGCCTCTTCAAGGGTGGTGTGGGTCATGGTGGACTCCTCGGGGTGTGGTGTGGGTCGGGGGCGGTCAGTTCAGGTGCGGGGCGGGACGGCTGGCGTCCGGGTCGCCGAGGGCGGCGCCGATCAGGTCGAGCAGACCGCCGTTCAGCAGTTCCAGTTCCCGCGCGGTCAGGGGGTGGTGGCCCAGCAGCAGGGCCTGCACGTACAGCATGCCCAGCACGCGGCGCAGCAGCGGCCCGTCGGGCAGGTGCGCGGCCCGCTGCACGAGCGGGTGGTTCAGGTTGAAGTGGACGTCCATGGCGTAGCTGTCGCCGCTCACGTCCCTCAGGTCGTCGAGCAGGTCCGCCCACAGCCCGCCGGACGGCCCGACGGCCTGCCGGGTCAGGTGCAGGTCGCGTTGCGCGCCGGGAAAGGCCATGGCGCACAGCGCGGCCGGTTCGAAGTGACTCAGGCGCACCCCGGCGTCCAGCGGGGCCAGGGTGTCCTGCGCGGCGGCCAGCAGCGTGGCGGTCGCGCGGCGTTCGGCCGGGGTGGGCGGCGCGAGGTCCTGCACCAGATCGGCGGCGCTCAGGCGCGTGACGCGCACCTGCGGGTTCAGGGCGCCGTAGCGTTCCAGCAGGGTGTGGTCGTAGGTGTACACGGCGTGAATGACGGGCGGCCCGCCGGGCGCCGCGAGCTGCGCCGCCTGCCGGTACAGGTTCAGGTCCGCCACGAAACGCAGTTCCCCACCGCTGCGTTCCAGCAGTTCCGGCAGCGTCTGCCGGCCGGCGCTGGACTCGAACGGCAGCCACGGCAGGAACAGCGTCAGGAAGCCGTCGTCCTCGGCGGCCAGCGCCTTGATGCTCAGGTAGTGCAGCGTGATCAGTTCCCGCAGGCGGCCCGGCTGCTCGCGCGCCAGCCGCAGCAGCCAGTCGCGCAGCGTCCCGGCGATCTCCTCGCGGGCGGCGTGCAGGTCGGCGTCGTCGCGCAGGGCGTCGCGGGCGGCGTTGGGACGCAGCGTCCCGGCGTCCAGTACGGTCTTCACGAAGAACGCCCAGCGGGGCGTCAGCTGCTCCTCCTGTTCCGAGAGCAGCATGTGCCGCACGTACACCCGGTGGTGCCCGCGGGCGTCCAGGCTGGGGGTCCAGGGCAGGATGAACGCCACGCCACGCACGGCCCCGGCGCGGGTGTTCACGTCCACGAAGTCCAGCGGGGGGGCGTTCAGCAGCGCCTCGCCGTACGCGAGCGTCGCGGCGCGGCGGGCCTCCTCACCGCGCGAGTGGTCCAGCCAGGGCGCGCCCGTGGCGTTCAGGGACACAGACCCGGCGGGACCGACCAGGGTGACGGGGTAGGGCAGCAGCGCGCCGTACTCGGCGGCCCAGGAGGCCACCCGGTCGGGCAGCAGGAACGCGGCGCGGTCCGGGCGGGCGCGCAGGGTGATCTGCGTGCCGACCGGCCCGTCCGGCAGCGCGGCGTCCTGGCCGGTCAGCAGGGTGTACGAGCCGTCCGCGCGGCCCACCCAGCGCACGGGCGGCGTGCCGCGTGCCGAGCGGGACACCAGTTCGATCTCCTCGCTGACCAGGAAGCAGGCGAGCAGCCCGATGCCGAACTGACCGATGAATTCCACGCTGCCGCGCTTGGAGGACCGGCCGATGGTCGCCAGGAAGGTGTGAATGTCGTCCGGGGACAGGCCCACGCCGTTGTCGGTGAAGGTCAGGCGGCCCTCCTGCACGTCGAAGGTCAGGGCGGGGCTGAAGGCGCCGCCCAGGTCGGTGCGGGCGCGGATGGCGTCCACGCCGTTCTGCATGAGTTCACGGACGTACACTTCCGGCCCGGCGTACAGGTGTTCGCTGAGCAGGTCGATCAGGCCCCGGAGGTCCACGGCGAAGGAGCGGGTCATGCGGCGCATTCTCCCAGACGGCCCGCCTGTCCACCCGCGCATATTGGCGCAGCGTCCCTGACTGCAACGGCTTAGGGCCGGGTGGGGTCGGGCGGGTCGCGGCGCAGGGCGGCGACCCGCGCCGCGAGTGCCTGCCAGGGTTCCAGCACAAAGTGAGAGTGCGCCAGTGGACTGGTGCTGGGCAGCACCCAGACCTCCGCGCCTTCCAGTGGGTCCAGCTGCGGGCCGTACGGGAGGCGGGCGGTCGGTACGCCGAGCGTCTCGGCCGCGCCGCGTTTACTCGTGAACGCCACGAGGCGTGGCCGGTCGCGGCGCAGCTTGCCGCGCAGTTCGTCGGGCGCGAAGGCGTGGGCGGGCAGGGCGGCGTCCACGCCGCTGTGCCGTTTGGCCACGTCGGTCAGGCCGATCCCGAACTCCGGCAGCCGGGGGTACTCCTGCGGGTCGAGCAGGGTGGGGGTCAGGCCCACGGCGTGCAGGGTGCGCCAGAACTTGTTGCCCGGATTGGCGTAGTACGCGCGGGCGGCGGCGCTGATGCGGCTGGGCGCCGTGCCGACGAGCACCAGCGTCAGGCCGGGGCGCAGCACGTCCGGCACGAGGTACTCGCCCGCACCGGTCAGGTCGGCTGCCGCGTCTGCCGTCGGCCGCTCAGTCGTCGTCGTAGCGCTCCTCGATGAAGGGATCGCCGCGCATGTGGTAGCCGTTCTTCTCCCAGAAACCGGGCCGGTCGCCGGCCATGAATTCCAGGCCGGTCAGCCACTTGGCACTCTTCCAGAAGTACAGGTGCGGCACGACCAGCCGCAGCGGGCCGCCGTGCTCGGCGTCCAGGGGTTGCCCGTCGAAGGTGTGGGCCAGCAGGTTCTCGGGCCGCGTGAAGTCCTCCAGGCTCAGGTTGGTGGTGTACCCGCCCACCGAGTGCTGCATGACGTGCGTCGCGCCGGGTTTCAGTTGCAGGTGCTCCATCAGGTCCACGACGCGCACGCCGGTCCAGGTGGTGTCCAGTTTGCTCCAGTGCGTCACGCAGTGGATGTCGTACGTCAGGGTGGTCTGCGGCAGGGCCATCAGGTCCGCCCAGGTCAGGGTCTTCTCCTCGGCCAGTCCGGTCACGCGGATCACCACGTCCTGCGGCGCGTAGTGCTGCGTGGGGCCGTACGTCAGGACCGGAAAGCGGGTCGTGAGCGTCTGGCCGGGCGGCACGCGGCCTCCCATGTCGTCCGCCGGTTTCTTGAAGAATTTCCCGAGCATGTCCGCATTCAACACGGCCCGGCCCCGCCCCGCACAGGGCGCAGGACACCATCGCGGGCGCACATGAAGTTTCCCGATAGGCCCGCGCCCCCCTGACGGGCAGGTGACAGCCCCGGCGCACCCTGCGGGACAGGGAGCCCATCCGGCCGGTGTATCCTGAAGGCACGACCGGGGGTCCTGACCTCTTCCCCCGTTGACGGCAGGCTCCCGGCCCAGTCGCGCCCAGCAGCGGGCGCAAGGAGAGTTGAGCCCCATGTCCGCATTTGATCAGGCCAAGCACGAAGTCGAACGCGCCCGCTTCCTGGGTGACGTCCGGGACCTGCTGGCCATCCTGCGCCGCCAGCCGAACGAACTGCTGCCCTTCGAATGGGTCCGTCACCTCGCGCCGGACGGCGAGTTCCAGCGGGGCCTCCAGACCATCGAGGTCGATCACATCATCGGGTCGGTGGACCGTTACCGCGAGTTCGACCGGCACTACCTGCCCAAGGAACGCCACCTGGACGAACGCTGGATCGGGGTGCGCTCGGCGCAGCTTCAGGGCAAGGAGCTGCCGCCCATCCAGGTGTACAAGGTCGGGGACCTGTACTTCGTGAAGGACGGCAACCACCGCGTGTCCGTCGCCCGGCGCCAGGGGCAGAAGTACATCGACGCCTACGTGATCGAGTTGCACGTCGCCGTGCCGCCCGAGGAGGACGACACCCTCAAGGACCTGATCATCAAGGGCGAGTACGCGCAGTTCCTGAAAAGCACCAACCTCGACCTGGTCGTGCCTCACCACCGCGACATCCGTTTCACGACGCCCGGCCGGTACGAGCGGCTGCTGGAACACATCCGCACCCGCCAGTACTTCCTAGACCGCAAACCCGAACGCGCCGGGCTGCCCCCCGTGACCTTCGAGGAGGCCGTCGAGAGCTGGTACCGCCGCATGTACGCCCGCATCGTGGAGAACATCGAGAAGCACGACGTCATGACCCGCTTCCCCGGCCGGACCGAGGCGGACCTGTACCTGTGGATCATGGACCACCGGTACTTCCTGACCCAGAAGTACGGGCATGACGTGGGCAGCGAGGAGGCCACCGTCGACTTCGGCGCGCGGCACGCCCCGCCCGCGTACAAACGCCTGGGCCAGCGCATGCGCCTGATGCTGCGCGGCCGCCTGCACCCCAGCATGTAGCCCGGCGCTCAGGGAGCGGGCCATTCACCCCCCGGCCCACTCCCCTGGCTCAGCGAGCCAGCACGTACTCGACGAGGGTGCCCACGCCCCAGCCGGTGGCGTTCTCGTCGCGGGCAGCGTTCCCGGCGATGTCCAGGTGCGCCCAGGGGCGGGTGACGAACTGCTGAAGGAACAGCGCGGCCTTGATGCTGCCTCCGGCGGGGGCCATGTCGCTGTTCTTCAGGTCGGCCAGCGTGCCCTTCTGGAAGGCTTTCAGGTACGGCTGGTGCAGCGGGAGTTCCCACACGGGTTCCCCGGCGGCCAGCGCGGCCGCCTTCAGGCGGTCGGTGAGGGCAGGGTCGCTGCTGAACAGCGCGGCGATGTCGTTGCCCAGGGCGCTGATCTTCACGCCGGTCAGCGTGGCGAGGTCCACGAGTTCGGTCGCGCCTTCCTGGCAGGCGACGGTCAGGGTGTCGGCCAGCACGAGGCGGCCCTCGGCGTCGGTGTTCGTGACCTCGACCTGCAGGCCGTTGGCGGCGCGGTAGATGTCGCCGGGGCGCATGGCGTCCGGGCCGACCATGTTCTCGGCGGCGGCCACGTACGCGCGGACCTCGGTGCCGTCCGGGATGAGGGCGCGCAGGTCGGCCAGGGCGCGCATGGCGCCCAGCACGGCGGCCGCGCCGCCCATGTCGTTCTTCATGCCGTACATCCCGGCCGGGGGTTTCATGGAGTACCCGCCGGTGTCGAAGGTGATGCCCTTGCCGACCAGGGCCAGCACCTGCGTGGCCTCGCCGCGTGCGGGAATGGTCACGCGGATCAGGCGCGGGCCGTGCGTGCTGCCGGCGGCGACGGCGGCCAGCAGGCCCATGCCGCGCGCCGTGATGTCCGCGCCGTCCCAGACGTCCACGTCCAGGCCCAGGGGTTCCAGGGTGCGGGCCTCGCGGGCCAGCGTGGCGGGGTTCAGGACGTTGGCAGGTGCGCCCGTCAGGGCGCGGGCGAAGGTCACGCCGGCGTGCAGGCCGGTCACGCGAGCAGCGTCCGCGCCGTCCAGGCCGTCGGCGGCCAGGGTCAGTTCCGGGCGGTCGGCGGGCGCGCGGTAGCGGGTGTCCTGCCACGCCCCGCCCAGGGCGGCCCCGGCCAGCGCGGCGGCGTGCGGGGTCGCGGCGACCTGCACGGACGCGGCACGCAGCTCGCGGGCCAGTCGCGCCAGGGCCGCGCCGACCTCGCGGGCCTCGTCGGGGCTGGCGGGGGTCAGGGCGGCGGCCTCGTCGTGCGAGTCGCGGCGGGCACGCAGGCGCACCTCGCCGGGCTTCAGGTCGCGGGTCACGCGGTCGGTGTCGGCCGTCCCGACGAACGTGAGGGTCAGATCGGCACGCTCCAACTTCTGGACAAGGGGCATGCCCGCAGTACAGCACGGCCCGCGCCCGGCAGGTTCCGGCACGCCGGACAGCAGGCCCGGCGCGGACCGGTCGGCATGAAGCGAGCAGGCGGGCGGTATACTGCCCTTTACTGTGACTGGCTCTATTCAAATCACCGAGGCGGCCCTCGCCTCGCTTATCGGGCTGATCGCCCACGAGATTCCGGGCGTGGTGGGCATGGCCCCCGCGAACCTGAAAGAAGGCATCAGCCGGGTGCTGGGGCGCGCGAACGTCAGTGACGGCGTGGTCATCAGCCGCGACGGCACCCGCCTCGCCGCGGACCTGTACGTGGTCGTCGCGTACGGCGTCAGCATTCCCACGGTCGCGCGCAATATCGTGGAGCGCGTGGAACACACCCTGAAAACCCAGGCGGGCACCGAACTGACCGCCATCCGCGTGCACGCCGTCGGGGTGCAGCGTGTCTGACCAGGCCCCCCAGCCCGCCGGGCACGCGACCCTGGCCCCCGCCACCCTGGCGCACATGCTGCGTTACGCCACCGACTGGCTCGGCGTGTACCGCGAGCAGGTGAACGCCCTGAACGTCTACCCCGTCCCGGACGGCGACACCGGCACGAACATGCACCTGACCATGCAGTCCGTCCGGCGCGAACTCGACACCTGCGACGAGAACTCCATGCCGGGCGTGGCGCGCGCCATCAGTTACGGCGCCCTGCTCGGCGCGCGCGGCAACAGCGGCGTGATCCTCTCGCAGCTCCTCAAGGGCTTCGCGGACACCATCAAGGACACGCGGGAAGTCGATACCGCCACCCTGACGCGCGCGTTCCAGGCCGCGCAGAAGACCGGGTACGGCGCGGTCATGAAACCCGTCGAGGGCACCATCCTGACCGTCGCGCGCGGCGTGGCCGAGGGCGCCGCGCTGCCCCGCGAGACCGACACCGCCGAGGGCGTCCTGGAACAGGCGCTGTTCCGCGGGCAGGAACTGCTGGATCAGACGCCCGACATGCTGCCCGCGCTGAAGCAGGCGGGCGTGATCGACAGCGGCGGCCAGGGATACCTGTACCTCGTGCAGGGCATGCTGGCCGCGCTGCGCGGCGAGGCGCTGCCCCCCGCGCCCGAGATCACCAGTTACGCGCAGGAGCAGTTCGAGAACGAGGAATTCGGCTTCTGCACCGAGTTCCTGATGAGCCACGCCACCGCGCCCATCGAGGAAATCCGTGAACTGGTCAGCCCGTTCGGGGACAGCCTGCTGGTCGTGGGTGCCGAAGGGTACGTCAAGGGCCACATTCACACCAACCAGCCCGACGAACTGCTCGCCACGGTCGGCCGTCACGGCAAGATGCTCAAAACCAAGGTCGAGGACATGAGCGAGCAGCACACCGAGATCCTCGGCATGGCCGGCGCGTCCGCCCGCGCCGAGGAGGAAATCCCGCCCAGCGGCCTGGTCGCCGTGGCGAACGGGTACGGCCTCGTGAAACTGTTCCGGTCGTTCGGGGCGCGCATCGTGTCCGGCGGGCAGACCGCCAACCCCAGCGTGCAGGACATCGTGGACGCCGTGCGGAGCGTCAGCGCCGAGCAGGTCATCATCCTCCCGAACAACAAGAACGTCCTGATGGCCGCCGAGAAGGCCATGGAACTGATGGAAGGCCGCGCCGTCGTGATTCCCACCCGCACGCTCGGGCAGGGCATCGGGGCCGCCCTGAACTTCAGCGCGGACGTCCCGGCTGCCGACCTCGTGGACGGCATGACCGACGCCGCGCGCGCCGTCACGACCTTCGAGGTCACGCGCGCCAGCCGCACCACCAACATCACCGTGAAGGACGGCCGCACCCTGGACATCGCCGAGGGCGACGTGATCGGCCTGATGGACGACGAACTGGTGCAGAGCGGCGGCACGCCCGAAGAGAGCGTCATGGAGATGCTCAACCGCCACTTCAGCGGACAGGAGATCGTCACGGTCTTCAGCGGCCCGCAGAAAACCCAGGAGGACCTCGACGCCCTGAGCGCGAAGATCAGCGCCGCCTTCCCGATGGTCGAAGTCGAGGCGCACGCCGGCGGCCCCGACCTGTACGACTACCTCGTGACGCTGGAGTAAACAGCGCCACCCGCACCGCAGAGCAGGCCCGGAAACTTTCGAGTGTCCGGGCCGCCTGCTCCCGCCCGCGGTCATGGACTGTCAGCGGCGCCGTCCCGTGAATTCCTCGTCGGTCAGTGGGGCCAGTCCGATGCGCAGCAGGGTGCTGACCGGGCGGGCGCTGCGGGGGCCGTTCATGACCTCGAATCCGGGCGGGTGCGGGGTGGCGTACAGGCGCAGGCCCCAGCCGGGCGCGAAGTCATACAGACTCCGATTGAATGGGCTGCAAAGACCATTCAATCCGAGTCCGTATCACTCAGGGCACAGCTGAATTCGCGGTGCGTAGCGTGGCGGAACAGGGAGTCGAGAGCCTCCTCGGGGTCGGCGTGCGGGGGCAGGTGCCGGGCGTCGATGAAGCAGTCGGCGCTGACCCCACGGCCGACATCCGCGCCACGCGCGGCGTCCGACTGGTCGTGCAGGCCGGGCGATGCGTGGACCCGGTGGTCCTGCGCGCCGCCCTGGAGGCATGATCCTCCCGTCCTTCAACCGGCCTGGGCCTCCGTGAAGATGTCCAGCGGCAGGAACGCGCTCACCGTGTAGTTGGGCGCGTCCACGATCTGGCTGATTTTCAGGTCCACGCAGGCGCTGGCCAGCACGTACGCCTGCTCCAGGGTCAGGCCGCGCGTCTGCAGGCGGCGCAGCAGGACGCGCAGGGCGGTGCGGGCGGCGGTCATCAGGTCCGGGTGGTGGCCGGTCGTGGCGTGCCACTGCCGGCTGGTGCCGCCGCTGGTGGGGGTGGTGAATTCGGGGGTGGTGATCCCGGCCTGCGGCTCGACGTGGACGCGCAGGGTCAGTTGTCCGGCGGTCTCGATGCCGGTGCCCGAGAGTTCCCCGTCGCCCTGCGCGCCGTGCAGGTCCCCGGCCGACAGAAGCGCGCCGGGCACCTCGACCGGCAGCCAGAGGGTGCTGCCGGTCACGAGTTGCCGGATGTCCATGTTGCCGCCCACGGGGCGGGGCGGCGCGGTGGGGTGCGGGCCGGGCGCGGCGGGCGCGACGCCGATCACGCCGGGGAACGGCGCGAGGGGCAGGCGGATGCCGGGCAGGAAGTCGGTGTGCGTGCGGGCGCGCAGGTCCCAGAAGTGCGTGTAGGCTCGCAGGCCCTCGGCGGCCAGCGCGGCGTCGAGCAGGCCGATGCCGTCGGGCCGGCAGCCGGTCCAGCCCCAGCTGGCGGTCTGCACGTCCAGGATCTCGATGCGCAGGGCGTCGCCGGGTTGCGCGCCGCGCACGTGAACGGGGCCGGTCAGCGGATGCCCGCGCGGGCCCGGGCGTTCCGGGTGGGCGTCCGCGACGATCAGGGCGCGCAGGTTGTCCGGGGCGTTCAGGTCCCCGCCCGCGACCCGCCGGGCCACGCCGCCGTCCGAGGCGTCCAGGGTGTCCAGCGTGACGGTGTCGCCGCTGTCGATGGTCAGGGCAGGGGGCAGGGCCTGATCCCAGACCGTGTGAATGGCACCGGTGCCGAGGTGATAGGTCATGCCGTTCAGGGTACGGCAGCGCCCGCCCTCCACGGTGGAAGGGCGGGCGGTGGTCGGTCAGGCCGGGAGTCAGCTCACACGGATTGCCGTCTGTTTCGTTAACAACCCGCAGCCACACCGGGTTGCCAACTCCACGCCCGGAATCCTCCTGGCGCCTGCTGGCCCTGCTCGGATTGAACGGTCTTTGCAAACCGTTCAATCGGAGTCAGCTCAGAGCTTGGTGATGCGGCCCTTGACCACGTTCTTCAGGGTGGGGCCGTTGGCCTTGAGGTACTGGCTGAGGACGTCGGTGTCGCTCAGGCCGGGGAGCTGCACGACGTTCGTGGCGGCCTTGAAGACCGTGAAGTTGTCGCCGCCGGCCGCCAGGAAGTTGTTGGTGGCGACGCGGTAGGTGGCGGTGGCGCTGATGGGCGTGCCGTTCAGGGTGATGTCGGCGATGTTCACGCGCTGCCCGTCGGGGTTGCTCAGGGTGTACTTGTAGTTGAAGCCCTCGGAGACCTGCAGGAGTTTCACGGCGGTGGCGTTCGCGCCGCTCCACTGCTGTTCCAGCAGTTCCTTGATCTGCTGGCCGGTGAGGCTCAGGACGGTGGTGGTGTTGCCGAAGGGGTGCACGGCGAACACGTCCCCGAAGTTCACGGCGTTGCCGGGCTTGATGCGGGTGGTGTCGGGCAGGTCGGCGCGGATGCCGCCGGGGTTCATCAGGCCGATCTGCGCGCCCTGGTTCTTGGTGGCGGCCAGCAGGGCGTCGGCGATCACGTCGCCCAGCGGGGACTCGGTGTTGCGGGCGTTGCTCACGCCGCGCTGGATCTGCGGGTCGCCCAGCTTGGCGATCTCGACGTTGCTGATGGCCGCGACCTTCGCCTCGGCGGTGGTGCGGATCTGGGTCATGCCGAAGTCGAGGGTGCCGGCCTTCTCGCGGGCGGTGTAGTCCACGACGAGGTTGGCGGCCTTGACGCTCATGACCTGGTGGTTGGCCTTGTCGACGGTCAGGTCGAGGCGCTGCAGCAGGTGGCCGTAGAAGTCGCCCTGGATGACGATGCGGTCCTTGCCGGTCGGGTCGGGCACGAGGCAGTTGTAGCCCTGGTGGCTGTGGCCGCTGATGATGGCGCTGACGGCCGGGTCGACGCGCTTGGCGATGTCCACGATGGGGCTGTCGGTCTTCAGGGTCTTGCAGCCGACGGTGCTGTAGTTGTCGGTGCTGCCGGTCGCCAGTTCGCCGCCCTCGTGGATCAGCATGATGATCGCGTCGGGGCGCTGCGCCTTGATTTCCGGGATGTACTTGTTGACGGCGGCGGCCTCGTCGGTGAAGGTCAGGGCCTTGACGCCGTCGGGGGACACGATGCCGGGCGTGGTCTTGGTGACGGCGCCCACGAAGGCGATGCGGATGCCGTTGATGTCCTGGATGATGTACGGCGCGAAGGGCGTGCCGGTCTTGCCGGAGGCGGCGTTGTACTCGACGTTCGCGCCGATCCATTTGAAGGTCGCGCCCTTGTAGTTCGGGTCGAACTTGCAGGCCTTGGCCGCGTCGTTGCTGGCGCAGCCGCCGTTCTGCATGCGGAACAGTTCGTCCAGCCCCTGGTCGAACTCGTGGTTGCCCAGGGCGCTGACCTTCATGCCCATGCCGTTCAGGGCGTACACGGCGGGTTCGTCGCGCAGCAGGCCGCTGCTGATGGGGCTCGCGCCGATCAGGTCGCCGCCGCCCACCAGGATGGTGTTGGGGTTGGCCTTGCGGGCGTCGTTGACTTCGGCGGCGATGGCCTCGATGCCGCCGGCGCTGATGGCGGTCTTGTCGGCCCTGGTGAACGAGGTGGGCGCGAGGTTCCCGTGGAAGTCGTTCAGGCCGAGGATGGTCACGTCGGCCGGCTGGGGGGCGGTGGTGGTGGTGCAGGCGGTCAGGCCGAGGGCCGAGGTCAGCAGAAGCACAGCGGTGGATTTGTTCATGCAAGGCACATTGTATGCACAGAAACGTCAGCTTTTGGAAAGTTCGGCGGGAACCGCAACTGACCGCCCGCGCAACCCGGCCGCACTGGCCGGAGGTCCTGGACGGCGGCACCGGCCGGCCGCGGCTCATGGCGTCTGCGGCGCGGGCCGCTATGCTGGTGCGTCATGCCTGATCCCCGCGCCGCACTGCCCTTCGACGCCACCGTCCACCCGGAGGCCCGCCCGGCGCGGCGTCTGACCTGGGATTCCCGGGAGGCCTCCCCGGACGTGGCGTTCGTGGCGCTGCCGGGCGAGTCCACGCACGGCAACCGGTTCGTGCAGGCCGCGCTGGACGCGGGGGCGCCGTTCGTGCTGACGGACCTGGACGTGCCGCGCGCCGTGCGGGTGCCGGACGCGCATGGCGCGCTGCTGGCCTGGGCGCGGGCCGAGCGGGCGCGCAGTCCGCTGGTGGTGGGCGTGACGGGCAGCGCCGGGAAGACCACCGCGAAGAGTTACGTGGCGGCCGCGCTGGACGCGCACTTCATGCCGGTGTTCAACACCATGCCCGCCATCGCCTGCTTCCTGATCGAGTTCGGCGCTTCCGGGCGGCCACTGGTGGTCGAGATGGGCATCGACCGCCCCGGCGAGATGGCCGAACTGGTGGACCTGGTGCGCCCGGATGTGGGCGTGATCACCAGCATCGGCCCGGCGCACCTGGAGCAGCTGGGCAGCATCGAGGGCATCGTGCGGGAGAAGGGCGTGATCCTGCGCGGCGTGGACGGCCGCGCGGTGCGGGGGCTGGTGGGTGCGCAGGCGTCCGACTTCTACCCGGGGGTGGACAGTTACGGCTTCGGGAATGTCACGCACGCGGGCGAGGACCTGACCGTGACGGCGCAGGGCGCGTCGTTCCGCTTTGCGGGTGTGCCGGTCACGTTGCCGCTGGCGGCGCGGGTGCAGGCCGAGGCGGCGGTGCTGGCGCTGACGCTGGCGCAGGAGGCGGGCGTGGCGCTGCCCGGGGCCGCGGCGCGGCTGGCGGCGGTCAGTGTGCCCGGCGGCCGGTACCGGGTGCATCCGGGGCGGTTCACGGTGATCGACGACGCCTACAACGCCTCGCCGGTGGCGGTGCGGGCGGCGCTGGACGCCCTGGGCAGCTGGCCGGGCCGGCGGATCAGTGTGCTGGGCCGCATGCTGGAACTCGGGCCGACCGAACGGGACCTGCATGCCGGGGTGGGCGCGTACGCGCGGGAACGGGCGGACCTGACCTTCGGGGTGGGGGCCTTCGCGGCCGAGCTGGGCGACCGGGCCTGCGCGACCGTGCCGGACCTCGTGACCGCCCTGCTGGCCGAGGTGCAAGACGGGGACGTGATCCTGGTCAAGGCCAGCCGCGGCATCAGCTGGACCCCCGAGAGACGCGCCCGGGAGGGCGTGGGGCTGGACGTGGTCGTGCAGGCGCTGCTGCGCGCCCGCGACGGGACCTGAGCGTGCCGGGCGCGGGCGGCCTGCCCGGCCCTCATGGTGCGTTCCGGGTCGCGCGGCACAATGCGGCCATGCTCCCTGCCTCCTCCGGCCGTTTCTGCCGGCGCCTGCGCCGGCTCGCGTGGTGGCTGACCCTGCCGCTGGCCGGGTGCGCCCCGACCACCCTGAGCGCCCTGCCGCCCGAAGCGGCGTTGCGCGCGGCCTTCAGTGACCAGGGGGTGGCGTGGGTGTCGTCCGGGCGGGCCTGCGTGGCGCGCGCGCCGGGTTTCCGCGCCAGCTGCCCGTCGCTGCCGCCGGCGGTGGACGTCGCCTGGAACGGCACGGACGCCTGGGCCGGCGTGCCGGGCCTGGGGGTGATCGTCACGCTGGACGGCGCGGCCCGCACCCTGAGCGTGGGGCGCGTGGCGGCCCTGAGCGCGGGGCGGGTGTTCCGCGAGGACGGCAGCGCGGTCACGTTCGCGGGGGAACCGGCGCGGGGCGTACCCGGCCGCCCGTCGGCCGCCGTGACGGGCCGGGACGCGGATTTCGTCCTGCTGGACGGGGGCGAGGTGCGCCGCGTCGCGGACGGCGCGGTACTGGCGCGCGGCGCGGCGTTCCTGAGCCTCACGCCGGACGGGGTGGTGGGCAGCGCGCAGCCGCAGCTGGTCACGCCGGAGGGCACCTACCGCCTGACCGGCGGGCACCTCGAACGCCTGGACGCGACCGGGCGGGTGGTGGCGTCCACGCCGCACGGGCCGGGCCGGGTGGGGCGGGTGGGTCCGCAGCTCGTGACGGTGGACGCCGCCGGTACGGTGCGGGTCTTCGGGATGGACCTGCGCGGCGTGCGCTGAGGGGAGCGCGTGCTCCGGTGCCCGGGCCGGGCGGCGTGCGGGGAGGGCGCGCGGGGTGCTGACCGCGTGAGCAAGATGAAGGCGCGGCGTTTGTGGTGTACTGCGCTCACCCCGACGCGAGCGTCTTCATGCTCGGGGTGGGTGGCGCCGGGTCCGTGCCGTGTTCCGCCGGGGTATCCTTCCCGGTCGCGGCAGGGAAGAATTGTGCGCCAGGCGCATCTTTTCATGGAGCCTCCGGGTGTCAGAGTTCCGTAAGCGTGTGGGTGGTTGCATGGGGCGGCATGTCCCGTTCAGCCTTCTCGCATCCGTCATCTCACCCCAACTCCCTCTGGTTCCCGCACGGCGCCAGATGAGTGAATGCTAAAATCCGCGTGATCCTGGAGGGAGAATGTCGAGTTTCCTGAACCGCCTCTTAAACCCACGGCCGAATGCCCTCGGCGTGGAAATCGGCACGAGTGCCATCAAGGTCGTGGCCCTGCGCCCCGGCTCACCGCCTTCCCTCCAGCACGCCGTGATGGTGCCCACGCCCATCGGCAGCATGCGCGACGGGCTGGTCGTGGAACCGCAGGCGGTCGCCACCGAACTGAAGAACCTGCTGGCCGAACACCGCATCACCACCAAGTACGCCGTGACCGCCGTGCCGAACCAGGTGGCGGTCACGCGCAACATCATGGTGCCGCGCATGGACCGCAAGGAACTGCAGGAGGCCATCAAGTGGGAGGCCGAGCGCTACATCCCCTACCCCATCGACGATGTCAGCCTGGACTTCGACCTGCTCGACGACCTGAGCACCATTCCCGAGGACGGGCAGATGGAGGTCGTGATCGCCGCGGCACCCACCGAGGCCATCGCGCGGCAGGTCGAGGTGCTGAGGCTGGCCGGCCTGGAACCCACCATCGTGGACCTCAAGAGTTTCGCGTCGCTGCGCGCCCTGCGCGGCAACCTGCTGGGCGAGCACCTGACCAAGAGCACCCTGACCGGCACGAACTACACCGAGGCCGGCGAGGTGGCGCTCGTCATGGAGATCGGCGCGAGCAGCTCCGTGATCAACCTCGTGCGCGGCGACCGGGTGCTGATGGCCCGCAACATCAACGTGTCCGCCGACGATTTCACGACCGCGCTGCAGAAGGCCTTCGATCTGGACTTCAGTGCCGCCGAGGACGTCAAACTCGGGTACGCGACCGCCACCACGCCCACCGAGGACGAGGAGGACCTGCTGAACTTCGACATGGCCCGCGAACAGTACAGCCCGGCGCGCGTGTTCGAGGTGATCCGCCCGGTCCTGGGGGACCTGATCACCGAGATCCGCCGCAGCCTGGAGTTCTACCGCGTGCAGAGCGGCGACGTGGTCATCGACCGGACCTTCCTGGCGGGCGGCGGCGCGAAACTGCGCGGCCTGGCCGCCGCGATCAGCGACGCGCTGGGCTTCCGGGTGGAGGTCGCCAGCCCCTGGCTGACCGTGCAGACCGATCAGGCGAACGTGGACACCGGCTACCTGCAGGCGAACGCGCCCGAGTTCACGGTGCCGCTGGGCCTCGCGCTGCGGGGGGTGACGACCCGTGGTTGAGATCAACCTGCTGCCGCAGCAGTACCGCAAGCAGTCGGAACCCAGCGCCTGGCGCTTTGCCACGTACGCCCTGATCCCGGTCACGGTCGCCGCCATCCTGATCCCGGAAGTCGTGACCGCCACGCGCGCCGGGGACCTGCGCAAGCAGATCGACAGCCTGAACGGCGAGGTCACGGCCCTGACGCCCGTCAACCGCGAGTACGGGGAACTCACGCGCGAGAAGACCGAACTGGAGCAGATCACCTCCATCGCCACGCAGCTGCGGGACAGCAAGACCTACTGGACGAACGACCTCGCGGCGTTCACGGCGCAGCTGCCGGCGGGCAGCGGCGTGGCCGTGCAGAGCATGACCATCAAGGCGCTCGACGCGGCCGCCCTGACCGCGCTGCAGCAGGGTGGCGTGTACAGCGGCAAGAACGTCACGCGCGAGATCGACCTGACCGGCTCGGCTGCCAGTCAGCAGGCCGTGGTGGGGTTCCTGCGGACCTTCGAGAACAACCCGGACTTCGGCGTGAACTTCCGTTCCATGCAGGCCGACGGCGAGACCGGTCAGTACACCTTCAACGCCAGCGTGGGCCTCGTGAAGCCCGTCGCGGCGGCCACCACGCCCGCCGATCCGAACGCCCCGGCCACCGCGCCCGCCGCCCCGGCCGGCAACGCGGAGGGAGGCCCCAGTGTTAACTAAACTCTCTCCCCGCAACCTGTTCCTGGCGGCGCTGGGGCTGTGCCTCGTGATCCTGGCGCTGTGGTACACCATGCGCTTCCAGCCGCGACAGGCCGAGATCAGCAACCTGAAGGGCGAACTGGAGACCGTGAACGCCCGCGTGACGCTCCTGCGTGACAATGCCCGCAAGGTCCCGGCGCTGCGCGAGGAGGTCGCGAAACTCAAGGTGCAGCAGGACGAGTTCCTGGCCGCGCTGCCGCAGACCGCCAACTTCGGCGGGGTACTGGACGAGCTGCGCCTGACCTCCAGCGCCGCCGGGGCCAGCATGGAGAGCTTCAACGTGCAGAGCGGCAACGCCGTGGGCCTCCCGGCCGGCGTGCGGCCCATCGGGCTGAACCTCAGCGTCAGCGGCCGCTTCGCGCAGCTGTTCCAGATGCTGCGTTCCGTGGAGACCATGAGCCGCTTCACGACCGTCAACAACCTGAGCCTGCAGTTGCCGGAGGCCACCAGTCTCGACCCTGAACTGCAGGGCACGCTGGCCCTGACCGTCTACACCTTCGACCCCAGCCAGGCGGCCACCGGCACGCCCGGCGCGCCGGACGCCGCGCCGGCCGCGCCCGCCGCTCCGGCGCCCGCAGGAGGCACCCAGTGACGCGCGCGCCCGTGAAACTCTCCCGAGAAATGAAGGTGCTGCTGGGGCTGCTGCTGCTGGTCGCCGCGATCGGCGTGTACTACCTGCTGACCAAGCCCAGCGCGGACGATCTGGCCAGTCAGCCGCAGCCGCCCGTCGTGACCGGTGGTCCCGGCGACGACACCATCCCGGTGACCCCCAGCGAGCCCGACCCGGCCACCGGCACGGTGCCCGGCGTGGCAGTGCAGCCGGACGCGCAGGTGGAAGTGGAGGTCATCCCGCCCTTCCCCACCGATGGCCTCCCGGTGGACCCGGCCGGCACTGCCGGCGACGTGCCGCCCACGCCGGCCGGCATCAACCCCGAGGCGACCCTGGCGGCCGTTCCCGGCAACAACCCCTTCCGGCCGCTGCAGGTCAAGAACAACGGCAGCGCCCCGGCCGGCCAGACGCCCGCCCCGATCCCCGGCACGCCGGACACGACCAGTCCGGCGGTTCCGGATACGACCGCCAGCGTGCCCACCCCGGCCGTGGACCCGCTCGGCAGCACCGGCGGTCCGCTGGGCATCAGCCCGCTGCCCGGCGCGACCGGCTCGGACAGCGGCGCGGGCGGCGCCGTGCCGGTACCTGTCATCCCGGGTGCGGACGGCAGCACTGGCCCGGTCGCCTCACCCGTGGTCGTGACGCCGATTCCCGGCGGCCCGGTCGTCCTGACCCCGCCGGCGCCCGCACCGGTGAAACCGCCGGTTGCCGGTGTCAGCGTGCCCGGCGTGACCAGCATCCCGGCCCTGACCGCCCGCGGCACCACGAACGGCACCACGAACGGCAGCGCGACGGGCGCGGCCGGCACCCCCGTCACGGCGGCCCCCACGCCCGGCACGCCGCAGGTCATCACGGACCTGGGCCTCGGGAACGCCGCGGCCCTCAACGACCTCGATTCCTTCGTGCAGGCGCAGGACCTGGCGTTCAACGCGGTCGTGCTCGGCCCGGTGAACACCGCCATCTTCCGCAGCCGCAACGGGTACGTGGTCGTGTCGGTCGGTCAGACCATTCCTGACACCAGGGTGACCGTCAAGGAAGTCACGGCGACCAGCGCCACACTGAGCCTGGGCAACAACTCGAAGACCCTCGAACTGGATAAAAGGTGAGCCATGACTAAACGCTTCGCATTCCTCCTGCTGACCGCCGCGCTGGGCATGGCCGCCGCGCAGACCTCCGCCCCCACCACCCCGGTCGTCCAGACGGGCGCCGCGGCCGACGCCGCGCTGTCCGGCGCGAACGTGACCATCGAGATCGGCCGTTACGGCGGGCCGCTGTCGAGCCTGCTGGCCGCGCTGGCCAAGTCGGCCGGGTACGGCCTGATCCTGGACACGAACGTGGACGCCCTGCCGGCCGCGGCCGGCACCGCCCCGGCGACAGGGGCCCCGGCGACCGACACGGCCGCCACGGGCACGGCCCGCCCGGTCGTGTACTCCTTCCAGAACAAACCCTTCAACGAGGTCTGGCCGCTGCTGATGGACGTGTACGGCCTGAGCTACGACGTGGTGCGCCTGAGCGGCGAGCCGGTCCTGCGGGTCAGCAACACGCCCATCCAGCGGACCGTGACCCTCAAGAACGCGGACGCCACGCAGGCGTCGCAGCAGGTGAAGCTGTTCTTCGGGACGCCCACGTACAGCGAGACGCCGCAGAAGGACGCGCAGGGCAACACGACCGGCGTGCTGCGCACCTTGGCGGACGTGAAACTGGATTCCGCGACCCTGCGGATCATTCCGGACGTGCGCAGCAACAGCGTGATCATCCGCGGCACCAACCGCGAGGTGGCCGAGGTCACGCGCCTGCTGGGGCAGCTCGACAGCACCCCGGGGGCCGGGACGGGCGCGACCACCACCGAGACGCAGACCGTGCAGCGCGTGTACGCCGTGAAGGGCGCGCAGGCGGACATCGTGGCGCTGCTGGCCGCGCAGTACCCGGGCCTGAAGGTCACGCCGGTCGGTCAGACCGGGCAGCTGGTGATCACGGGACCGCAGAACCAGCTGGACGCCGCCGTGGCCCTGCTGGGTCAGGTGGACCGCGTGGCGCCGGTCGTGGCGGGCGCGCAGATCACGCAGCGGGTGTTCCAGCTGGTGAACGCCAGCGCCGAGGAGGTCAAGGCGACGCTGGAAGGCACGCTGGCGCGTGAACTGACCACCAGTGCCACCGTGCCGAACGCCACGCTGATCGACCCGACGACCGGGCAGCCGTACACGACGGGGGCGCTGGCGAACGCGCCGCTGAACGCCGCGTCGGGCGCCGCGTCGGCCGCGACCGACACGAAGGCCAGTACCGTGTCGATCATCGCGGACAAACGCACGAACACCCTGATCGTGCGCGGCACCGCCGATCAGGTCGCGCAGGTCGCGGACCTGATCCCCAACCTGGATCAGCGGGTGCCGCAGATCAACGTGCAGGTCCGCATTCAGGAGGTCACGGAGACCGCCAGCCGTAGCCTGGGCATGGACTGGAAGGCCGGCTTCGGGGGCTTCACGGTCAGCGCGGGCAGCGGCGGGCTGGGGGCGGCCTTCGATCCGACGCGCAGTCTGGTGGGCTTCAACCTGGGCGCGACCCTCAAGACGCTCGAAGGCCAGGGCCTGAGCAAGAGTGTGTATGACGGCGCGATCACCATGCAGAGCGGTCAGCGTTCGCTGGGCAGCGGCACGAGCACGCAGAACGCCTCGGGGTCCGCGGCGGCGACCATCAAGAGCGGCGGGCGACTGGAACTGAACATCCCCTCCACCGCGGCGAACGTGGCCCCCATCCAGAAGCAGATCGATTACGGCGTGAACCTGGACTTCTTCGATCCGCAGGTCGCGCCGGACGGCACGATCACCATGCGGGTGCGCGGGCAGATCAACAACCTCTCGACGACCATCACGGCGTCGACCGTGCCGAACCTGCTGCAGTTCACGAACAGCGAGGCGCAGACGACCCTGACCTTCCGCAGCGGTGAGACGCTGCTGCTCAGCGGCCTGCTCAAGGACACCGAGTCCACCCAGAAGGACGGCGTGCCGTTCCTGTCGAGCATCCCGGTGATCGGCGGCCTGTTCGGCACGCAGAGCGCCAAGAAGGAGAAGACCCAGCTGCTGGTGGTCATCACGGGGAACGTCGTCAAGTAACCTGCTCTCCTTCACTGCGCCCCCTGGCCGCGGTGCGGTGCGGGGGGCGTGTTTGTTTGGTCATGCCTGCCGCGCGGCGCCTGGGGGGGCGCTACAGTCCGGGGGTATGAGGTACTTGACCGCCGGGGAGTCGCACGGGCCGCAATTGACGGCCATCATCGAGGGGCTGCCTGCGCAGTTGAATCTGGGCAAGGGGGACATCGACCCGTGGCTGCGCAGGCGGCAGGGCGGGTACGGCCGGGGCCGGCGCATGGTGATCGAGACGGACGAGGCCGAGATCCTGAGTGGCGTGCGGGCGGGCCGCACGACGGGCGCGCCGGTCACGCTGACCATCGCGAACAGGGATCACCGGAACTGGACGGAGATCATGTCGCCCGAGCCGGGCGGCGAGCCGCGCAAGAAGGCCCTGACGGACGCGCGGCCCGGTCACGCGGACCTGACGGGCGGCATCAAGTACCGGCACCGGGACCTGCGGGACGTGCTGGAGCGCGCCAGTGCGCGTGAAACGGCGGCGCGCGTGGCGGTGGGCAGCGTGGCCCTGAAACTGCTGGGCGAGCTGGGCGTGCAGGGCGCGAACTACGTGTCGAGCCTCGCGGGGATCGAGACGCGGGTGCCGTTCAGCTGGGACGCGCTGGACGCCATCGAGGACAGCGACCTGCGCACCCCGGACGCGGACGCCGCCGAGCAGATGCGTGAACGGATCGATCAGGCCAAGAAGGACGGCGACACGCTGGGCGGCATCCTGGAGGTGCGGTTCCGGGGCCTGCCGGTGGGGCTGGGGTCGTTCGTGCATTACGACCGCAAGCTGGACGGGCGGATCGCGCAGGCGTGCCTGAGCGTGCAGGCCATGAAGGGCGTGGAGATCGGCCGGGCCTTCGAGAACGCGGGCCGCCCCGGCAGTGGCGTGCATGACGCGGTGTACTACCGCGAGGGGACGTACGCGCGCGACACGAACGGCGCGGGCGGCCTGGAGGCCGGCATGACGAACGGCGAGGAGCTGATCGTGCGGGTCGCCATGAAACCCATCGCCACGCTGATGAAGCCGCTGCCGACCGTGAACGTGGTGTCGCACGAGCCGTCCGACGCGGCCCGTGAGCGCAGCGACACGACGGCCGTTCCGGCGGCGGGCGTGGTGCTGCAGTGCGCGGTCGGGTGGGTGCTGGCCGAGGCGATGCTGGAGAAGTTCGGCGGCGACACCCTGCCCGAGTTGCAGGAGCGCGTGGCGGCCGCCCGCGCCTACGCCCAGGCGTACTGAGGGGCCGGGCGCGTGCTGAATGACGCGGCGCCGGCAGGAGCGGGGACCGTGGCGGCGTTCCGGGCGGGACTGGAGGCTGGTCTGAACGCGCACCTGCTGGAGGTTCCGGCAGAGGTGCGGCGGGCGGCGGGACTCCCAGAGGGTGCATCCGTCACGCCGCCCGCCGGGGATTCCCTTACACTGTCCCCCATGTTCAGTTCCGGCCTCATCGAGCGCCCCGTGTCGTGGGTGGCGCTGGCCGGTTTCATGGGGACCGGCAAGAGCCGCATCGGGTGGGAGCTGTCGCGGGCACTGGCGCTGCATTTCGTGGATACCGACAAGCTGATCACGCGGGTGGTCGGCAAGACCATCCCGGAGGTGTTCGCGCAGGAGGGCGAGGGGTACTTCCGCGCCTGCGAGCACGAGGTCGTGCACCGCGTCACTCGTCTGGAACACGCGGTGATCAGTCTGGGCGGCGGGACCTTCATTCAGGAGGACAACCGCCGCCAGCTGCTGGAACGCGGCCCGGTCGTGGTCCTGTGGGCCACGCCGGAAACGGTGTACCAGCGTACCAAGCACAGCGACCGGCCGCTGCTGCGGGTGGAAGATCCCCTCTCGACCATCCGCTCGATGATGGACGAACGCGAGCCGGTGTACCGGCAGGGCACCATTCACGTGCATAGCGACGGGCGCCCCAGCGAGGAGATCGTCGAGGAGATCATCGAGCGGCTGTGGGCCTGGGCGGACGCGCAGCACGCCTGGGCGGCATCCGCGCCCGAGGGAACGGCCGGGGGGGATCACCGTGCGGCGGATTGAGGTCGGCCGCGTCGGAGAGTCCGGTGCGTACACCGTCACGGTCGGCGCGGACCTGCTGGCGGACCTGCGCGTCCCCGAGCGGCACGTGGCGCTGATTCACCCGGCAGACCTGCCGCGCGCGTTCGTGGCGCAGGTGCAGGCGGCGCTGAACCCCACCGTGACGGTCGAGGTGCCGGCCCGTGACGACTGCAAGACCCTGGACGTCCTGAGCGGCGTGCTGTCGCGGCTGGCGGCGGCGAACATCCCCCGTGACGGGGCGGTCGTGGGCCTGGGCGGCGGCGCGGCCACCGACCTGGCGGGCTTCGCAGCCGCGAGTTACCTGCGGGGCGTGGCGTTCTACACCCTGCCGACCACGCTGCTGGGCATGGTGGACGCCGCCGTGGGCGGCAAGACCGGCGTGAACCTCCCGGAAGGCAAGAATCTGGTGGGCGCGTTCTGGCCGCCACGCGCCGTCTGGTGCGACACCGGCACGCTGGCGACCCTACCGGAAGCGGTGTTCCGCGAGGGCGCCGCCGAGGCGTTCAAGCACGGCCTGATCAGCGATCCCAGCCTGCTGGCGCGCGTGCTGGACCCCGAATTCCGGCCCGGCGGCGCGCTGCTGGAAGACACCCTGGCCGACGCGATCGCCGTGAAGGCCGGCGTGGTGACCCGCGACCTGACCGAGCGGGGCGAGCGGGCCTACCTGAACTTCGGGCACACGCTGGCGCACGCGCTGGAGGCCGTCACGCACCACGGCGTCTCGCACGGCGACGCGGTCGGCTACGGCCTGCACTACGCCGCGCGGCTCTCCCGGGCGCTGGGCGGCGAGGACCTGACCGCGCACACGCGGGCGTTCCTGCGCTGGCAGCGGCCCTCTCCCCTGCCCGCCCTGAGCCACGAGGACGTGGCCCCGTTCATGGCGCGCGACAAGAAAGCCGACGCGGACGGCGTGCGTTTCGTGCTGCTGCGCGCCCTGGCCGACCCGTACCTGACCCGCGTGCCCGACCATGTCCTGAGAACCGAATTCACGGGCTGGCAGGCGGACCTCGCAGAACTTGAGCTGAGCGGCCCGCTGCACAACCCCGCGCTCACCTGAGCGGCCGGGACGCTAGGCTGGGGCCATGCTGCTCGTGCTGAACGGCCCCAACCTGAACCGCCTCGGCCTGCGTGAACCCGGCGTGTACGGCTCCCAGACCCTCGAGGACCTCGAACGGCAGTGCGAGGCCTGGGGGGCGGAACTCGGCACGTCCGTCACCTGCCGCCAGAGCAACTACGAGGGGCAGCTGATCGAATGGATTCACGAGGCGCAGGAACAGGGCTTCAGCGGCGTGGTCATCAACCCCGGCGCGCTCACCCACTACAGTTACGCCCTGCGCGACGCGATCGCCGGGCAGCCCCTGCCGGTCATCGAGGTGCACATCAGCAACGTGGACGCCCGCGAGGAATTCCGGCATAAGAGCGTCACGGCCGCCGTGTGCCGCGGCAAGATCAGCGGCCTGGGCTTCCTGGGTTACCGCCTGGGCATGGAAGCCCTGGTGGAAAGCCAGGGATGATACGGATTCCGTTTGTTTCGCCAACAATCCGGAACTTCACCGGATTGCCGGCTCCACGTCCGGAACCCGCTTCTCTCCTACTCTGCGGAGCAGCTCTACGAGTCGCATCCGCTCGGATTGAATGGTCTTTACAGCCCATTCAATCGGAGTCCGTATGAGATGGCCCGACCACGAACGGGACGGCTTTGAGCTCCTGTCTGCCGAGGAACGTCACGCGGCGAATCCCGATACCTTCTGGATTCCGACCCTTCAGGTCCGGTCCAGCCTCCGGCGGGGGCAGGCCGCGAAACTCCTGTTCGACATCCGGTTTCAGGAGGACGGAAGGCCGATGCTCGGAACAGAGCGCATGTGGGTCATCGTCTCGCGGCAGGAGGGGGACGTGTACGTAGGCGTCCTGGACTCCACTCCACAGACGACGGCGGCCGGTGACTACCTGCAGACCGGCGTGGAGGTTCCGTTCCTTCCTGAACATGTCTGCGATACCGGGAACCCGCCTGAGGAGTACTCGAACTGGCGACTTGAGCAGCTTCCCATCCAACGGTGGACGTAGAATCCAGCTTCACCGCTTGCTCCCAGGCCCTCAAATCTGATACCTTGACCTTTAGTGTCTCGTGCTTGGTAGGGCCGAGGCGACCGGGAGGCACCCGGACACACACGTTTTCGTCTCCCCGTCGGAGCGGGGTGTGTCGCAGCCAAATCCCATCTTCATGGAGTTTCACGGTGAAAACCTACATCCCCAAAAATGACGAGCAGAACTGGGTCGTTGTGGACGCAACGAACGTGCCCCTGGGCCGCCTGGCGACGCTGATCGCGAGCCGCATCCGTGGCAAGCACCGCCCCGACTTCACGCCGAACATGATTCAGGGCGACTTCGTGGTCGTGCTGAACGCCGAGAAGGTCGCCCTGACCGGCAACAAGCTCGACGGTAAGGTCTACACCCGCTACAGCGGCTACCAGGGTGGCCTGAAGACCGAAACCGCCCGCGAGGCGCTGAAGAAGCACCCCGAGCGCGTCATCGAGCACGCCGTGTTCGGCATGCTGCCCAAGGGCCGTCAGGGCCGCGCCATGCACCCCCGCCTGAAGGTGTACGCCGGCGAGACGCACCCCCACGCCGCCCAGAAACCCCAGACGCTCGAGGTCAAATAATCATGGCGATTCAGCAACCTGAACAGTTCTACGGTACCGGCCGCCGCAAGAGCGCCGTGGCCCGCGTGTTCCTCCGCCCTGGCGAAGGCAAGATCATCGTGAACGGCAAGGAGTTCCAGACCTACTTCCGTGGTCTGCTGCGCGCCGTGCACGCCCTTCAGGCGTTCCGTGAAACCGGCACCGCCGGCCGTTACGACGCCGTGATCACCGTCGTCGGTGGCGGCCCCACCGGCCAGGCCGACGCCATCAAGCTGGGCATCGCCCGCGCGCTGCTGAAGGTCAACCCCGACTTCCGCACCCAGCTGAAGCCCAAGGGCCTGCTGACCCGCGACCCCCGCGAAGTCGAGCGCAAGAAGTACGGCCTCAAGAAGGCCCGCCGCGCTCCCCAGTTCAGCAAGCGCTGATCCGCGGAGTTCCGCCACTGCTCCCCTGTCCGGAAACGGGCGGGGGAGTTTCATACGGACTCCGATTGAATGGCTGACAAAGCCGTTCAATCCGAGCGGATGCGACCCGGAGAGCTGCTCCGCAGAGAAGGAGAGAAGCGGGTTCCGGAGGTGGAACTGGCCATCCGGTGAAGTTCCGGATGGTCGGCAGAACAAACGGAATCCGTATCATACGGACTCCGATTGAATGGGCTGCAAAGCCCGTTCAATCCGAGCGAAGCGAGTGGGAGCAACACGGGTTCCGGACGTGGAGCCGGCAATCCGGTGAACTTCCGGATTGTTGGCGAAACAAACGGAATCCGTATCAGTCTGGCGTGAGGTGCCCGGGGGAGGGCCGCGCTCCTGCCCTGCGACGCCGCCCGTTCGAGCGGGGTCCGTATCGGGTAGACTGCGGGGCTGATGTCTGCTCACCTTGACCCCGCCACTCACGACCCGTCTCTCACCGCCGCGCCGCCGGCCGGGACGGGCATCACCCTGATCGTCACCGAGCGGGTCCGGCACTCGCAACTGGAGGCCTACGAGGCCTGGGCCCGCCGGCTGCATGCCGCGCAGGGCAGGCAACCGGGATTCGTGGGGCTGCATGTCCTGCGGGACCTGAGCGGGCCGGTCGCCGAGTACGTGACGCTGGTGCGGTTTCGTGATCCGGCGTCGCTGGAGGCGTGGCGGGCCACGCCCGCCTACCGGGAAGCGCTGACGGAACTGGACCGCTTCACGGCCTCAGAGGTCGAGTACCGCGAGGCGCAGGGGCTGGAGGCGTGGTTCGACCGGCCGGCGCGGCTGCCCGCCCCGCCCCTGTGGAAGAACGTGATCGTGGGCGTGGTGGGGGTCTACCCGCTGATCATGCTGTTCGCCACGCTCCTGCGGCCCCTGACGGGAGAGTGGCCGGGCTGGGCGGCCACGCTGGCGACCGCGACGCTGTCCACGCTGTTCCTGAACTGGCCGGTGTTGCCGCTGCTGTCACGGTTGCTGCGGCCCTGGCTGTACCCGGTGCGGCGCGCCGCCTGATCCGGACGGCCGTCCGTTTCGTTCACACCCCGCCCATGCACCGGGGGGCCGACGCCACGCCCGGAATCCGCTCTGCTCCTTGCTCGAATCTGCCGGGCTTGAACGGTTTGTGCCCACCCTTCAGCCGCAGTGCGAATGACCGGGGTCAGGTCCAGGTGCCGTGAACTTCGCGGACGTGCAGGGTCGCGCCGTCGGCCGCGACGACCAGCACGCGGGCCCCGGCGGGCGTGTCTGGCCCGGTGGCTCGCCACTCGCCGTCCCCGACGCGCACCCGGCCCACGCCGTTCTCGATGGCCTGCGTGACGGTCAGGGTCTGCCCGACCAGCCGGCTGCTGCCCTGATTCAGGCCGGCCGCTTCCGGGGTGTCCGGCAGCAGGCGGCTCAGGTAGCGGCGGCCCAGCAGGACGCTCACGGCGCTGAGCAGCGCGAACAGCAGCAGTTGCGCGGTCACCGGGAGCGGCAGCACGAACACCACCAGCCCCAGCGTGAAGGACGCCAGGGCCAGCCACACGAAGAAGATGCCGGGCGCGGCGACCTCCAGGATCAGCAGCAGGGCGCCCAGCACCCACCAGTGCCAGGGCTGCACGCGTTCCAGGGTGGGCAGCCAGTCCACGTGCCTAGTCCCTGCGTCCGAAGGCTTCGCGGGCCACTTCGGCGATGCCCTGCAGGCTGCCCAGGACACTGACCGCCTCGACGGGCAGGATCAGGGTCTTCTGGTTGGGGGCCGTGGCGATGTCCTTCAGGGCGTCCACGTAGCGCTGCGCGACGAAGTAGTTGATGGCCTGCACGTTCCCGGCGGCGATGGCCTCGCTGACCATGCGGGTCGCTTCGGCCTCGGCCTGCGCCTGCCGTTCGCGGGCCTCGGCTTCCAGGAAGGCGGCCTGCCGGCGGCCCTCGGCGTTCAGGATCTCGGCCTGTTTCTCACCCTCGGCCTTCAGGATGGCGGCCTGCCGGAATCCCTCGGCGTCGAGGATGTTGGCGCGTTTCTCGCGTTCGGCCTTCATCTGGCGGGCCATGCTGGCGACCAGATCGGCGGGCGGCTTGATGTCCTTGACCTCGATGCGGGTCACTTTCACGCCCCAGGGGGCGGTCGCCTCGTCCACGACGCTGAGCAGGCGGGCGTTGATCTGGTCGCGGTTGCTGAGGAGTTCGTCGAGGTCCATGCTGCCCATCACGGTGCGGATGTTGGTCATGGTGAGGTTCAGGCTGGCCTGTTCGAGGTTCCCGACCTCGTAGCTGGCCTTGGCGGCGTCGAGTACCTGGTAGAACACGACGCCGTCCACGGTGACGAGGGCGTTGTCGCGGGTGATGATCTCCTGACTGGGTACGTCCATGACCTGTTCCATCATGTTCACCCGGCGGCCGATCCGGTCGATGTACGGAATGATGAGGTTCAGGCCGGGTTTCAGGGTGCCCTGAAACTTGCCGAAGCGCTCCTGGGTCCACTGGTAACCCTGCGGAACGCTCTTGACCCCGGCGAGCAGGGTGACGATGACCAGCAGCAGCAGCACGCTGACGAAAATGGTGAATCCCATGGTGGTGCCTCCTGTTGTCTGCAGGTACGCGCCGGCCGGGCGGGAAGTTCCCCCGCGGCCCGGCGCGGGCCAGGGCAGGGTCACGTGGCCCAGCAGCGGCAGCGCCCGCCAGACCGTCCACGGGTCGCGTGCGGTCCGGTGGGCGGGGCCAGGAGGCTGATGACCGTGCCGTGCGCCACGACCGCCACGCACGGCTGCGGGGGGCCGCCATGACGGCTGTGACGGCGTTCGCGAAGCGGGTCAGGGCGCCCTGCACCAGTCGTGCGCGGGCACCTGCGGGTCAATGCGGGGACAGCCGTGCTTGATCAGGTGCGGGGTGCGGGTCATGCCCCCGGCACGCGCCCGCTAGACTCGCGGGCATGACGGCGCTGGTGACCCTGAAGGACGTGACGGTGGTGGCCGGGGGCCGCACCCTGCTGGAGAACGTGACGCTGGAGGTCGGCCGGGGCGAGGCGCTGCTGCTGCGCGGCCCGAACGGGGGCGGCAAGACGTCGCTGCTGCGGCTGCTGTCGGGCGAGGTCGCCCCGCTGCGCGGCGAGCGGGTGTACCGGCTGGGCGGGCAGGAGCAGCGGTCGGCGGTGCGGGCGCGGCGGTCCCTGGCGGTGGTGGGTCCGGACGCCGAGGCGTTCTACCTGACCCGCGACTGGGCGGTGACGGTGCGGGACCTGCTGCTGGGCGCGGCGCGGGGCGAACGCCTGAACCTGTGGGAGGCGACCCCCACCGAGGAACGGCGCGTGGCCGACGTGGCGGCCCTGACCGGGCTGGGGCCTCTGCTGGAACGGGACGTGCGGACCCTCAGTCACGGGCAGCGGCGGCGGGCAGTGCTGGGCGCGGCGCTGATGCCCGCGCCGGAACTGCTGCTGCTCGACGAGTTCACGGACGGCCTGAGCGGCGAGGCGCGCGCGGAACTGGGGGCCGTGATGGCCGCCGTGCACGCCTCGGGCGTATCGGTCGTGCTGGCCACGCACCGGCCGGAGGAGGTGCCGGACCTGCCGTGGCGGACGCTGGGCGTGCAGGGCGGGCGGATCGAGGCGGCGCCCCCCACCTGCCTTCACGCGCCGGACTGGCCGGCCCTGCCCGTTCCGCCCACGGCCGGACTGCCGCGCGAGCTGGTGCGTGTGGACGGCGCCGAGGTGTACCGCAACGGGCACCGCGCCCTGGGGCCCCTCTCATGGTCGTGGCGGGCCGGGCAGCACTGGCTGGTGACCGGCGAGAACGGCAGCGGCAAGAGTACCCTGGCCCGCCTGATCGCCGGGGAGCTGCACCCCGCGCTGGGCGGGCAGGTGACGCGGCCCTTCCTGACGCGCGACCTGCTGAGCGACCGTCGGCGCGCCGCAGGGCTGGTCAGCGCGGAACTGGGCATCCGGCAGCGGCGCGAGTGGACGGGCCGGGACGTGATCGGCAGCGCCTGGGCCGGCACGGAAGGTTTCGCGCCCGCCCTGGACGCCGCGCAGCACGCCGAGGTCGCCCGGCTGGCGGCCGTCCTGAACGTCACGGACCTGCTGGACCGGCCGGCCGACACGCTCTCGCAGGGGCAGCTGCGGCGGCTGCTGCTGGCCCGCTCGGTCGCGCACCGCCCGCGTCTGCTGCTGCTCGACGAGGGCCTCGACTTTCTGGACAGCGGGGCGCGCGCCGCGTTCCTGGGCCTGCTGCCGGACCTCGTGCGCGGCGGCACGCACCTGCTGGTCGTCGCTCACCGCGCCTCCGACGCGCCGGATGGCCTGACCCACCACCTGCACCTGTCGGCAGGCCGCGTGGCGTTCTGCGGGCCGCGCACGCCGGGAAGCGCGTCAGATTCGGCTCACCTTCAGGCACTACCCTGAGCCGCATGAAGCGCGCCCTCCTGACCCTCGCACTGCTCGCCGCGCCCGCCCTGACCGGCGCGGCCCTCGCACAGACCGCCCCCGCCACCGGCACGACCGGCACGAACCCCGCCAGCGGGCAGCAGAGGACCATCGAGGCCATCACGGCCCGCAGCGACCGCGGCTTCAGCATCCGCGTGCCGGCCGGCTGGACTCCCCTGAAGAACGTGCCGGACACCGACGTGGCCTTCGCGTACCGGACGGTCGGGGCGCTGCGGCCCACCGTGACCGTCCGCACGCAGGACGTCGAACCGTCCATCAAGGCGACCCTGGCGGACTTCCGGGACCTGTTCGCCGGGCAGCTCGTCAAGGACGTGCCGAAACTGAAGATGCTGGGCGAGAAGACCATCCGGGTGAGCGGCACGCCCGCCATCCTCTGGACGTACACCGGGGACGGCGAGGGCGGCGGGGTCCGCTGGTCACAGGTGTTCACCCTCAGGAACAACCGCCTGTACACCGTCACGCTGATGACCCCGAACGGCGCACCGGCCGACCTGATCGAGGCTGGCCGCGAGATCCTCAACTCGTTCGCGCTGACCGGCAAGTAACCCGAGCCGTTCCCGGAACCGGGCGTCGGACTGGGATTGAGGGGAAGGCAAACACCGTTCAATCCGAGCGAAGCGAGTGGAAGAAAAACGGGTTCCGGACGTGGAGCCGACAATCCGGTGAAGTTCCGGATTGTTGGCGAAACAAACGGAATCCGTATCAGGCACCATGCGTCCTGCGGACCCGGTTCCCTGCCGCGCCATTCCAGTCCGTCCCGGCCGGCAGCATCTCCCGGCCGGGCGCCTTGCGGTGGTCCAGCGGCGCCGCTCAGCGGGCCGTGGCCAGCCGGTCCGCCCAGGCGTGCAGGAACGCGCCCAGCTCCGCCTGCTCGGATACGCGGACGTCCGCGTGGGGCGTCAGGAGCGGCAGCGACCCGACCTGCACGGCGTACCCGGCGACTTCCAGCATGGCCTCGTCGTTGTCGCTGTCTCCGAAGGCGACGGTGCGGTCCTGCGGAACGCCCAGCGCCTGAGCGATCAGGGTCAGGGCCGCGCCCTTGTGCGCTCCCTGCGGCGTGACGGTCAGGAAGTGCGGGTACGGATCCTGCGCGCCCGTCAGGACAAGGTGCGGGTGGGAATCCCGCAGCTGCCCGGCGAACGCCGCGACCTGCGGGTGGTAGTACCCGACCTTCAGGATCCCGCCGCGTGGCGCCTCGTGCAGGGGACGGTAACCGCGCTGCACCATCCACGGTTCGGGGTTCACGCCGTCCGGCAGGTCCACGTACAGCGCGTCGGCGGTGAACAGCACCACCCGCGCTCCGTGCAGGCCGTGGGCCAGCGCCGCTTCCAGGTCCTCGTCACTGAAGCGCGACTCGGTGTGCAGGTCGCCGCCGATCATGACCCGCCCCCCGTTGTTCGTGGCGACCGCGTCGGGCTGCGCGGCCTGCCGCACCGGTGGGGGCGGCAGGTCCCGACCGGTGATGATGGCGATCTTCACGCCCAGCGCCCGCAGCCGCGCCAGCGCCTGCGCCGCGTCGGGCTGCACCTCGCGGCCCGCGTCGGGAATCAGGGTGCCGTCCAGGTCGAAGGCCATCAGGAGCGGCAGGGTCACGGGCAGGTCGGCGGGCAGGGTCACGGTCACGCGCGGCAGCCTAGCGCGTCCGCCCGGCAGCGCGCGAGGACGCGGGGCACATCCGCCGGGCCGGGCGCGGTCAGGTGCGCGGCGTGCAGGGCCGGGTGCGTGCCCACCCGCAGGAAGGTCCGGGCGTGCGGGAGCATGGCGGCGTCGGCGGGGCCGTCCCCGGCCGCCCAGGTGCGCGCGGCCGGCACGCCGAGGTGCGTGGCGAGGTCCCGCAGCGCCTCGCCCTTGCCGGCGCCCGCGGCGACCAGGACCAGCCGGTCGTGGCGTTCGCGGATGACCTGCGCGCCCGGAATGGCCGCCCACTGCGCCTGGAGATCGTCCAGGCGGTCGGCGTCCGGCTGGCCGTGCACGACTTTCAGGGGCGCGGGGGCGTGCGGCCAGCGGTCCTCGAAGTCGGGGTCGGTGTGCCGCAGGATGCCGCGCGGGTCGGGCGTGACGATCAGGGTCTTACAACGGCCGCCGCGCTCGGTGGGCGTGAGGGCGCCCAGGGCCGCGTGGACGGCCGTTGTCGGCAGGGTGCGCTCCCACAGCACACGGCCCTCGCAACGCAACCACGCGCCGTAGCAGCGGGAAGCGCTGTGCAGCGGCCAGTCCCGCAACAGAGGCGGAAGGCGCCCGCGCGCCGTGATGACCGCGACGTGCGCGCCGCCCAGCTGCCACGCCCGCAGTTCGTCCAGCAGGCCGGGTGGGGGCTGCCCGTCCGGGCCGATCAGGGTTCCGTCGAGGTCCAGGGCCAGCAGGGCAGCCGGAGGCGCGTGCGTGGTGGTCACGCGGGTACGGTAGCGCAGGGGGCGGGCCGGGCCACAGGCAACAAGGCACCACCAAAAAATGCGCCGCCCCCGTGACTGGGGGCGGCGCGGTGAAACCGGTGGGCCTGAGCCCGTGTAGGTTTACTCGCCCTGGGTTTCGGGAGCGGCGGTTTCGGCGGGCGCGGCGGCCTTGGCGGCCTTCTCGGCCTGGGCGCGGGCGGCGTCCTTCATCACGCGGCTGCGGTCGTTCTTGATGCGGGCTGCCTTGCCGCGCAGGTCGCGCAGGTAGTACAGCTTGGCGCGGCGGACCTTGCCGCGCTCCAGCACGCTGATCTTGGCCAGCAGGGGGCTGCTGAAGGGGAACACGCGCTCGACGCCTTCACCGAAGGAGATCTTGCGGACGGTGAAGCTCTTGCGGCTGCCCGTGCCGTTGATGGCGATGACGACGCCCTCGAAGGCCTGGTTGCGGGTGCGGGTGCCTTCCACGACCTTCGTTTCCACGCGGACGGTGTCGCCGGGGCGGAATTCGGGGGCGTCGGTCTTGATGTGGGGCTGCTCGACGGCGCGCAGGATGGCGCCACGGTTCGCTTTGATTGCGTGCTGCATGGTTTGCTCCTTCGGGCAGCGGACCGTCCCACCTTCCCGCTGTCTGCGGGCAGAGACGTTCTTGCTCCTGGGTGAACAGGTCGCCGCCAGGGGCAGTCGACCGGACCGTAACAGTATACGTGGTGCGGGCGTGGTCAGGCAAGTGAAGGGCCTGTCACCTTGTGAGCGTGACGCAGGCGGCAATCTGCAGGTCATGAACCCCGTGCCTGAAACGGCGGCCGGCCCCCTGGCCGAGATCCGCGAAGTCTCGTTGCAGCAGCGCCGACGCGTCTCCGAGGTGCGCGCGCGTGAACATGTCGGCGCGGCCGGCTGGGAGCAGACCAGCATGCTCGAAGCCATCATCCGCGCGGGCCGGGAGGGGCTGGCCGCCACGGACGCCCTGCGGCAGGTCGTGACCCTGACGACCGAGCAGCTGCGCGCCCTGCCGCTGAACGTCAGCCCCGAGGTGCGTGGCGGGCAGGTCGCGGCGCTGCTGCACATCCGGGAGAGTGGTGAGGTGCAGGCCACGGCGGCCGAGGCGCTGGATACGCTGGTGTGCGAGGCGCTGGAGAGCGTCGCGCGGACGCCCATGAACGAGGTCAGCCTGGGCCGCCTGCAGGCGATTCACCGGCATGTGCGCGAGCAGGTCGGGGCGCTGGAAACGATCATGCAGGCCGCGCAGGTGCAGGCCGACACGCTGGCGCAGGTGCAGCGGCTGGAGCAGGTGAGTGCCGAGTACCAGGAGCGGGTGTCGTCGCTGCGGCACCTGAGCGCCGCGGACGAGGCGCAGGCGCTCGGCAGGGCAGGCGAGCAGCTGGTGGAACGCATCGCGCAGCTGGACGAGGCGGCGCCGGAACAGGTGAACGCGCTGACCCGCATCGGGGAGGCCGTGGCGGACCGGCTGACCGAGACGGGCGCGTCGGGCCGCGAGCAGGCGCAGGCCCTCGAGGAACTCGCGCAGCTGATGGAAGAGAAGGCGGAGGAAGTCCGGCAGGGCTGACCCACCCATGCTGTCCAGGCGGACCGGACGCGCCTGACCAGCGCGGGGCGCAGGATTCACCACGTTCACTGGTCAATACGGCCCGAACACCCGCCTGCGACACGATAAAAGGCCAGCGACGCGGCGTACAATCGCCGCATGACGCACGCCCCCTTCGACGTTCTGGACCTCGGCCTCACGCCGTACCGGGACGCCTGGGACCTCCAGAAACAGCACCACGAGCGGGTCGCGGCCGGCGGCCGCCCCACCCTGCTGCTCGTGGAACACCCTCCCGTCCTCACGCTGGGCCGCAAGGCCCGTGAGGGAACCAACATCATCGTCACCCGCGAGTACCTGAAGGCGCAGGGCATCGAGGTGCTGGAGGTCGAACGTGGCGGCGACGTCACGTACCACGGCCCCGGCCAGCTCGTCGCGTACGCCATCTTCCCCGTCGGCCGCCGCGTCGCGGACTTCCTGCGCCTGCTGGAACAGGCGACGATCAGCGCCCTGCACGACCTGGGACTGAACGACGCGCGCCCCAACCCCGGATACGCCGGCGTGTACGTCACCGAACGGCACGTGAACGGCCTGACGTACGACCAGAAGATCGCGTCGTTCGGCGTCGCCGTGCAACGCCACGTCGCCCTGCACGGCCTCGCGCTGAACGTGACCCCGAACCTCGCGCACTTCGACCTGATCGTCCCGTGCGGCCTGACGCAGACGCACATGACCAGCGTGCAGCGCGAGTACGACCTGCGCGGCCTGAACAGAGCGGCCAGCATGCAGGCGGCCAGGGACGCCCTGACCCGCGCCTTCCACACCACCTTCGCCCAGTACGACTGGACGCTGCCCACCCCCGCGGCAGCCGGGAGCTGACACCACATGACCCAGGAAACCCCCAAGGAACCCAAGTTCATCAAGAACGGCATCTACCGCAAGGACAGCGTCCCGGTCCGCGACAAGAAACCCGAGTGGCTGAAAGTCACCATCCCGACGGGGCAGGTGTTCACGGAAGTCCGCAAGATCGTCAAGGAACACCGCCTGCACACCGTCTGCGAGGAAGCCATGTGCCCCAACATCGGCGAGTGCTGGAGCCGCGGCACCGCCACCTTCATGCTGATGGGCCACATCTGCACCCGCGCCTGCCGCTTCTGCGCCGTGGACACCGGCAACCCCATGGGCAAACTCGACCTCGACGAACCCCAGGGCGTCGCCGAGAGCGTCAAGCTCATGGGCCTCAAGTACGTCGTGCTGACCAGCGTCGACCGTGACGACCTGCCGGACGGCGGCGCGTACCACTTCGCCAAGACCGTGCAGGCCATCAAACGCCTCAACCCCGAGACGCGCGTCGAGGCCCTCACGCCCGACTTCGGCGGGAACACCCACTGCGTCGATCTGGTGCTCGACAGCGGCGTGGACACCCACGCGCAGAACCTCGAAACGGTCCGCCGCCTCACCCACCCCGTCCGCGACATCCGCGCCGACTACGACCAGACCCTGAAGGTCCTCGCGCACGCCAAACAGGCCCGCCCCGATGTGATCACCAAGACGAGCATCATGCTCGGCCTGGGCGAAACCCGCGAGGAACTCACCCAGACCATGCGCGACTGCCGCGACGCCGGCGTGGACGTCCTGACCTTCGGGCAGTACCTGCGCCCCACCATGCACCACCTGCCCGTCGAACGCTACGTCTCCCCCGCCGAATTCGACGAACTGCGCGACGAGGCCATGGCCATGGGCTTCCTGGAAGTCGTCAGCGGCCCCCTGGTCCGCAGCAGCTACAAGGCCGAGCAGATCGTCATGGACCGCCCCGGCAACCTCCCCGAGCACCTCGCGCACCTCGGCGAAGGCAGCGAACTCAGCCTGATCTGACCCTCATACGGACTGCCGTTTGTTTCGCCGACAATCCGGAACTTCACCGGATTGCCAGCTCCACGTCCGGAACCCGTTTCTCTCCTGCTCTGCGGAGCAGCTCTCCGAGTCGCATCCGCTCGGACCCAGCGGGCTTTGCAGCCCATTCAATCCGAGTCCGTATCAGGCCTCAGCTCGCCCCGCCGGGAACACCCGGGGGGCGTGCTCGCGTTGCGCCCAGCCCTGCACCACCCGCGCCACGTTGTCCTCCAGCGGCGCAGCGCAGGGCAGGGTCAGGTCGTACCGCGTGAAGGTGTGTACCGTCAGCGCGTCGCGCCGCGCGTCCCCCACGCCCCGGTCACCGCGCGCCTGCTCGCGGCGTTCGAGTTCCTCGACCGGGCACTCCAGGCCCACCAGGAACACGTCGTACCCCCGCAGCAGACCTGACAGCTGCGCCCACATCTGCGGCGTCTCAATGATGTAATCCACGACCAGATCATTCCCGGCATCCAGCAGGGCGGGCAGGCAACGGTTGAAGCCCTCGAACACCCGCGGCCGCAGCGTCGGCCAGTCCCGCAGGCGACCCTGCGGCGTGCGCGGCAGCGCGGACGTGTCGAACAGGAAGAAATCCAGACTGAAATGCAAAAAAACGCCGGGCAGCACGTCCCGCAGGGCACGGCACAGCGTGGTCTTCCCGGCACTGGAGGCGCCGTTCACCAGAATCAGGGCAGGCATCCGCCCACCGTAACAGACCGTAATGCTCCTGTAACCGGCCGGGCCGACCCTGTGGTCAGGAGGTTTCACCCATGACCACCCCCCTGCTCGTTCAGGACGCCATGCACCCCCGCGCCGTCACCGTCGGCGCGCACGAACCGCTCAGCGCCGCCGTGATCGCCATGCAGGAACTCGGCGTGAAACGCCTGCCGGTCGTGCAGGCCGGCCGCGTGATCGGGATCGTCACGGACGGCGAGATCCGCCGCGCACTGCCCACCCTGGCCGACGGCCTGAGCCCCTGGGAGTTCACGAACCACGTGGGCCGCGTTCACGTGCGCGACATCATGCGCTCTCCCGTACACACCGTCACCCCACAGACGCCCCTGCACGCCGCGCTGCGCACCCTGCTCGACCGGCACGTGGGCGGCCTGCCGGTCGTTCAGGAGGACACGGGCGCCCTGATGGGCATGCTGACCCTGACCGACGTGCTGCGCGCCGAGGCACGCGCGCCCCGGTTGCAGTGGGGCGCGGCAGCGCAGCACATGACCCGCGACGTGGTGACCGTCACCCCCGACACCCCCGCCAGCGAGGCCGCCGCCACCCTGACCGTCACGCGGCTGCACGTGCTGCCGGTCGTTCAGGACGGCCAGCTGATCGGCGTGCTGCACCAGCGGGACGTGCGGGACGCCGTGGACCGCGCCGCCGCCACGCACGGCCCCACCCTGATGGCCGACCGGTTCTTCCTGCAGGGCGTCACGGCCCGCGACCTGATGCGCCCCCCGACCGGCTACCTGAACGAGGGTGTCCCCATGCACGACGCCCTGACCCGCATGCTCGACCTGGACGTACACGGCCTGCCGGTCATCACGCAGGACGGCGAACTGCTGGGCGTCGTGACCATCAGCGACGTGATCCGCACCCTGCTGGGCGACGCGGCGACGGCCCCCGGCCCGGCCCTCGCAGACGCCTGATCCGGCTTCCGTTTGTTTCGCTGACAGATCGGAACACCACCGATCTGCCAGCTCCACGTCCGGAACCCGCCCAGCTCCTCCTCTGCGGAGCAGCTCTACGAGTCGCATCCGCTCGGATTGAATGGCTTACAAAGCCATCCAATCGGAGTCGGTATGAGCCGCCGGGTGACCGACTGGTGACCCTGCACTTCCACCAGCTGGCCGCCGGATGCATGCCAGCCCGCGCCCCGGATATAACGAAAGAACCCCGTCGTTGACGGGGTTTCTCTTGCTTGGTGCGGATGCCCAGACTTGAACTGGGGACCTCACGCTTATCAGGCGTGCGCTCTAACCAGCTGAGCTACACCCGCGCACCTTTGCTTGCTTCGCGCTGTCCTCTCGGGCAGGCGGGCATAAATGTATCAGGGGGGCGGGAAGCTGTCAACTGGCGGGGCGGGTGGGGTCAGCGGGGCCAGGTGGTGGGGGTGCCGGCGGCGGTGAGGGCGGCGTGCATTTCGAGGGCGTAGCGGTCGGTCATGCCGGCCAGGTAGTCGCAGATGGCGCGGGGCAGGCCGCCGGTGTGGGCGAGGTCGCGGTAGCTGGGAGGGAGCATGCTGGGGCGGGCCTGGAGGGCGGTGAAGAGGGTGGTGAGGACGCGGGTGGCCTGTTCGACCTGCATCTCGACGCGCCAGTGGCGGTAGAGGTTGTCGCGCAGGAAGGTGCGGGCGCCGCCCAGGAGGGTCTGCATGGCGGGGCTGTAGGTGATCAGGCCGCCGGGGTGCGCGCGGACCTGGGTGGGGGTGTGCAGGCCGCTGGTGGTGATGGCGTGGTCGCTGGCGTGGGTGAGGTCCTGGATGAGCCAGCCGAGCAGGTGGCGGTGCAGGGTGCGGCGGCCCTGTTCGGTCAGGGGGTGGGGGTTGACGCCGGTGCGTTCGAGGAGTTCCTGCCAGAGGGGCAGTCCGGCGAGGTGGTCGGGGGTGATCAGGCCGCTGCGCAGGCCGTCGTCGAGGTCGTGGGCGGTGTAGGCCAGGGCGTCGGCGGCGTCCACGAGTTGCGCTTCGAGGCTGGGCTGGCCCAGGCCGGCGCGGTGGTGTTTGTTCAGGCCGTCGAGGGTGTCGAGGGTCAGGTTCAGGCCGGGGTAGTGGGGTTTGGGGTGTTCGAGCAGGGTGACGATCCGGCGCACCTGGAGGTTGTGGTTGAAGCCCCCGTGCGCCTGCATGAGGGTGTTCAGGACGCGTTCCCCGGCGTGCCCGAAGGGGGGGTGGCCGAGGTCGTGGGCCAGGGCGATGGTCTCGGCGAGGGTTTCGTTCAGGCCGAGGCTCAGGGCGGCGCTGCGGGCGACCTGCTGCACTTCCAGGGTGTGGGTGAGGCGGGTGCGGTAGTGGTCGCCGGCGGCCGAGAGGAACACCTGCGTCTTGGCTTCCAGGCGGCGGAAGGCGGTGGTGTGCAGCACGCGGTCCCGGTCGCGCTGGAAGGCGGTGCGGGTGTCGCTCTCGGGTTCCGGGTGTTCGCGGCCGCGGTGGTCGCGGCTGAGGGTCGCGTGGGGGGCCAGGGTGCTGGCCTCGCGGGCTTCCAGGTCGCGGCGGGTGATCATGCCGTCAGTGTGGCAGACGGTGGCAGACCGGGCGCGGGCGGGTGCTTTACAGTCTGGGCATGAGCGGAAGTCAGGACGGGCCGGGCGCGGCGGGCACGCGGGTGGTGTTCGACGGGCACATCGTGCGCCTGGAGATCATGGACGGCAAGTGGGAGATCGTGCGGCACGCGAGCGCCGTGGCGGTCCTGGCGCTGAACGGGCGCGGGGAGATGCTGCTGGTGCGGCAGGCGCGGCGGGCGGTGGGCGCGGTGACGGTGGAGGCCCCGGCGGGCCTGATCGACGCGGGCGAGGAGCCGGCGGGCGCGGCGCGGCGGGAGTTGCAGGAGGAGGCCGGGCTGGACGGGGACATGGAACTCCTGACGCGCTTCTACTCCAGTCCCGGGTTCTGCGACGAGGAGCTGTTCGTGTTCCACGCGACGAACCTGCGCGAGAGCAAGTTGCCGCACGACGAGGACGAGGAGGGCATTGAGGTGCTGTGGCTGCCGCCGGCGCAGGTGCTGGCGGGCCTGCGGGACGGGTCGCTGGTCGGGAGTGCCTCGACGGTGACGGCGGCCCTGTACGGCCTTCAACTGCTGGCCGGGAGCGCGGGGCAGGAGCCGGCGTGAAGACGTACGTTTCTCCCGGCCAGCGGCCGGACACGGCGACGGTCGTGGCGATCGGGTCGTTCGACGGCGTGCACCTGGGCCATCAGGCGCTGATCGCGCAGTTGAAGGCCAAGGCGCGCGAGCACCGGGTTCCCAGCGTGGTGTACACCTTCGATCCGCCCACGCGGGTGCTGACGCAGGGCGTGGAGTTCCTGTCCACCCTGCCGGAGAAACTGGACCTGCTGGGCCGCTACGGGGTGGACGAGACGATCGCGGCGTCGTTCACGCCGGAGTTCGCGTCGCGGCCCAAGGAGGCGTTCCTGGACGACCTGCGGCAGCTGCGGCCCCGCACGGTCGTGGTCGGGGAGGACTTTCACTTCGGGCGGGGCCGGGCGGGCGGCGTGGACGACCTGCGCCTGGTCGCGCCGGAGGTGGTGACGCTGCCCATGCATCAGCTGGGCGGCGAGGACATCAAGAGTACCCGCATCCGCGAGTACCTGCGGGCCGGGGACGTGGTGGGCGCGGGCCGCCTGCTGGGCCGCCACTACGACGCGCAGGGCGTGGTCGTGCAGGGCGACCGCCTGGGCCGCACGATCGGGTGGCCCACCGCGAACATCCGCGTGCCGGACGGCAAGGCGCTGCCGCTGGGCGTGTTCGCGGTGGTCGCCGTGGGTGATCACGGGCGCTGGCACGGCATGGCGAACGTGGGTTTCCGCCCGACCGTGAACGGTCAGGACCGCCGTTTCGAGGTTCACCTGTTCGATTTCAGCGGTGATCTGTACGGACAGGAATTGCAGGTGAAGTTCTTCGCGCACCTGCGCGGCGAGCAGAGATTCGCGGGGCTGGACGAACTGAAGGCCCAGATCGCCCGCGACGCGCAGGCGGCCCGCGACGCCCTGAAAGACGTCCGGTAAACGTGGTGCGGCCCAGCCCTTCCCTTGACTTGCGAAGCTCCGCAGGAGCGGGGAGCTGTCGGCGCAGCCGACGGAGGGGTTCAGCCGACTGCCGGCCTTCAGTTCACGGTGAAGGTGCGGATGGTCCATTCGCCGAAGCCGTCCATGATGCCCTCGTCGCCGAGGCCGGACGCGAAGCGGGTGGGGTAGCCGTAGGCAGGGTCGAAGCTCTGCCGGACGACCGGGCAGGGGGCTTTCGCCTGGGCTTTCAGGGTGGCGGCCATCTCGGTGAAGCGGGCGTCCATGGTGCGCGCGGCGAGGGCGGGGTTCACGGTGCCCGTCTGCCCGGGGACCAGGGCGGTGCGGGTCACGCGGCCGCCGCTCACGGTGACGCGGGTGCCGGGGAACAGGACGGGCGCGGCGATCTGGTTCACGTCGTAGGTGTAGTTCGCGGGGCGCTGTCTGTCCCACAGGGCGCGGGCCCGGGTCAGCTGGGCGTTCAGGGCGCGGAAGTCGGGGCGGACGTACCCGGCGCGGCAGCCGAAGGGGGCGGTGGTGGGCGCCCCGGTCCGGGGGCCGTGACCGCCGCCCGCGAGGGCCGCGCCGGTCACGGCCATCAGCAGGCTGGTCAGGAGGACGCGCGGGACGGCGTGGCGGACGCGGGGGGTCATGCGGGCAGCGTACGGGCCGAAACTGACGGGCATCTGAGAATCTTCCGTGGCGGGGTTCGCGGTGGTCGGGAGCGGCGGGGCGTACCCTGGGCGGCATGAGCCTGGATGCCCTCTCCCCTGTTTCTTCCCCCGAGCTGCCGGCGGTGCTGGACCTGGGGTACTCGCTGTGCCCGAACGACACGTTCATCTTTCACGCGCTGCACGCGGGACTGGTGCGGGGGCCGCTGCCGGTGCGTGAGGTGCTGGAGGACGTGCAGACCCTGAACGACTGGGCGCTGTCCGGCCGCCTGCCGATGACGAAGATCAGTTACCGCGCGTACTTCGAGGTGATGGACCGGTACGTGGCGCTCCGCTCCGGCGGGGCGCTGGGGCGGGGCGTGGGGCCGCTGATCGTGACGCGCGGGGACGTGCAGGACCTGAACGGCCGCACGGTCGCCTCGCCGGGCGCGCTGACCACCGCGGAACTGCTGCTGAAGATGGTCTTCCCGGACGTGAATGTCGTGCGGATGCGCTACGACGAGGTCATGCCCGCCGTGCAGCGCGGCGAGTACGCCGGGCAGCCCATCGACGCGGGCCTGATCATTCACGAGTCGCGCTTCACCTTCCACGAGTACGGACTGACCCGCCTGCTGGACCTGGGCGCGTGGTGGGAGGGGGACACGGGGCTGCCCCTGCCGCTGGGCGCGATCCTGGTGCGCCGCGACCTGCCGCTGGCCGTGCAGCGCGACCTGAACGCGGCGGTGCGCGGCAGCCTGGAGTACGCGTACGCGCACCCGGAAGCGTCTCGCGCGTACATCCGCGGGCACGCGCTGGAGATGTCCGACGAGGTCATGCAGGCGCACATCGACCTGTACGTGAATCCCTTCAGCCTGGACGTGGGTGAGGAGGGAGAGCGGGCCGTGCAGGAACTGCACCGCCGCGCGGTGGCGCTGGGCGCGGCGCCCGGCACGGACCGCGCGCTGTTCGTGCCGCTGGACTGACCGTGGCCCGGCGGGCCCCCAGGTAGGGGGGCTGCCTGACGGATGTAAAGCGCATGTGGAGACGGTTGGGTTAGGCTGTGCGGGTGACGAAGCAAGGTGCGCCAGCCATCCCGGCCATTGAGGTCCGGGGGCTGTACAAGAAATACGGCCAGAACAGTGTCCTGGAGGACGTGCACCTGACCGTGAAGCCCGGTGAGGTGTACGCGCTGACCGGGCCGAACGGCGCGGGGAAGACCACCCTGATCCGGACCATGACCGGCCTTGCCTTCCCCACGGACGGCGAGGTGCGTCTGCTGGGCCGGGACGTGCATACCGACGGGCAGCGTGCCCGCGCCTACCTGGGCGCGGTGGTGGAGGCCCCGGCGAAGTTCTACCCGCAGTTCACGGGCACGCAGAACCTGCAGGTGCACGCGAACCTCTCGGCCATGGCGCCGGGCGGCCGCAAGATCAGCCGCGACCGCATCCGCGAGGTGCTGGCCCTGCTGGAACTGACCCGCATGGCCGACCGGCGCGTGCAGGAGTACTCGCTGGGGCAGCGGCAGCGGCTGGGCGTGGCGAGCGCCATGCTGGCCGAACCGAAGGTCCTGATTCTCGACGAACCCACCAGCGGCCTGGACCCGCTGGGCATCGGCCTGATCCACCGGATCGTGACCAGCCTCGCCACGAGCGGCTGCGCGGTCGTGCTCAGCACCCACCACCTGCGGGAGATCGCCACGTACGCGCACACGGTCGGCATCCTGACCGGCGGGCGGCTGGTGGACACCGTGGACCTCCGGGCCCGGCAGGCCGCGTACCGCTTCCGGGTGGACGACCCGGTCGGCGCGGCCGCCGTGCTCGAACGCCTGCCGTTCGTGCGCCGGGTCAGCACCCGCACGCCGTACGCCATCGCTCACCTGGGCGGCGAGTCCCGCGTGCCGGACGCGCTGTCGCACCTGAGTGCCGAGGGCATCCGGGTGTTCGAGGCCAGCCCGGACCACTTCGACCTGTACGAGTACTACCGTGAACGCGTGGAGCAAGCCTGATGACCCCTGACCCCAAAGACCGCACCGGCCGGGTGAGCGCATGCTGACCCTGCTGGCCCTGGAGTACCGCAAGCTGTTCGGGGCGCGCAGCGTCCGGCTGGCGCTGCTGGTGACGTTCCTGATGCCGCTGCTGTGGGCGTTCGCGCCGCGCCTGAGCACCCTGATCCAGGTGAATCTGGTCAGCGGGTGGCAGCTGCCGGCCGTGAGTATCGGCGTGACCATCGGCTACCTGCTGCCGCTGTTCATCGCCGTGACCGTCGCCGAGATGATCGGCTCGGAGGTCTCGCAGGGCACCCTGGCGCCGCTGCTGCTGCGCCCGGTGGACCGCACCAAGGTCATCGCCAGCAAACTGATCGCGGCGCTGTCCTACCCCTTCCTGCTGATCCTCTCGACCGTGCTGGGCTCCCTGCTGGCCGGGATTCCGCTGGGGTTCGGGAGTTTCACGGGCGGCACCGGTCTGGGGCCGGGCCTGTTCGTGGGCGTGGGCCAGCTGACCAGCGACGCGGCCTTCGCCGAGGTGCTGCGCGGCTCGTTCCTGGCCGGCGTGGTCCTGATGCCCATCGCGGCGCTGTCCCTGCTGTTCGGCGTGCTGTACCTGAACACAGCCGCCGCGGCCCTGGCGACCTTCGCGACCCTGATCGTCATGCGCCTGCTGGTCGTGCTGCCCGAGGCCATCCAGCGCATCCTGCTGACCAGCCAGCTGAACCTGTACGTGCAGCAGGGGGACATCGCGCAACCGATGGTGCTGCTGCTGATCTACACCGCCGGGTTCGGCCTGATGAGCATCTTCGCCTTCGACCGCCGCGACGTGTAATACGGATTCCGTCTGTTTCGTTAACAGATCGGAACACCACCGATCTGTCAACTCCACGTCCGGAACCCGCCCGGCTCCTACTCGCATCCGCTCGGATTGAACGGCTCTGCAAGCCATCCAATCGGAGTTCGTGTAGGGGCCGCCTCACGATCCCGGCTCATTCCGGACCGGCACACCGCACCCGCGTGTGCCGGTCTCGCGTTTCTGCACGGCGCGCCCTCCCCTTTCCGCCGTAGGTGTTCAGGCGCTACCCTGGCGGGCATGACGGCTCCCCTCTCGCTGACCACGGGCGGCAGCCTGTACGACCGGATCGGACCGGAGGCCCTGGCGGCCCTGGTGACCCGCTTCTACGGCCTGGTGGCCCTGGATCCGCGGCTGGCCCCGATCTTCCCGGCGGACCTGACCCTGACGGCCGAGAAGCAGCTGGCGTTCCTGACGGGGTTCCTGGGCGGCCCGCCGCTGTACCACCAGCGGTTCGGGCACCCGCGGCTGCGGGCGCGGCACCTGCCGTTCCCGATCACGCCGGAACGGGCGCAGGCGTGGCTGGCCTGCATGAACGCCGCGCTGCGCGACACGCCCGGCATCGCGCCGGACGACGCCCGCGAGTTGCACGCGGCGCTGGCGCGGGTCGCGGCGCACATGGTGAACACGCCCCCCACCTGACCGGATGCCGCCGGCGACGCCCGCGCGGGACATCGTGACCGGCGCCGGAGTTGGACAACTCTTTGCATTTGACTAGCAAGGTGGGTGCGGGGTTCCGCGCGGCTTACCTACACTGCTGAGCATGACCCAGCCGCAACGCAGTATCGAGGACCTCCGCGCCGAGGTCGACCAGATCAACCGTGACCTTCTGAACCTCCTGTCCCGGCGCGGGCATGTCGTCGCGCAGATCGGACACGCCAAGACCCAGGAGGGCCGCCCGAACCACTACGACCCGGCCCGCGAGGACAAGCAGCTCAAGGAACTCGAGTCGCTCAACCAGGGGCCCTTCACGAGCGCCGCTGTCAAGGCGATCTTCAAGGAGATCTTCAAGGCCAGCCTGGACCTGGAAGAAAGCAACGACAAGAAACAGCTGCTGGTCTCCCGCAAGGTCAAGAGTGAGGACACCGTGCTCGACATTGACGGCGTGCGCATCGGCGGCAACTCCCTGCCGACCATCATCGCCGGTCCCTGCTCCATCGAGAGCGAGGAGCAGATGGAGCAGACGGCCGCGTTCCTGGCCAGCAAGGGCATCAAGATCCTGCGCGGCGGCGCGTACAAGCCCCGCACCAGCCCCTACGGCTTCCAGGGCATGGGCGTGGACGGCCTGATTCTCGGCAACCGCGTTGCCAAGGAGCACGGCATGCTGTTCATCACGGAGGTCATGGACACCCGTGACGTGGAGATCGTCGCCGAGTACGCCGACATCCTGCAGGTCGGAGCGCGCAACATGCACAACTTCGCGCTGCTGCGCGAGGTGGGCCGCGCCCGCCGCCCGGTGCTGCTCAAGCGCGGCCTGAGCGCCACCATCGAGGAGTGGCTGTACGCCGCCGAGTACATCCTGTCGGAAGGCAACAACGAGGTCATCCTGTGCGAGCGTGGCATCCGCACGTACGAGAAGTGGACGCGCAACACCCTGGACCTGAGCGCCGTCGCGATCGCCAAGAAGGAAACGCACCTGCCGGTGATCGTGGACGTCACGCACGCCGCCGGGCGCCGCGACCTGCTGATTCCCCTCGCGAAGGCCGCGCTGGCCGTGGGTGCCGACGGCATTCACGTGGAAGTGCATCCCAGCCCCGCCACCGCCCTGAGCGACAACGAGCAGCAGCTGGACTTCGCCGGGTACGAGCAGTTCAGCGAGGCGCTGGGCAGCATGCTGAAGGTCCCCGTCGGGGTTTGATCCCACCCCCTGGCGCAACGCAGAGGCCGGTTTCCCATCTGGGAAACCGGCCTCTGCGTTGCGGACTGCGCGCCGGGGTCAGCTGGGGGCGCTCTCGGCGGTGGGTGCGGGGGTGGGGTCGGCGGGGCCGGTCAGTGGGAAGGTGTGGAGTTCCTGCACCTCTCCCCGGTGTTCCCGCGTGAGGCTCAGGGCCTCCACCCGGAAGGACAGGACCGGCGGGATCAGGTCGCGGACCTGCTCCCACAGCACCGGTTCCGCCCAGGGCAGCACGCCCAGCGCGAGCGTCAGGTGCGGGCGGTAGTCCGGCCCGTCGTACCGGGCGCGGCTGCTGGGTTCGATGCTCAGGGTCCGGTCGTGCAGGGCGCGCAGTTCGGCGCCGAGTTCGCATTCCAGGAAGATCACGCCGGGCAGCTGTTTCCAGCCGCGGACCTGCACGTCGAAGGCCGGCTGGCCGCGCAGGACGTCGCGGCAGGCGTCCACGAGTTCCGCGCTGCGCAGCGGTGTCTGAAAGGGCGCGCGGACGTTCAGGTGCGGCAGGCCGAAGCCGCGCACGTTCAGCCGGTCCTGCAGGCGCCGCAGCCAGCTGTCGAGGGCCTCGGGCGGCCACGCCACGATGGAGTACAGCGGTCTGGGGGCCTCGTCGAGCGGGGGCAGGAACATGGGCACGGCGCGGTTCCCTGGCCTTTACCCGACCCGGTACCGGCAGCTGCCCTGCCCACAGGCGATGCGGGTCTCGCGGGCGACCGGGACGCCCAGCAGGTCGGCGTACAGGGTGATCTCGGCGCTGCACAGCTGCGCGTACTGCCGGGCGACGGTCAGGTTCGGGCAGTTGTGCTGCGTGAAGGTCCAGCCACCCTGGTCATCCTGGGTAGCGCTGGCGTCGAATCCGTGCTCGTTGAGGCGGCGCACGAGGTTCTGCACGCGTTCACCCAGCGGCAGTTCGGCCGGCAGGTCGCGGCGCAGCCGCGCGGCGATCTCGGCGTTGCGGGCGTCCAGGACCTGCAGCAGCGCCTCGCCGCCGAACAGACCCTCGATGTGCTTGAGGACGTCCACGCACAGACTGGAGTACGTTTTCGGGAAGGCCGCCTCGCCCCGTTCGGTCAGGGCGTACACGTGCTGCGGGCGGCCCCGGCCGCCGGGCCGTTCGGTGCGCGACTCGACCAGTCCCTGCTCCTGCAGGTCGCACAGGTGCCGCCGCGCGGCCGGCACGCTGATGTCCAGGCCCTGCGCGAGGTCCTGCGCGGTCTGCGCGCCGTGCCGTTTGACGAGTTCCAGCAGCCGGGTCTTGGTGCGTTCCGGCACGGGCGGCTGCGGGGCAGGGACGGTCGCGGCGCTCATACGACGGTCAGCTGGTCGGGCAGGTCTGCCAGGGACTGCGCGAGCGAGCGGACGCTGACCTGTCCGGCGAGGTTACGGGCAACCTGCGTGAGGGCCTGCGCGGCAGCCGACTGCGGGTGGGCCAGCACGGCCGGGGTGCCGCGGTCCGCGTCCTGTCGCACGTCGATGTCGATGGGCACCTCGCCCAGCAGCGGGTACTCCTCGCCGAGCTTGCGGCTGCCGCCCCGGCCGAACAGGTCGTAGGTGTGCCCGGTGTCGGGCGCCACGAAGTAACTCATGTTCTCCACGACGCCCAGCACGGGCACGCTGGCCTTGCGGAACATGTCGATGGCGCGGGCCGCGTCGATCAGGGCGACGTCCTGCGGGGTGGTGACGATCACGGCGCCCGTCACCTGGATGGTCTGCGTGAGCGAGAGCTGCACGTCCCCGGTGCCCGGCGGCAGGTCCACGATCAGGTAGTCGAGTTCACCCCAGGCGGCGTCCTTCAGGAACTGCTGCACGGCCGAGTGCAGCATCGGGCCGCGCCACACCAGCGCCTGACCGGCCGGCGAGAGGTTGCCCATGGAGATGAACTGCACGCCGTGCGCCGTGAGCGGCTGCATCTTGCGTTCGGCGTTCGCGGTGACCTTCGCGCCGCCCTGACCCATCATGTGCGCCACGCTGGGGCCGTACACGTCGGCGTCAAGCAGGCCCACGCGGGCGCCGTCGCGGGCCAGGCTGGCGGCGATGTTCACGGCGACGCTGCTCTTGCCGACACCGCCCTTGCCGCTGCCGATCAGCAGGACGTGCTTCACGCCGGGCAGGGCGGGCTGCGCGGGGGGGCGCACCATGGCGCCGAAGGTGACGTCCACGCGCGTCACGCCGGGCACAGCGAGGACGGCGTCACGGACGTCTCCCTCGATCTTGCCTTTCAGGGGGCAGGCGGGCGTCGTGAGGTTCACCTTCACGCTGGCCACACCCGCCTCCACGGTGGCCTGCTCGATCATGCCCAGGGAGACGAGATCACGGTGGAGTTCCGGATCGTTCACGGTACTCAGGGCGGCCATCACGGCGTCACGCATATCCCGCAATTAGTAGCGCATCCACCGGGGCAGGGCAAGCCACGCGGTCACAGTAGCGCGCGGTAGCGGGGCGACAGATCGCCGCTGCCGCCCAGCGGCGCGACATATACTGCGCGGGATGAAGTCCATTGGCCCCTATGTGGCCGCGCGTGAATTACCAGGCCGGACGGGCAGTCCGGTCCGGACGCTGCGCGCCACGGACCGCCTGACGGGCATGCCGGTGCTGCTGCACGTGCTGCCTCACCCCCCGGCGCTGCCCGCACTGCCGGAACATCCGAACGTGCTGCCGGTCGTGGACAGCGGTGTGGACGGCGAGCACGGCTACCTCGTGACCGAGCTGCCCCTGCAGGCCCGCCCCGCCTCGGACGCGCTGCTCACGGCGCGCGGCGCGCTGGGCGCCCTGGCAGCGCTGCACGGGCAGGGTGTGGTCCACGGGGGCCTCAGTCCGGCGCAACTGTGGAGCGTGGACGGGCAGGTCCTCGTGGCCGGCGCGGGCCTGCCGTGGGGCGGCGATCCGGGCCCGGCCGACGACCTGTACGCGCTGGCGGTGATCCTCTCCGGGATGGGGCCGCTGCCAGCGGCGCTGCGCCCACTGGCCGAGCAGCCCGGCACCCTGAGTGCCGCGCAGGCCCTGAGCCGCCTGAACGCCACGCCCGGCACGCAGGGCGCCGCCACGTCGGGAAGCCGGGCGGCGCAGGCCCCAGCGGAACCCGCGGCTCCACCGGCGCCACCTGCCGGGACGTCCCTGCCGGAACCCTCCCCGAGCGGCACCGAGCCGGCCACCGACGTTCCGGCGCCGTCCGCGCCCGTTGCGGCGCGGCTGGGCGGCAGCGGGGGATCGAAACGGGGGCGCCGCAACCGCGCCGGCAGGCCTGCGGAGCCGGTCACGCCGGCACCACCGTCGTCCGCACCGGACAGCCCGGCCGGCGGCGCGGCAGGACCTGCCCTGTCCGCCCCGGCCCCGTTCGAGTGGCGGGCCTCCCGGGACCGCGTGCCGCCGGACCCTGTCACGCCGGTCGGGGCGGCCCACGACGGGTCGCCGATCATCCTGGGCGAGGCGGAAGCGGCAGTGGCGGACCTGCCGGGACCGGTGGACGGTGGCCCGGCGGAGGCGGGAAACCCGGACGGAACCGCCCCGGACGGTCCCGGCGCGGCAGCCCCGGAGCAGGCCGCGGCTCCCCTGCCCACCCAGCCCGACCTCCCGGCGCCCCTGACCGGCGGGCCGCCGGCCCCGGCGCAACCGGAGACGCCGCAGGAACGCCGCCGCCGGCAGAACGAGGAACGCCGCGCGCAGGCCATGCTGGACGCGCAGGCCGCCGCGGCCCGCAAGGCCGAGCGGCTGCGGACCGAACGCGCGCGGCAGACAGAGCAGGCGGCCCAGCCCGGCCCGGTCAGGATCGGGTTCAGCGGTGCGGAAGGCGAGGACCTGCCGGCCTGGACACCCGCCGGCGAGGAGCGCGGCGAGGAGGGAACGCCACGGCGCCTGAACCTCCGGGACGTGGAACGCCTGCCGCCCGGCCTGCGGCGCGCCCCGCTGCCGGAACCCGAACCCGAGATTGTCACGCGCCTTCCGGCGCGCCGCGCGCCGGGCGATCCGATCCGGATCGGCTGGGACGAGGACGACTCCTGGCGGGTGGTGCGTGAGGCGCCCGCCCCGCCGCCGGTACGTTCACGCTGGCCCCGCTGGGCGCTGCTGGCGGCGCTGGCGCTGCTGATCGCCGGGACGTGGTGGGCGCTGCGCGGCTCCGCGGTGGGCGGTCCGGTCACGGGCGACGCGGCGAGCGGGCCCGGCGGGACGGTCAGCGCGTTCGCCAGTGACCGCCCGTCGCCGGCCGCGCCCGCCGGAGGGGCGGACAGCGGCGCACCGTGCTGTCCGGTCGAGTTTGTCGTGAAGGGCGCCGGGAAGGTCCAGCTGGCCCTGACGGTGCAGGAGGCCCCGGCGGACGCGAACCTCACGCCGGGCCAGGAGTTCGGGAGCGCGCCGGGCCGCGTCCTGTTTCCGGTGCGCGGCGCGTACCGCCTGAACGTCAGGGCCAGCGGGTACGCGCCGGCGACCCTGAATGTGACCGTGCCGCACCCGGCCCCGCTGGTCATCGACCTGGGCAAGTGATACGGACTGCCGTTTGTTTCGCCGACAATCCGGAAGTTCACCGGATTGCCAGCTCCACGTCCGGAACCCGCTTCTCTCCTGCTCGGAGAGCTGCTCCGCAGAGGAGGAGCTGGGCGGGTTCCGGGCCCGGAGCGGACCGGTCGGAACGAACGGCGGTCCGCCCGAGGCGTGGCCCGCGCAGCCCCGGCGCGGGGGACGGGCATGAACCCGTCTGCTCCGGCGGGACGCCTGCGGGCCGGGCGCGTGACACAATCAGGGTGATGAGCGTTGTCATTCTGGATTTCGGCAGTCAATTCACGCGTCTGATCGCGCGGCGGTTCCGTGAACTCGGGGCGTACAGCGTGATCCTTCCCGGCAGCGCGCCCCTGGAACGCATCCTGCAGGAGAACCCGCAGGGGATCGTGCTGTCCGGCGGCCCCAGCAGCGTGTACGACGAGAACGCCCCCAGACCCGCGCCAGGCGTGCTGGACCTGGACGTGCCGGTGCTGGGCGTGTGCTACGGCATGCAGTTCCTGGCGCAGCAGGCGGGCGGCGACGTGAAACGCGCCGGGAAACGCGAGTACGGCAAGGCCGACCTGACCTCGTACGGCGGGCAGCTGTTCGCGGGAATCCAGGGCGAGTTCGTCGCGTGGATGAGCCACAGCGACTCCGTCACGGCGCTGCCCGAAGGGTACGAGGTCGTCGCGCAGACCGCCGACACGCCCGTCACGGCCATCGAGAACACGGTCACGCGCCGCTACGGCGTGCAGTTCCACCCGGAAGTCGTGCACACGCCCAAGGGCGGGCAGCTACTGGGCAACTTCCTGGACATCTGCGGCGTCACGCGCGACTGGACGGCCGAGCACATCATCGACGAGCTGATCGCGGACGTGCAGGCTCAGGTCGGGGACGGCCGGGTGCTGCTGGCCATCAGCGGCGGCGTGGACAGTTCCACGCTGGGCCTGCTGCTGGCCCGCGCGGTGGGCGAACGTCTGACCGCCGTGTTCATCGACCACGGCCTGCTGCGCCTCGGTGAGCGCGAGCAGGTCGAGGCGGCGCTGCGGCCACTGGGCGTGAACCTCGTGACCGTGGACGCCCGCGCGGAATTCATGGCGGCCCTGAACGGCGTCTCCGACCCCGAGCAGAAACGCAAGATCATCGGCCGGGAGTTCATCCGCGCCTTCGAACGCGAGGCCCGCCAGTACGGTCCCTTCGACTTCCTCGCGCAGGGCACCCTGTACCCGGACGTGATCGAGTCCGCCGGGGGCGAGGGCGCCGCGAACATCAAGAGCCACCACAACGTGGGCGGCCTGCCCGACGACCTTGCCTTCAAGCTGGTCGAGCCGTTCCGCACGCTGTTCAAGGACGAGGTCCGCGAGATCGCGCGCCTGCTGGGCCTGCCGGACGCCGTGCGCATGCGTCACCCCTTCCCGGGGCCGGGCCTGGCGATCCGCTGCCTGGGCGCGATCACCGAGGAGAAACTGGACATCCTGCGCCGCGTGGACGACATCTTCATCAGCGGCCTGCGCGAGTTCGGGCTGTACGACGGCTGCTCGCAGGCGCTGGCGATCCTCACGCCCATCCAGTCGGTCGGCGTGATGGGGGACGAGCGCACGTACTCGTTCACGGCGGCGCTGCGGGCCGTCACCACCGACGACTTCATGACCGCCGAGTGGGCCCGCCTGCCGTACGACTTCCTGGCGACCATGAGCAACCGCATCGTGAACCAGGTCCACGAGATCAACCGCGTGGTGTACGACATCACGGGCAAACCCCCGGCGACCATCGAGTGGGAATGACCCGCTGAAGCGACACAGGCAGGAGGCCCCCACCCGTATCAGCGGTGGGGGCCTCCTGCTTAATCGGAGTGCGTCTTATCGGGTTCCGTTTGTTTCGTCAACAGATCGGAACCCGTTTCTCTCCTACTCGCATCCGCTCGGACTGAAGGGTCTTTGAATCCCCTTCCATCGGAGTGGGTACTTACTTCTTCTTCAGCACGGCCACGTAGGCTTTCAGCTGCTCGGCCGTGCGTTCCTGTTTGAAGGGGTTGAACTGTCCGGGCTGTCCACCCTGTCCGTTCTGACCCTGGGCGTTCTGCCCGCCGCTGCGGTTGCCGCCGAAGCCGCCCACGCCGCCGGGCAGGCCGGGAATGCGGGTTCCGGCGTTCTGGCCACTGCTCTGGCGCTGGGCGCGCTGCGCTTCGCGTTCCTTCTCGGCTTTCAGGAACAGGCCGTCCAGCGCCGTGAGTTGCTTGGCGGTCAGGATCTTATCCTCGATCTGCGTGAGGTACTTTTTCGCGTCGTTGGGCTGCACGGCCGCCGCCTTCTGAAGGGTGGTCAGGATGGGCAGCAGTTGCGCGGCCTGCGCCTTGGTCAGGGCGGTGGCCCTGTTCTTCTCGAGGTCCGGGAGCAGGCGCACGGTCTGCGCGAGGTCCGTGATGGGCTGCATGGCTTTCATGCGGGCCTGCATTTCCGGGGTCATCTGGCGCTGCGCGCTCTGCTGCGCCGAGGCGGCCCCCAGGGTCAGGGCGGTCAGGGTGAGGGCGGCGGGAACGAGGCGGGCGGGAAGGGTCTTGTTCATGGTGGATCTCCTTGAGGGTTACTCGTAACGCAGGGAATCGACGGGGTCGAGGCGGGCGGCGCGGGCGGCCGGGTAGTACCCGAAGAACACGCCGACCAGTGCGCTGAACAGGAACGCGACGATCATGGGGGCCGGGCTGAACACCGGGGCGATGCCCGCGAGGTTCCCCAGGTACGCCACGCCCACGCCGAGCAGGATGCCGATCACGCCGCCGCTGATGGACAGCAGGCTGGCCTCGACCAGGAACTGCGTGAGGATGTCGCGGGGTTTGGCGCCCAGGGCCTTGCGGACGCCGATCTCGCGGGTGCGTTCCGTGACGGACACCAGCATGATGTTCATGATCCCGATGCCGCCGACCAGCAGGCTGATCCCGGCGATCGCGCCGACGAGCAGCGTCAGGGTGGTGGTCACGCTGTTGAGGCTGGCGAGGCTGTCCGCCTGGTTCTGCACCTGGAAGTCCAGGTTGTCCGGGTCGGTCTGCTTGTGGCGGGTGCTGAGCAGTTCGGTCACGTCCGCCTGCAGTGCGGTGAGGTCGTCGGCGCTGACCGCCTGGAGGTAGACGCTGCTGACGGTGGGGTCGCCGCCCGCGCTGTTGGTGCGCGCGAAGCGTTGAAGGTACGTGCCGAGCGGCACGAGCACCTGACTGTTCGCGTTCCCGAAGCCGCTGTTGCCCTTGTCGGGCAGCACGCCGGTCACGGTGAAGGACACGCTGCCCAGCCGGACCTTCTGCCCGATGGCCTGTTCGGGTGTCGCGTCCTCGCCCCACAGGTCGGTCAGGACCTGATGGCCGATCACGGCGACCCGTTTGCGGCTCCTGTTGTCGGCGTCCGTGAAGTACGCGCCGGTCTCGACGGGACTGTTGCGGACCGTCTCGTAGGCGGGCCACGTGCCGAGCACGCTGGCCTGGGTGTTGGCGCTGCCGACCTTGGCCTGCACGGAGCTGTTCACGGTGGGGGCCACGCCCGCCACGCGGTCCGCAAAGGCGGCGGCCAGCGCCTCGGCGTCCTTCACGGTGACGGTCTGGCGGGGGCCGGCGCGGACCAGGCTGCCGCCGCCGCCGCCACGGGCGCTCTGCACGGTCAGCAGGTTGGTGCCCAGGCTCTCGAGGTTCTTCGTGACGCCGGCGGTGCTGCCCTGCCCGATGGCGGTCAGGGCGACGACGGCAGCCACGCCGATGATCACGCCCAGCGCCGTGAGGACCGAGCGCAGCGGGGTGCCCACGATGGCGCGCTGCGCGATGGTGAACGCGCCGCCCAGGCCGATGCCGCCGTTGCGGCGCGGCGCGGGGGCAGCGGCCTGGACGGGGGCGGGGATGTGGTCCGGGGCGGGCCGTTCGGTGGCCGTCACGGGCGCCGTCCGCTGGGCGACTCGCTGGGAAGGGGCGCGGGCGCGTGGTGGGTCATGGACGTGCGGGGCGTCTGGCGGCGGTCGGATTCGATCAGTCCGTCACGGACGCGGATGACCCTCTCGGCGTACGCGCCGATGTCGTCCTCGTGCGTGACCAGGACGACGGTGGTGCCCTCGGCGTGCAGGGCGCCGAACAGGGCCATGACTTCCTCGCTGGTGCGGGTGTCGAGGTTCCCGGTGGGTTCGTCGGCCAGCAGCAGGCGCGGGCTGCCGGCCAGGGCGCGGGCGACCGCCACGCGCTGTTTCTGTCCGCCGCTGATCTGGCTGGGCAGGTTGCGGGCCTTGTCGGCCAGCCCCACGCGGTCCAGGACCTGCATGGCCCGCTCGCGGCGTTCGCGGGGCGGCACGCCGGCGTACGTGAGGGGCACCTCGACGTTCTCGACGAGGTTCAGGCGCGGCAGCAGGTGAAAGGCCTGGAACACGAAGCCGATGTCGCTGTTGCGGGCCTCCGCGCGTTCGTTCTCGCTGAGGGTGGTCACGTCCCGCCCGGCCAGCCGGTACGAGCCGCCGCTGGGCCGGTCGAGCAGGCCGATGACCTGCATCAGGGTGGTCTTGCCGCTGCCCGAGGGGCCCATCAGGGCGACCATCTCGCCCTGCGCGATCTGCACGCTGACGCCCTTGAGGGCCTCGAAGATCACGTCGCCCTGCTCGTACACCTTGCGCACGTCGCGGAGGTCCACGACCGGACCGGCGGTCTGCGCGGCACTCACGGCGCGCCCCCGCCGAAGCCGCCGGCGGGCGGGCCGCCCGTCCCGAAACCGCCCTGGCTGTTCTGGCGGTTCCCACTGCCGCTGCCCGTACCGGTGGTGCGGGCCGCGCCGGGCACGACGACCTCCTGGCCGCGTTCCAGGCCGCTGGTGATGACCGTGTTCGTGCCGTCGGTCGCGCCGGTCTCCACGCGGATGCGTTCGGGTTCCGCGCCCTGCCCGGCGGGGAGCTGCACGTAACTGCGGCCCCGCACGGTCTGGATGGCCCGGCTGGGCACGAGCAGGCCGGTTTCCTCGCTCTGGATGATCTCGGCCTCGGCGGTCATGCCGGCGCGCAGCTGCCCGTCGGGGTTGGGGAGCCCCACGGTGGCGGTGAACACGCTGATGCCGCTGCTCTGGGTCGCGCCGGGCGAGACGCGCACGACCCGGCCCGTGAAGGTCTGCCCGTCGAAGGCGTCCAGGGTCACGTCGGCGCTCTGGCCGACCTTCACGCCGGCGATCTCGGTCTCGTCGATCTGAACGGGCAGGTTCAGGGTGGTGTCGTCCAGGACGGTCAGGATGGTCGCGCCGCTGTTCACGACCACGCCCTCGGTGGCGGTGACGGTGCTGACCACGCCGGTGATGGGGGCGTACACCTTCAGGTCCGCGCGGGCCTGCTGCGCGGCTTCCAGGCTGTCCTGCGCCTGCTGCACGGCGATCTGCTGGCTGCGGAGGTTCTGGGCGTCGCTGGCGCCGCCCGTCTCCGCCTGGGTCTGCGCGGCGCTCAGGCTGGCGCGGGCGCTGTCCACGGTCTGCTGCGCCTTCGTGACGGCCGACTGCGCGTCCGCCAGCGCCGAGGCGCTCAGCGCCCCGATGGCGGCCAGTTGCCGCTGGCCGTCCAGGGTGCGCTGGGCGTCCGCGAGGGTCTGCTGCGCCTGCGTGAGGGAATTCTGGGCGCTGGTCACGCTGCTCTGGCGCTGCGCGGCGCTGCTGGCCTGCGAGGCGCGCGCACCCTCCAGTCCGGCGCGGGCCTTGTCGAGGTTCAGCTGCGCCGACGCCACGTTCTGCTCGACCGTGTCGCTGCTCAGGGTGGTGATCAGTTGCCCCCGCGTGACGCGCTCGCCGACCGCCGGGACCGCGCCGACCGTGGCGGTCAGGTCCGCGCCGACCGTGCGGGTCTGCGCGGCTTCCAGCGTGCCGGGACCGCTGACGGACACGCGGATCACGCCCTGCTGCGCGCGGGCGGTGGTGGTCGTGGCGACCGCCCGGGTGGGTTCGGCGCTGCGGGCGCGGTACGCGAGGGTCCCGCCGACCGCACCGATCAGCAGCAGGCCGCCCACGATCCAGGGCCAGCGGGCGCGGCGGGCCGGGCGGTCGGCCGGTACGGTCACGGCGCTCACAACGTCCCGCCCAGGCCGGTCAGGTTCTGCCCGGCGGCGACGGACAGCGCCGCGAGCGCCTCGGTCAGGTTGTTCTGCGCCTGCAGTCGGCTGAACTGCGCTTTCTTCAGGGTCAGCTGCGTGCCCTGCAACTCGACGGCGCTGATGGTGCCGCTCTTCAGGCGGGCGGCGTCCTGGGTGTAGGTCTTCTGCGCGGCGGCCTCGCGGCTCTGCGCGACGACCAGCAGGTCGGCGGCGTTCTGGGCGTTCTGGTAGGCGCTCGCCAGGGTCTGCTGCGCGTTCCTGCTGGCGGTGTCGGCGGCACGCTGCGCGTTCGCCAGGGCAGTGCGGGCGTCCTGGAGGGTGCGGGCGGGCGTGAAGTCGTTGTCGGCGAGTTTCACGCTCAACTGCGCGCTGCTCAGGTCGTTCGCGGCGCCCACGAGGCTGCTCAGGCCGCCCAGGCCGTTCTGAAGGGCGCTCAGGGTGACGCTCAGTTTGGGGGCCGTGATGACGCTGCCGGCGCGCACGCCGCTGCCCAGGCCGGTCAGCGTGCCGAGTTTCGCGGCGGCGAGGTTCACCTGCGCGCGGGCGTCCGCCAGGGTCTGCTGGCTGCCGCTCAGGGTGTTCTGCGCGTTCTGCACGTCCAGGGCGGTGGCGTTCCCGATGCCCAGTTTCACCTGCGCGACCTGCGCGGCCTTCTGGTCCACCTGGGTCTGGAGGGTCTGGAGTTCCACGTTCTCCTGCGCCTCGAGCAGGGCGTTGTACGCGCCGATGGTGTTCTGGACCGCGGCGAGTTTCGCGGCGCGGAGTTGCGCCTGGGCGAGCGTCTCGGCGTTCCTCGCGTTCAGTTTCCCGGCGACCAGCGTGGCGGGGTCGGCCTGCGCGGCGCGGTTGGCGGCCTGCGCCCTGGTCAGGTTCGCCTGGGCGGTGTTCACGTCCGCGCCGCTGTTCAGGGCGGCGGTGACGGCCGCGCCGCCACTGACGGCCTGCGTGCCCTGGGCGTGGGCGGCCGGGGCGGCGCTCAGCAGCGCGGCGCTCAGCAGGTGCAGGCGGGGGCGGGCAGCGCGGGGGTGGGCGGGCGTGGGGGTGGGGTGCGTCACTGGGGGCCTCCGGCGGCGTTGTCGAGTTGAATCAGGGTGATCTGGGCGTTCAGGCGGGCGGACAGCAGGTCCCGTTGCGCCTGCGCGAGGGTCAGTTCGGCGCTCTGCACGTCGTCGGGCGTGGCGGTCCCGGCCTGCACGCGCGCCTGCGCGGTCAGGAGTTGCTGCTGCGCGACCTGCAGCTGGGTCTGGCGGGTCTGCGCGGCGCTCAGGGCCTGCTGCGCGGCCATGAAGCGGCTGCGGACGTCGAGTTCCGCGTTCTGCTGCGCGACGGTCAGGGACAGCGCCGCCTGCGTCACGGCCGCCTGGTCGGCGCTGAGGCCGGCCCGCTGTGCCGGGGAGTACACGACGTACGACCCGCTGAGGCTGGCCGTCAGGCGCCCGCCGCTGCTGGCGGCACTGCTGCCGACCGGCACGCTGTACGCGCTGCTCAGGGTGCCCTGTTTCAGGTTCAGGCTGGCGCTGAGCGTTCCGGCGCTGCCGCCGCCGTAGCCGACGCTGGCGGTCAGGTCCGGCAGGGCCGAGTCGCGGGTGGCGCTGTCCAGGGTGTCCTGCGCGGCGGCCAGAGTGTTCTGCGCGCCGATCACGTCGGCGCGGCCGCTGCGGGCGCGGGCGACCAGGGCGCTCAGGTCCGGCAGGGTCAGGTCCGCCGGGGCGGGGGCGCCGAAGGTCACGCGGCCCAGGCTGACGCCCAGCGCGGATTCCAGCGTGCGCTGCGCGGTCTCCAGGTTCCCCTGCGCCTGCGCGGCGGCGGACTGCGCGGCCTGCAGGGCGGCCTGGGCGCTCAGGACCGCCCCGGGCGCGGCGTTCCCGGCGGCCTCCTGCGCCTGCGCCACCTGCAACTGCCGGGCGCGCAGCGCGGTCGTCTGCGCGCCGATCTGCACGTCCTGCGCGGCCAGCACCGCGTCGAAGTACGCCTGCGTGACGTTCAGGCGGGCGCTGCGCCGCGCTTCGTGCAGGGTCGCGCCCGCCAGGGCGAGGCTGCGTTCCGAGGCGCGCAGGCCGCTCTGGCTGTTCGACCAGGGCAGCAGGCCCAGGCTGACGCTGACCCCGGCGTTCCCGCCCAGGCTGGCGGTCTGGGTGGCCGCGCCGTCACTGGCGGTCCCGGCGCTGCCGGCGTAACTGGCGTTGCCGTTCACGCTGACGGTCAGGCCCAGGGCGCTGCGGGCGGCCTCCAGGTTCCGCTGCGCGACCTGCACGCTCAGGGCGGCGCGGGTCACGCCGGGCGCCCCGGCCAGCTGCGCGTACGCCTGTTCCAGCGTGTACGTCCGGGGGTCGGAGGATGCAGGCGCCGGGGCCGGGGTGGCGGCGGGCGGCGAGGCCGGCAAGGTCTGCGCCCACGCGGGACCGGACGCCAGGAACAGCGCGGCACTCAGGGCCAGGAACAGCGGCAGGCCCCGGCGGGGCGGGAGGACGGGAGGGGGCGTCATGCCCAGAGTCTGGCCACGCCCCGCGAAGAGTCCGCGCAGCGTTCATGAAGATTTGTCGAAGGTGCCTGCAAGGCGATCAGGACGTCCGGAACACCGGAAATCGCACGGGACGGGCGGCAGAACGGTTCGTCCGTCCTTCACGCAACTCACCTACCATACGGCCATGAGCGCCCTGATCCTGATCGTGGAGGACGAACCGCAACTGGCCGAGGTCCTGGAAGCCTACGCCCGCCAGGAAGGCTACCGCACCGAACGGGCCGCCGACGGGAACGCCGCCCTGCACGCCTTCCGCGCCCTGAACCCGGACCTGATCCTGCTGGACATCATGCTGCCGGGTCGCAGCGGCCTGGACGTGCTGCGCACCGTGCGCGGCGACGGCGCGACGCCCGTGATCCTGGTCACCGCCCGCGCCGAGGAGACCGACCAGATCGTGGGGCTGGAACTCGGCGCGGACGATTACGTCGTCAAGCCCTTCCGGCCGCGCGAGGTGATGGCGCGGGTGCGGGCCGTGCTGCGCCGCGCGACCAGCACGCTGGAAGACACCGAGCGTCCGGTGCGGGTCGGGCCGCTGGAAGTGGACCGCCGGGGCTTCGTGGCGCGCGTGCACGGCGAGACCCTGAACCTCACGCCGGCCGAGTTCCGGCTGCTGTCGCAGCTGGCCGAATCGCCGGGCCGGGCCTTCTCCCGCGAGGAGCTGCTCGCGGCGGCCCTGCCGGACAGTGACGCGCTGGAACGCGTGGTGGACGCCCACCTGGCCAGCGTGCGCCGCAAACTGGACGCCGCCCAGGGCGGCGGGCTGCTGCACACGGTGCGCGGCGTCGGTTACCGACTGGAGGCGGGTGCGTGACCCCTCCGCTCCCCCCCCACCCGCCGGCCGCTGCCCGCGCGGCGGCCCGTCCGCCCGCCGCGTGGCATGTCAGCCGCCGGCCGCTGGCCGTCACGCTGCTGCTGGCAATGCTGCTGATCGTGGGGGTGTCGGTGGGCAGCACGCTGGCGTTCTCGAACATGGTCGTGCAGCGGCAGGTGGACCGCCTGCCGGAGGACATCAAGGTCGCCATGCGTGAGCGGCAGGAGGCGCTGCAACGCGGCGAGGTGATCGTTCCGACGCCGCCCGTCCCTGAAATCCGCACCGGGATGGTCGTGGACCCCTTCCTGGAACCCGGGCAGAGCAGTCCGGACGTGGGCGGCGTGATCATGCTGCCCAGCGGCGAGCAGGCAGAGGTACTGCAGGGCCGCCGCCCGCGCGGCATGCGCTTCGACGGGCCGCGCGATCCGCCGTCCCGCACGCAGAACTTCGTGCGGGACGTGCAGCGCAGCCTGGTGCAGGTGGGCCTGCTGGCCGTGGCGGCCTCGGCGCTGCTGGCGTGGCTGCTGGCCCGCCGGATCGCGCGGCCCGTGTCGGCCGTGTCGCGCGCCGCGGCGCAGCTGGCCGGCGGGAACCTGAGTGCGCGCGCACCCGTGCAGAGCGGCGAGCGGGAGATGGCGGGCCTGGCGCAGAGTTTCAACGACATGGCCGAGAACCTGCAGGCGCTCGAGCATGAGCGGCAGCAGGCGGTGGCGGACATCGCGCACGAGCTGCGCACGCCCATCGCGGTCATGCAGGCGCGACTGGACGCCCTGGAGGACGGCGTGTACCCGCTGAACGCGGAGCAGATCACGCTGCTGAGCACCCAGACGCAGCTGCTGACCCGGCTGGTCGGGGACCTGCGCACCATCACGCTGGCCGAGGCCGGGCGGCTGGCCCTGAACCCGCAGCCGCTGGACCTCGGCACGCTGGGCCGCGAGGTCGTGCGGGACCTGCAGGACCGCGCGGCGGCGCGCGGCGTGACGCTGAGCGTGCAGGCCGTCCGGACGCCCATTCAGGGCGACCCGGTGCGCGTGCGGCAGATCACCAGCAACCTCGTGGACAACGCCCTGCGTCACGCGCGCAGCCGCGTGAGCGTGCAGGTGGAAACCGTGCAGGGCCGCGCGCTGCTGCACGTCGAGGACGACGGACCCGGCGTGCCCGAACACAGCCGCGAGGCGGTGTTCACGCGCTTCACCCGCCTGGACGGCAGCCGGGCACGCGACACCGGCGGCAGCGGCCTGGGCCTGGCGATCGTGCGGGCGCTGGCGGCCGCGCACGGCGGCGAGGCGCAGCTGTCGGGCAGCGCCAGCCTGGGCGGGGCGCGGTTCACGGTGGCGCTGCCCGTCTCGACCGCCTGACGCGCCGCCGGCACCCGTGCATCCGGGGGATGGCGGGTCCGGTCCCCGCCGTGCTACCTCTGTGACATGTTTCTCGTTGCGGTCCGGCCGCGCCGCCTGCATTCCCCGGCCCGGTCGCTGCCGCCCGTCTGGAGCTCACTGCCCGCGCTGCTGGCGCTGCTGGCGCTGCCCCTGGCGTCGGCCGGCGCGGCCGGGTCGCTCGTGGGCGTGACCACCACCCGCACGCCTCAGTACGTGCAGCCGGACCCGCGCGCCAGGCAGCTGCCGACCCTGCCGACCCGCACCTCACTGGTCGTGTACCGCTGCTTTCCACGCTGGTGCGAGGTCAGCGCAGGCCACGACGGCGCGAAGGGCTGGGTGCTGCGCGCCGGGATCCGGGTGAACGGGACGTGTCAGCAGCTGGTCCCGCTGGGCTTCAAGGACCTGCGCCGGCACGAGGGCGGGTACCGCAGCGAACTGGACCTGAACGGGAACGGCCGCGCCTGCGACGAGGACGACCTGATCGCCGAGCGGCTCCGCGGGAACGCCCGCCCGACCCTCGCCGTGCGCCGCTGACAGCCAGCGGGCCGCGCTGGCCGGAACTGCGGTAAACTCTGAGGGTTGCCCCGCGCAGGACGGGCGGGTGAAGGAGTCGAAATCATGGGTCTTGCTATTGGAATTGTGGGTCTGCCGAACGTCGGGAAAAGCACGCTGTTCAACGCCATCACGCGCGCCGGGGCGCTCGCCGCGAACTACCCGTTCGCGACCATCGAACCGAACGTCGGCCGGGTCACGGTGCCCGACGAACGTCTGGCCGCGCTGAGCCGCGTGTTCACCAAGGGTGAGCGCGTGCCGCCGATCGTGCCGACCTTCGTGGAGTTCGTGGACATCGCCGGTCTGGTCAAGGGTGCCAGTCAGGGCGAGGGCCTGGGCAACCAGTTCCTGGCGAACATCCGCGAGGCGGACGCCATCGCGCACGTCGTCCGCTGCTTCGAGGACGGGAACGTCATTCACGTGGCGGGCCGCGTGGACCCCATCGACGACATCGAGACCATCAACACCGAACTGATCCTCGCGGACCTCGGCGGCCTGGAAAAACGCCTCCAGAACCTCCAGAAGAAAGCCAAGGGGAACGACAAGGACGCGCGTGAACAGGCGGCGCTGGCCGAGCAGATCCTGGCCGTGCTGGGCCAGGGCAAACCCGCCCGCGCCGGCACGTACGACGCGCCCATCCCCAAGGAATTCGGGCTGATCACCACCAAACCCGTCATCTACGTCGCGAACGTCGGCGAGAACGACCTGACGCAGGACAACGAGTACGTGCAGAAGGTCCGCGAGTACGCCGCCGCCGAGGGCGCGCAGGTCGTGAAGATCAGCGCCCAGATCGAGGGGGAACTCGCCGAGATGCCCGAAGAGGACGCCCGCATGTTCCTCGACGAGCTGGGCGTGCAGGAAAGCGGCCTGGACCAGCTCGTGAAGGTCGGGTACGAGACGCTGGGCCTGATGACCTTCATCACCAGCGGCGAGAAGGAAGTCCGCGCGTGGACCATCCGCCGCGGCGAGACGGCCCCCGAAGCGGCGGGCGAGATCCACAGCGACCTGCAGCGCGGCTTCATCCGCGCCGAGGTCATCGAGTGGGAGAAGATGGTCGAGGCCGGAGGCTGGGCCGCCGCCAAGAGCAAGGGCTGGGTCCGCACCGAAGGCAAGGATTACGTCATGAAGGACGGCGACATCATGAACGTCCTGCACAACATGTAACACGGATTCCGGTTGGATGGCTTACGAAGCCGTTCAATCCGAGGCCGTATGAGTGGGAGCCAGGCGGGTTCCGGAAGTAGAACCAGACAACAGAGGAAGGTGGGACGCTCCAACTTGACCGGAGTGCCCCACCTTCCTCTTCTTGCCGTTCCTGCTCTCTGCTTCCCGCTTACTTGCCCACGCAGAAGTTGCGGAACACGGCGTCCACGATGTCTTCCTGCACGTCGCGGCCGGTCAGTTCGGCCAGGGCGCGCAGGGCCTCCTCGAGTTCGTAGCTGGCGAGGTCGTCGGGGGCGTGCGCGGCGGCCTGGATGTGGTCCAGGGCGCGGCGGGCGGCGTCGGCCTGCCGTTCGGTGGTCAGCCACGCCTCGCCGCGTGCGGCGTCGCCGAGCAGCGCGGCGCGGATGGCTTCACGCAGTTCCGGCAGGCCGTCTCCGGTGACGGCGCTGACGTTCAGGGCGCCGGGGTCGGTCCAGGCGGGGGGCAGGTCGGCCTTGGTGCGCACGCGGATGACGCGCGGGCCGCTGCCGAGGTCCAGGGTGGTGGGCAGGGGCTCGCGGGGGGCGCTGCCGTCCTCCAGGGCGAGGATCAGGTCGGCGGCCCCGGCGAGGTTCAGGGCCTGCCGGACGCCGGCCGCCTCGATGGCGTCGGCGGTGTCGCGGATGCCGGCGGTGTCGACGAGCGTGACGGGCACCCCGGCGAGTTCCAGGCCCGCTTCGAGGTAATCGCGGGTGGTGCCGGCGACGGGCGTGACGATGCTGCGCTCGAAGCCCACCAGGGCGTTCAGGAGGCTGCTCTTACCGGCGTTGGGGCGGCCGATCAGGGCGAGGCGGGCGCCGCGCGTGGCGACCTGTCCGGCGCGGGCGGTGAGCAGCAGGTCGTTCAGGTCGTGCTCGGCGGCCGCCAGCGGCTGGGCGCGGTCCTCGTCCGGCACGCCTTCTTCCGGGTAGTCCAGCATGGCCTGGAGGGCTGCGAGGGTGCGGGTGACGTTCGCCGCGACCCGCTCGACCCGTCCTGCCAGGGCGCCGGTCAGGCCGAGGGTGGCCTGGCGGCGGGCGGCGTCGGTCTGCGCCTCGATCAGGTTCAGGACCGCCTCGGCCTGCGTGAGGTCCAGGCGGCCGCTGAGGTAGGCGCGCAGCGTGAACTCGCCGGGGCGGGCGGCGCGCGCGCCGAGTTCCAGGGTGCGGGCCAGCACGCGGGCCAGCACGGCGGGACTGCCGTGCGTCTGGAATTCCGCGACGTCCTCGCCGGTGTAGCTGCGCGGGCCTCTGAAGATCAGGCACAGGCCCTCGTCGAGAATCTCGCCGGTCTCGCCGGTCAGGTGCCCGAACAGGAAGCGGCCGCCGGGCGTGCGGGACGGGGCGCGCCGGCCCCGGAACAGGCCGTCCGCGACGCGCAGGGCGTCCGGGCCGCTGACGCGCACGATGCCCACGCCGGCGCTGCCGGGGGCGGTGGCGATGGCGGCGATGGTGTCTTGCAGTCCGGAACGCGTCACCCACGCAGGCTAGCACCCGGCCGGCGTGGCGCGGGCGGGCCTCATAGTCGCCCCTCATGCTGTGGCCCTAGCATGCGGGCTATGCGTTCAACCCCCTCTGCCACTGCCCGTCCCGGGCGTTCATCCCTGACCCGTTCTCTGACCGGCCTGACCCTGCTGGGCGCGCTCGCGCCGCTGGCCTCCGCCCAGACCGCGCCGGCCACCCCCGCCGCCCCGGCACCCGTCCAGGCCGCGCCGGCCAGGGCCACGGTGTCGGCCGTCACGAACCGCTCCGTGAGCGCGCTGGCCGTGGAGGTCAGCGGGGTCGCCAAGGGCCGCATCGTGAGCTGCCCGGCAGCCCTGAAACTCAGCGTGAACGCCGTGTGCGTGTACTCGCAGACGGCTGCCGGGACGCTGCGGCCGCTGGTCAAGGGCAAGCTGGGCGCGCGCGCCCCGGGCGACTGGAAGACCAGCGGGAAGTCCAGCGTGCTGCTGGCCGGTCCGGTCGGTGGCGCGGCCGACAGCTTCGTGCTGCTCAGCCCCATGAGTGACAAGGAGACGCTGGTCGTCGTGGACGCCGTGAAGGTCGCCGCCCCGGCCGCGAAGGTGGCGGTCCCGGCCGGGATTGTCCGCGGGCAACCGTACGTGCTGGGGAGCGACCTCACGGGCGTCGTGAAGGTCGCGTCGCTGGGCGGCGGCAAGTACCGCCTGTCCACCGACGACGGGCTGCTGACCGTCACGGTCGGGCAGAAGGCGGCGCTGGCCGCGGGCGGCGCGGTGGAGCTGCCGCTGGCGCCCGTCACGGACGGGAAGAACCTGATCTTCCCGCTGGCGGGCCTGCGGGCGCTGGGCTGCACCGTCACGCCGGCCGGCAGCAACCTGACGGTCGCCTGCGGCGCCGACAGCGTGGGCCTGCGCCCCATCGTGTTCTGAGCTGACGCGTTCTGACCTGAATGGCGGGTGCGGGCAGACCGGCACCGTTTACGACCCCTTCATGCTCTGCGGCGTGAGGGGGTCGTTCGCAACTGCCGGGAGCGCAAAAGCGTAATGATAGGCGGCGAGCCCACATCCACCGGCCCGCGTGCCCGGACCGCCCTGCGGCGGGTGCCGGGCCGGCACTTCCAGGAGGAACCACCATGAGCATCCTTGACCGACTGTCCCGACTGCTGCGTGCCAACGTGAACGACCTGATCAGCCGCGCCGAGGACCCCGGCCTGATCATCGAGCAGGCCCTGCGCGACATGCGCGCCGCGTACGCCGAGGCGCGCAGCGAGGTGGCCGACGCCATGAGCCAGAACGCCAAACTGGACCGCGAGGCCAGCAGCAACCGCCGCATGGCCGCCGAGTACGAGAAGAAGGCGGAAGAGGCGCTGCGCGGCGGCAGCGAGGACCTCGCGCGGGAGGCGCTGCGCCGCGCACAGAACGCCAAGGACCTCGCGGCGGGCTTCGAGGAGCAGCTGGCGTTGCAGAGCAGCACGGTCGAGCAGCTGAAAACGCAGCTGCGGGCGCTGGAAGCCAAGATCGACGAGATGGAGAGCAAGAAGTCCCTGCTGGCCGCCCGGCAGAAGACCGCGCAGGCCGGGGCGACCCTGGACCGCGTGTCCGGCTTCGATAAGGCGGGCGGCGCGATGGACGCCTTCGAGGAGATGGAGCAGAAGGTCTCGGGCATGGAGGACCGCAACCGCGCCGTGCAGGAGCTGCGCAAGGAGAACGACTTCGACGCGCAGCTCAAGGACCTGGGCCGCGGGCAGGCGCTCGACGACGCCATGGCCGCCCTGAAAGCCAAGGTGGCGGGCGACAAGAGCTGATACGGCCTGCCGTGCGGGGCAGCTCTCCGGGTTGCCTCCGCCCGGACGGAACGGGGATTGTCCACCTTTCAACCGGAGTCCGCACCAGTCGGCCGCGCAGGGCGGCGCCGCAGCGCCGGCCGGCGGCCGCCCGTTTCATGGCTCCCTCTCCGGAACGCCGGAGGGGGGGGCGTTGCCGCGCCCGGCGACGGGGGCCACGACGGGGGCCACGACAGGGGCAATACCATGTTTCCTGACAGAATAGGCGGGATGAAGCGGTTTACCCTGATGGCCATGCGCCGCCCCTCCCTTCCTGCCCTGCTGCCGGCGCTGCTGCTGCCGGCGCTGCTGGGGGCCTGCACGCCGGCCGTCTCGGGTGCCGGGCCGGTGCAGGCAAGCACGCCCGTGAGCGGCGTGTCGTTCTACCCGCAGGAGAGCGGACTGGCGTGGTCGTACCTGCTCGAGGGCGAGGACACCGGCACGGCCCCGTACGTGCTGCGGGCCCTGGGTCCGACGGTCTTCGCCGGGCAGCGGGTCGTGGCCTTCCAGCTGACCGGGCGCGGCGCGGATCAGACCTGGTTCCGGACGGTCGGGGCCGGCGGCGCGCAGCTGCTGGGGCTGCGCAAACCGGGCGTGAACGTGCGCCTCGATCCCCCCTGGCAGGAGTACCCGGCGGAGAACGCCTGGCGGGTGGGCCTCACCTGGCAGGGCCAGAGCGAGATCACGATCAGCGGGGACGAAGGCACCGTGCAGAAGCGCGGGCAACTGAACTACAGTTACGTGGTTCAGGAGCGCCGCTCGGTGCAGACGCCGGGCGGACGCTTCGACGTGTGGGTGGTGACGCGCCAGATCAGCGACACGGTTGGCGGCCTGTTCCCGGCCACGCAGCAGCTGTGGTTCGCGCCGTTCGTCGGCGAGGTCCGCTCGCCCGAGGGCCTGCTGCTCACGGGCCGGAACTTCACCACCCGTTCAGGAGGTCAGTAAATGAGTCCCGATTCCCTCTCCCCCACCAGCACCCCGCTGCTGGATCAGGTCAGCAGTCCCGACGATCTCAAACGTCTCTCACGCGATCAGCTGCCGGCCCTGTCGCAGGAACTGCGCGACGAGATCGTGCGGGTCTGCTCGGTCGGAGGGTTGCACCTGGCGTCCTCGCTGGGCGCCACGGACCTGATCGTGGCGCTGCACTACGTCCTGAACTCCCCGCGTGACCGGATCCTGTTCGACGTGGGGCATCAGGCATACGCGCACAAGATCCTGACCGGGCGGCGCGACCAGATGGCGACCATCAAGAAGGAGGGCGGCCTGAGCGGCTTTACCAAGGTCAGCGAGAACCCGCACGACGCGATCACGGTCGGGCACGCCAGCACCAGTCTGGCGAACGCGCTGGGCATGGCGATGGCCCGCGACGCGCTGGGCCAGGACTACAAGGTCGCCGCCGTGATCGGGGACGGCAGCCTGACGGGCGGGATGGCGCTGGCCGCGCTGAACACCATCGGGGACATGAACCGCCGGATGCTGATCGTCCTGAACGACAACGAGATGAGCATCAGCGAGAACGTGGGTGCCATGAACAAGTTCATGCGCGGCCTGCAGGTGCAGAAGTGGTTCCAGGAGGGCGAGGGAGCCGGGAAGAAGGCCATGGAGGCCGTCAGCAAGCCCCTGGCGAGCTTCATGAGTCGCGCCAAGAGCAGTACGCGGCACTTCTTCGATCCGGCCAGCGTGAACCCCTTCGCGGCGATGGGCGTGCGGTACGTCGGGCCGGTCGACGGTCACAACGTGCAGGAACTCGTGTGGCTGATGGAACGCCTCGTGGACCTCGACGGACCGACCATCCTGCATGTGGTCACGAAGAAGGGCAAGGGCCTGAGCTACGCCGAGGCCGACCCGATCTACTGGCACGGCCCCGGCAAGTTCGACCCGGACACCGGGGAGTTCAGCGCCAGCAAGGCGTACTCGTGGAGCGCGGCGTTCGGGGACGCCATGACCGAACTGGCCGCGCAGGACCCCCGTACCTTCGTGATCACGCCCGCCATGCGCGAGGGCAGCGGCCTGGTCGGGTACTCGAAAGCGCACCCGCACCGTTACCTGGACGTCGGGATTGCCGAGGAGGTCGCCGTGACTGCCGCCGCCGGGATGGCGCTGCAGGGCCTGCGGCCGGTCGTGGCGATCTACTCGTCGTTCCTGCAGCGCGCCTATGACCAGGTGCTGCACGACGTGGCGATCGAGCATCTGAACGTCACCTTCGCCATCGACCGCGCCGGGATCGTGGGTGCGGACGGCGCGACGCACAACGGCGTGTTCGACCTGAGTTTCCTGCGCTCCATTCCCGGCGTGCGGATCGGCCTGCCGAGAGACGCGGCGGAACTGCGCGGCATGCTGAAGTACGCGCAGACGCACGACGGGCCCTTCGCGATCCGCTACCCGCGCGGCAACACCCAACCCGTACCGGAGGGCACCTGGCCCGACCTGGAATGGGGGACCTGGGAGCGCCTGAAGGACGGGAGCGACGTGGTGATCCTGGCCGGCGGCAAGGGCCTGGAGTACGCGCAGAAGGCCGCCGACGGGCTGAGCGGCGTCGGTCTGGTGAACGCCCGCTTCGTCAAACCCCTGGACGAGGCCATGCTGCGTGAGGTGGCCCGCACGGCCCGCGCGATCATCACCGTCGAGGACAACACCGTGGTCGGCGGCTTCGGCAGCGCCGTGCTGGAATTCCTGAACGCCGAGGGGCTGCGCACCCCCGTGCGCGTCCTGGGCATCCCGGACGAATTCCAGGAACACGCGACCGTCGAGAGCGTCCACGCCCGCACCGGCATCGACGCGCAGGCCATCCGCACGGTCCTGGCCGAACTCGGCGTGGACGTCCCGCTTGGAGTGTAGAGAGTTGAAGGGTGATGGTTGATAGAGGACCACTCCCTTCTATCAACCATCAACTTTCAACCATCTACTCCCGGACCTCGCCGTTGCCTTCCACGACCCACTTGGTGGTGGTCAGTTCGCGCAGGCCCATGGGGCCGCGGGCGTGGAGTTTCTGGGTGCTGATGGCGACCTCGGCGCCGAGGCCGAGCTGGCCACCGTCGTTGAAGCGGGGGCTGGCGTTCACGATCACGGCGGCGCTGTCCACGTCCTCGACGAAGCGCCGGGCCTGCGCGTCGTCGCGGGTGAGGATCACGTCGGTGTGGTTGCCGTGCGCCGCGATGAAGTCCAGCGCGTCCTCGAAGGAGGGAACGGTCTTCACGCTGGCGGTCAGGGCCAGGAATTCCGTGCCGTAGTCGGCGTCGGTGGCGGCGTCGGTGGTGATGCCGGCGGCGCTCAGGGCCGCGTGGGCGGCCGGGTCGGTGCGCAGCGTGACGCCGTGCGCCTGGAGGTCGCGGGCGATGCCGGGCAGGGCGTCCAGCGCGCGTTCGTGGATCAGGAGGGTGTCCAGGGCGTTGCAGGCGCTGGGTTTCTGCACCTTCGCGTTCCGCACGATCTCCAGGGCGCGCGCGCGGTCCTCTGGGTCACGGGTGAAGCTGGGGTCCAGGTACACGTGCACCACGCCGATGCCGCCCACGATGACGGGCACGGTGGCGTTCTCCACGCAGAACCGGTGCAGGCCGGCGCCACCGCGCGGGATGATCGCGTCGACCAGATCGTCGAGTTTCAGGAGTTCCAGCATCCGCTCGCGGGCCGGGTCGCGGATGACCTGCACGGCATGCGCCGGGAGGTTCTGTCCGCGCAGCGCGGCGTGAATCACGTCCTCCAGCGCGGCGTTGCTGCGCACGGTCTCCTTCCCGCCGCGCAGGATCACGGCGTTCCCGCTCATCAGGGCGAGTGCGGCGACGTCCACGGTCACGTTCGGGCGGCTCTCGTAGATGACGCCCAGCACGCCCAGCGGCACGCGGCGGGTGTGGACGCGGACGCCGCTCGGCTGGGTCTGCGCGGGGGTGGTCTCGCCGACCGGGTCGGGCAGGCGCGACACGGCCTCCACGTCGGAGGCGATGCCTTCGAGGGCCTGGGCGTCCAGTCGCAGGCGGGCGAGCATCGGCGCGGGCAGCCCGGCTTCGGCGGCGGCCTGCACGTCCTGCGCGTTCGCGGCGAGGATGGTGTGCGCGTTGGCGCGCAGGCCGGTGGCGATGGCGTGCAGGGCCGCGACCTTGTGGGAGGTGGGCAGGGACCGCAACGTGCGGGCGGCGGCGCGGGCCTGCGTGCCCAGCGCCCGCACGCTGACCGGAAGGTCGTTCCGGGCCGGGGCCTGCGGGGAGCGGGTCTGGTCGGAGAAGCTCATGGCACGAGCGTAGCAGTGCGTCCCCGCCCCGTGACGGCGCGGAGTAGACGGCCAGGGGTGGGCGGCGTGCCGCGCTTCAGCCCACGGTGCGCCGCGGCGCGAGTTGCAGCAGCGCCTGTGCCAGCGCGTGCGGGTCGTGCCGGGCCTGTCCGGCCTGCAGCAGCGGACAGAGCACGCTGCGGCCGCGCAGGTCGCGGCTGGCGCCCTGCAGGGTCAGGAGGTGCGCGCCCTCGGCGGCGTAGCGGGCGACCACGTCGCGGGGGGGCATGGCGTTGTTCACGAGTACGCAGTCCGGCGTGCGGCCCAGGTGGCGGGTGATGGCCTGCACGTGCCCCTCGAGGCTCAGGCCGTCGGTCTCACCGGGTTCGGTCATCAGGCTCGCGACGTAGACGAGCGGCGCGGTGCTCTGGCGGATGGCGCTGGCGATGCCCGGCACGAGCAGCGCGGGAATGATGCTGGTGTACAGACTGCCGGGTCCCAGGACGATCTGCTCGGCGTTCTGCAGGGCGACCATCACTTCCGGCAGGGTGGGCAGGTCCGGCGGGTCAAGCGTGACCTCCTGGATGGTGGCGTTGCCGACCTGGGCGGCCAGACGGCTCTCGCCGCGGATGGTGCGCCCGTCACTGAGGCGCGCGACCAGCGTGGAGGGACTGGTGGTGGCCGGGTAGACCTTTCCGCGGATGCGCAGCACCTCGTGAATGTCCTTCATGGCCTCGCTCAGTCCGCCCTGCTCCTCGCTGAGGGTGGCGAGCATCAGGTTCCCGAAGGTGTGGCCCTCGAGGCCCTCGCCGCGCTGGAAGCGGTGCAGCAGCAGCCGCGCCATGACGGGGCTGTCGCTCAGGGCGGCGTAACAGTCGGTCAGGTCGCCGGGCGCGATCATGTCGAGCGCCTCGCGCAGGCGCCCGGAGCTGCCGCCGTCGTCCGAGACGGTCACGACCGCCGTGGTGTTTCCGGTGTGCAGGCGCAGGCCGGAGAGCAGGTTGGACATCCCGGTCCCGCCGCCCAGCGTGACGACGTGCGGCCCGCGGGCGAGGTTACGCCGCTCGTACAGCATGTCCACCGCCGTTTCCGGGGCGGTGCCGGTGCCGCGCAGCACCGACCCGTTGAGCATCATGATGCTCCACAGCGCCCCGAACAGTGCGAGCAGCATGAGCACGGCGCCGCCGGTGTACAGCGGCATGACCTCGGGGGCGATCAGGGTGTTGACCCACAGGATCCAGCGGGTCGCCACGAAGTGCAGCGGGCCGGTCCAGGTGAAGTGCAGCACGCCCACCGCGCCCAGCAGGGTGCAGGCGACGAACAGCGCCACCCAGCGTTTCACGCCGATGCCGGGCGCCATCCACATGCGGGCGCGGCGGCCACGGCGTTTCAGGAGGGGGTTTAGGCGGGCGCGGCGGGGGGGCGCGGGGGCCGTTTCGGGTGTCCGCGCCCGGGGGTCGAGGTGCGAGAGGGGGGGGTCGCTCATCCGTGCCCGCCGACTTTCATGTCGCGGTGGTCCATGACGTCCACGTTCAGGTCCCGCAGGTCCTGGGCGAGGCGGGTGGTGACGGCGACGCTGCGGTGCTGCCCGCCGGTGCAGCCGATCCCGACGGTGTAACCGTGGCGGCCGCTGGCGCGGGCACGTTCGGCGGCGACCCGCACGAAGTCGCGCAGCTCGGTGTAGAACGCCTCGGATTCCGCGCCGGCGAAGGCGTAGGCGGCCACCTCGGCGTCCAGGCCGGTCCTGGGGCGCAGGGCCGGGTCGTAGTACGGGTTGGGCAGCGAGCGGACGTCGAGGATCATGTCGACGTCGCGTGGGGGCGCGTTCTTGAACCCGAAGGACATCAGGCGCAGGTGGAAGTCCTGTTCCAGCCGGAACAGCTGCATCACGCGGTTGCCCAGGTCCTTGGCGCTCAGGTCGGTGGTGTCGATGACGGTGTCGGCGATGGCGCGCAGCGGGGCAAGCAGTTCGCGTTCCCGCGCGAAGTCCAGCATCAGGTTCTCACCGAGCGGGTGTTCGCGGCGCGTGAAGTTGTAGCGTTTGAGCAGCACGTCCGCGTTCGCCTCGAGGAACAGCACGCGCAGGTCCTCGCGGCGGCGCGACAGGCGCACGTAGCTGGTCTCCAGGGCGTCCAGGAAGTGGCGGGTGCGGGCGTCGGTGCTGATCGCCACGCGGTCCAGGCCGCGCGCCTCCACGAGGTCGTGCATGGCGCCCCACAGTTCCGGGGGGAGGTTGTCGGTGATGAAGAACCCGGCGTCCTCCAGGGTGCGCAGGACGGTGCTTTTTCCACTGCCGGACAGGCCGGAAACCACGACGAAGGGCATGGGGACAGTCTAGCCCGCCCCGCCCCGGCGTAAGTGACGGTCCGGTCAGCGGCTGACCGCCCTGCTGGCCGCGGCAGCAGTCGACCCCGCCGGGCGCGGGGCCGGGCGGGGCAGGTGGGGGTGGGTCAGCGGACGCGGGTGCCGCTGGGCAGGTCCAGGCCGGTGCCGATCAGGTCCAGGTTGCCCTGGTCGTCCTCGGCGGCGAGGATCATCCCCTGCGACTCGATGCCGCGCAGCTTGGCGGGTTTCAGGTTGGCGACCAGGATGACCTTGCGGCCCACCAGCGCCTCGGGTTCGAACCAGCGGCGGATGCCGCTCACGACCGTGCGGGTCTCGTCACCGAGTTTCACCGTGAGTTTCAGGAGCTTGTCGGCCTTGGCGACGGCCTCGGCCGCGACGACCTCCGCGATCCGCAGGTCGATGCGGGCGAAGTCGTCGATGCTGATCAGGGCCTCGGTGGCCTCGGGGGCGGACGCGGCGTCGGTGGCCGGGGTGGCCGGGGCGGGGCTGGTCGTTTCAGGGGCAGTCTGGGTCATGGGTTTCTCTTTCTTGCCGGGTTTCGGGCCGCCGGGGGCGGGGGTGGAGGCTTCTTTCGGTTCGGGTTTCGGGAACAGGATCGGGCCGCCCGCCACGCGCGTCCCGGCGGGGATCAGGCCCCAGGCGGGCGCCAGGGCGTAGGTCTGGGAGGCCAGGCCCAGCTGGGCGCGCAGTTCGCGGGCCTTGACCGGGATCACGGCCTCCAGGGCGACGCTGGCGACGCGCAGGCCCTCGGCGGCGGTGTACAGCACGGTGTCCAGGCGGCGCTGGGTGTCGTCACTCTTGGCGAGGTTCCACGGCGCGCTCTCGGCGATGTAGCGGTTGAGGTCCCGCACGAAGTTCATGGCGGCCTCGATGGCCATGTTGATCTTCAGGTCGTCCACCAGTGCCAGGATCTGGCCGGGCAGGGCCAGCGCGGCGGCCTCGATGCTGCGGTCGCGGTCGCACAGGTCCTGCGCGGCGGGCACGACGCCACCCCGGTACTTCTGGATCATGCTGATGGTGCGGGACAGCAGGTTGCCCAGGTCGTTGGCGAGGTCGCTGTTCAGGCGGGAGATCAGGATGCCCTCGCCGTAGGGGCTGTCGGCGCTGAGGGTCGCCTCGCGCAGCAGGGTGTAGCGGATGGCGTCGGTGGGGTACGCCGAGACGAGCGCCTCGGGGTCGATGGCGTTCCCGAGGCTCTTGCCCATCTTGCGGCCGTCCTCGGCGAGGATGTGGCTGTGCACGACCAGCCGGCGGTACATGGGCAGCCCGGCGGCGCGCAGCATGGTCGGCCAGAACACGGCGTGCGGCTTGAGGATGTCCTTGCCGATCACATGCCAGGCGGTGCCGCTGACGCTGGCGTCCTGGCCGCTGCTGACGAGCGGCGTGAGGTAGCTGAGCAGCGCGTCGAACCACACGTACGTGACGTGGTCGGCGTCCCAGGGCAGTTCGATGCCCCAGGGCACGCGGTTTTTCGGGCGGCTGATGCTGAGCGGCCCGACCGGTTCCTTCAGCATCTCCAGCACCTCGTTGCGGTATCCGGCGGGCTGGATCAGTTCGGGGTTCGTCTGCAGGTACTCCAGCAGCCACGGCTGGTACTTCTCCATGTTGAAGAAGTAGTTCGCCTCGCGCCGCAGTTCCGGGGGGTCCTTGTCGCCGGGGAAGCGGCGCACGCCGTCGGGGCCCTCCACGAGTTCCTTCTCGGTGACGTAACGTTCGGCGCCGACCGAGTACAGGCCCTCGTACTCGGCGAAGTAGATGTCGCCAGCGTCGTACACGCGCTGCAGGATCTCCTGCACGAAGCGTTTGTGGCGCGCGGAGGTGGTGCGCACGAAGTGGTCGTAGCTGATGCCCAGCGTCTTCCACAGGCCCTGGAAGGCCCGGTCGGACAGGTCGTCCACGAGTTCCTGCGGGGTCACGCCGGCCTTGGCGGCGGCCTTGCTGATCTTCTCGCCGTGCTCGTCGGTGCCCATGACGAACGTGACGGGGCGGCCCGCGAGGCGCTGGTAGCGGGCGATGGCGTCGGTCAGGATCTTCTCGTACACGTGCCCGATGTGGGGCGCGCCGTTGGCGTAATCGATGGCGGCCGTGATGAAAAACGGGGTGGGTGCTGCTTGGCTCATGGTCTCCCTTCCTTCCCGGCCGGCTCCCTGATGAGAGGAGGGCCGGGCAACCCTGTCAGAATACGGAATTTTGCGCGTCCCGCGTGTCCCCCCGGTCCAGCGTGCCCGTGAGTGGCCGGCCCCGGAGCGCGGGGTGGGCGCTCAGGCAGCGCGGCCCGGCATTCGCGGGCCGGACAGGGGCCTGCGGCGGGGGGTGGGGGCAGCGCAGCGGGGTCGGTGCGGCATGCGTTCACTGTAGCGGGTGCGGGTGGGCGGGCGACTCTGTCATCTGGCCTGCGGCCGACCGTCCGCGCCCCGCTGTGCCCACACGGCGCCGCCCCCGGACAACCGCTGTAATCACCTTTGCACTTCACAAAATAAAGCTACGTTGGCGGCATGTCCGCGCCCCGCTCCGTGCCGCTCACGTCCCCGCCGCCCTCCCCCACCGCCGGACACGCCCCGGACCGCCTGACCCAGCTGACCCTGCTGCTGCTCTCCACCCTGACCATCATGAGCGGCGCGACCATCGCCCCGGCCCTGCCCGCCATGCAGGCGCACTTCGCGGACACGCCCAACGCCGCCTTTCTGATCAAGCTGTCCCTGACGATCGTGGGCCTGGTCATCGCGCTCACCGCGCCGCTGAGCGGCGTGCTGGCCGACCGCTACGGCCGCCGCCCGGTGCTGCTGGCCTCGCTGGTGCTGTACGCGCTGGGCGGCAGCGCGGGATTGATCGCCGATTCCATCGGGACGCTGCTGGCCGGGCGGATCGTGCTGGGACTGGCCGTGGCGGGCACCATGACGGCCGCCGGGGCGCTCGTGAACGACCTGTTCAGCGGCCCGGCCCGCGGGCGGTTCCTGAGTCAGCAGGCGGCGTTCGGGAATTTCGGCGGCGCGGTCCTGATGCCGCTGGGCGGCCTGCTGGCCGCCGCGTCGTGGCGCGCACCTTTTGCGCTGTACCTGGCCGCGCTGCTGCTGATCCCGCTGACCCTGCGGCTGGCCGGCGGCCTGCCCGCCCCGCTGCCCACCGACAGCGCCCGGGACGCCAGGCCCCGCTGGGCCAGCATCGGCGTGATCTACGCCCTGTCGGTCGGGTACATGATCGTGTTCTACCTGATGCCCACCCAGGGGCCGTTCCTGCTGCGCACCCTGGGCGCCGCGCCCGCCGTGACCGGGTTGCTGCTGGGCGCGTTCACGCTGGTCGCGGCGCTCACGTCGCTGGCGTACTCGCGCTTCACCGGGCGCTTTCACGCGCAGCGCACGGCGGCGCTGGGCCTGGGCCTGCTGGCGGCCGGGTGGCTGACCGTGTCCGGCGCCCAAAGCGTCACGGGCGCGCTGCTGGGCCTGATCCTGGGCGGGCTGGGCGGCGGGCTGGTCTTCCCGAACCTGTACACCTGGCTGGCGGACCTGACGCCCCCCGCGTGGCGGGGCCGGGTGACGGCCGGCATGAGCAGCGCCATCTTCCTGGGGCAGTTCCTGAGCCCGGTGCTGCTGACCAGCCAGCCGGGTCACGAGGGCCTGATCTTCCGGGTGGGCGCGCTGCTGGCCGGGCTGCTGGGCGCGGCCCTGCTGGCGTTCAGTCTGCGGCGCGCCGGCTGAACGCCAGGGACGGGCGCGGGTGATACGGACTGCCGTTCGTTTCGCTCGGACCCGGCGGGCTTTGCAGCCCATTCAACCGGAGTCCGGGTCAGTCCAGGCGTCGGCCGAACGTGACGGCACCCGGCGTGCGGCCCAGCTCGTGGAAGCCCAGGTGCCGGTAGAAGCCCTGGGCGTTCACGTTGCGCGCCCCGACGCCCAGGTGGACGCCGACCGCGCCGGCCTCCCGCAGTGCGCCCAGCAGCGTGTCCATCAGGGCGCGGCCCCGCCCGCCTCCCTGCACGCGTGGCAGCAGGTCGATGTGCAGGTGCGCCGGGTACGCGGCGAGCAGGTCCGGCGGGGTGCGGCGCGGGTGGTGGATCAGGTGCGCGATCCGTTCGTCCGGCGTGCGGTCGGCGGGCGCAATGGCCTGCGGGTCCGGGTACTGGCGGCGCAGCGGCGGCCACCACGCGCGTTCCAGGGTGTCCTCGAAGGCGGCGGTGTCCGGCGTGCCCAGGACGTACCCGCCGACCCCCAGGGCGTCCTCCAGCACGAACGCGAAGTCCGGCGCGAAGGTCAGGTACGGCGCGGCGTACACCTGCCCCAGCAGGTGGGGGTCGCGGTACAGGGCGGTGGCGTCCTGGCCGCTGTCGCCGGTTTCCAGGCAGATGCGCAGCAGCGCGGCGCGGTCGGATTGGCGGGCGGGACGCAGGATCACCATGCTTCACAGTGCAGCACACCGCGGCGCCGCGCGGGGGCGGGGGTGGTGCGAACCTGCCGCCCGCCGCTGTTTCTGTTCAGAGCGGAATGTACACTGGGGAGGATGATTGCCTACCTGTCCGGCGTGGTCCGGGAAATACGTGAACACAGCGCCGTGATCGTGGCGGGCGGCGTGGGGTACGAGGTGCAGTGCCCGTCCAGCACCCTGGGGAAACTCACGGCGGGCGAGACGGCCGAACTGAACACCCGCTTCGTGGTGCGCGAGGACGCGCAGCTGCTGTTCGGCTTCCACGACGCCGACAGCGTCCGGATCTTCGACCTGCTCACCAGCGTCAGCGGGGTCGGGCCGAAACTGGCGCTGGCGCTGCTGTCCGCCATGCCGGTCAGCGCCCTGGCGGCCGGGGTGCTGGGCGGCGACGTGAAACTCCTGAGCAGCGTCAGCGGCGTCGGCAAGAAGACCGCCGAGCGGCTGGTCCTGGAATTGCAGGGCAAGGTCCCGGAACATCTGGCAGCCCCGGCCAGCGGCGCGGGCGGCGTGAAGGCGGCGCGGGTCACGACCACCGCCGGCCGCGACGCCGTGGACGCCCTGCTGGCCCTGGGCTTCCGCGAGGCGCAGGTCCGGGCGACCGTGGCCGAACTGCTGGCCGCCGAACCGGACCTGAACGCCGACCAGCTTATCCGCCGTTCGCTGGGCCGCCTGCGCTGAACCCCGCCCCGGCGCGCAGGTCGTCCAGGCCCGCGTACCCCCCGACGAACAGCGCGACCCGCAACTCGTGAATGAACTGCCGCAACCAGACCTCGGCGGCGTCCGCGCTGTCCAGGGCCGGTTCCAGCAGCGGGCGGGCCACGGCGACGACCTGCGCGCCCAGGCTCAGGGCGCGGGCGGCGTCCAGTCCCGTGCGAATCCCGCCCGACGCGATCAGCGGCGTGCCCGGCGCGGCCGCCCGCGCCTCCCGGATGGCCTGCGCGGTCGGAATGCCGAGGTCGCACAGGTCCGGTGTGCGCACGTGCCCGTGGTGAACCAGCTGCTCGACCCGCGCCCAGCTGGTGCCGCCCGCCCCGGCCACGTCCAGCGCCGCGAAGCCCGCGCCCGCCACGGCCTGCACGGTGCGGCGGTCCAGGCCGTGCCCGACCTCCTTCAGGATCACCGGGAAGGGCAGCGTGGGGACCAGCGCGGCCAGCCGGTCGGTCAGGCCGGCCCAGCGGGTGTCACCGCCAGGTTGCAGCGCCTCCTGCAGGGGATTGACGTGAATGGCCAGGGCGTCCGCCCCGACCTCCTGCACGGCCCTCGCCGCGTGGGTGTCGTCGTAGCCGAGCAGGAACTGCGCGCCGCCCAGGTTCCCGACGAGCAGGATGTCCGGCGCCCACTCGCGCACCAGGAAGCTGGCGCGGGCCTGCGGGCGTTCCAGCATCACGCGCTGCGAGCCGAGCATCATGCCGATCCCCAGGCGCTGCGCGGCCATGGCGAGGTTGCGGTTGATGCGCCCGGCCGCGTCGGCGCCGCCGGTCATCGCGCCGATCAGGACCGGGGCGCTCAGGGGGCAGTCCAGGAAGGTCGTGCGCAGGTCCACGCCCTCCAGGTCGCGTTCCGGCAGGGCGCGGTACGGCCAGGGCACCTCGTGCAGGCCGGTGGGGCGCGCGGCGTACTGACTGTCCGGGCGCAGGCAGGCCTCGATGTGCCGCAGTTTGCGCTGCTCGATGGCGCTGCCTGCCGGGGGGCCGCTCCGGGCGGGGGTGAGGGGGGCGTCGGTCACGGGGTTCAGCGTAACGGGCGCGGGCAGGGTGGGCGGTGGGATTCCCCCCGAAACAGCGCTGTTCCGGCAGGTGCCGGAGGCCGGACGTGCAGCACGGCAAAAAAGTGCAGCGTGACACAAAGTTGACAGTTCCGGGAACCCGAGGTACTATTCCTGAGCGCTGAGAGCGGGAACGAAAGAAACCGCGACGCAGACGCAGAAAGTTTAACCAGAGTAACGCAGGGTAGAGCAGTCTGGTAGCTCGTCGGGCTCATAACCCGGAGGTCGCAGGTTCAAATCCTGTCCCTGCAACCAAGCAGCCCCCACCTCGGTGGGGGTCTTTTCATGTTCCCTCCCGCGTCCGGGAACGGCGGCGGGCAGCGCGGCGTACTGTACGGCGTGAGTCTCGCCTTCCTGATCTTCCTCGTCGCCTGGGTGATCGGCATGATCGGCACGTTCGTGCCCGCCGTACCCGCCACCGTCATCATCTTCCTGGGGTCCGTCGCCGCCACGCTGGTCGACGGATTCCAGCCGTGGCCGGACCTGCCGTTCCTGCTGACCTTCCTGCTGATCACGGTCGCCATCAGCATGGTCGACAACGTCGCCTCGGCCTGGGGGGCCCGCCGGTACGGCGGGAGCCGTCAGGCCGTGTGGGGCGCGCTGATCGGCGGTCTGGTCGGTATCTTCATTCCGTTCGGCCTGATCGTCGGCCCGCTGGCCGGCGCGCTGATCGCGGAACTGCTGGTCGTACGCAAGGCCCCGCTGGACGCCGCGCGGGCCGCGTGGGGCACCCTGATCGGCCTGCTGGCCGGACTGGCCGCCAAACTCGTGCTGCACCTGCTGATCGGCCTGTACGAACTGTGGCGCCTGTGGGACCCGGCCCGGTCCGTCTTCGGCTGAACCGCACCTACCATGCAGAAGGGGGCCGCCCGGCAACTGGGCGGCCCCCTTCACGCGTTGGCTCAACGCTGGAACAGCAGTGGCGCCAGCGCGATGAACCCCACCGCCAGCGCCGGCAGCAGCGGCAGCAGCGCCCCCAGCAGCGCCCGGCCGGGCCGCCCGGTCAACTCACGGAACGCCGGGAAGCTCAGGGCGCACTGCGCGGCCGTGCCCAGCATCGTCACGGCCAGCAGCAGGAACGCGGCGGGCGTGCGGGCCAGTCCGGCCAGCGCCAGCCGCTGCACCGCCTGATTGTCGCTGCCCGCCTGCGCCAGCGCCCCGGCGGCCGGCATCCAGGCGTCGCGGGGCGTCAGGAGCGCCACGACCGTCACCAGCAGGTACAGCGGCGGCAACAACGCGAAACTCGCGCCGTACACCTCGGCCGCCCGGCCCGGCCGTCCGGCACCCAGCCAGCCCAGCAGCCACATCAGCACGAACGTGAACATCGCCAGGAACGCCCCGCCAATGGCGTTCGTCACGTGCACCAGCAGCGGGGACGCGCCGCCCGCCAGCCCGGCCGCCAGCGTCACCGAGGGACGCACCAGCGCCGCGTACGCCACGCCGGACAGCGCCGCGCTGAGCGCCACGACACCCAGGTACCGCCACGCGACCGGGTCGGTCGGGGCCAGCCGCCGCGCAAACACGCGCGGGCCGGTCAGGAACTCGGTGGGCAGCGGCGCGGCCGGATCGGACGGCACGGCAGTCGGACGGGCGCGGGACGGGCGGGCATCAGGACGGGCCATAAACCCCGCCATGGTAGCCCCCACCACCGCCGTCACACCCGCGCGGCCCTCCTCATACGGACTGCCGTTTGTTTCGCCGACAATCCGGAAGTTCACCGGATTGCCAGCTCCACGTCCGGAACCCGCTTTTCTCCTGCTCTGCGGAGCAGCTCTCCGAGTCGCATCCGCTCGGATTGAATGGTCTTTGCAGCCCATTCAACCGGAGTCCGTCTCATACGGATTCCGTTTGTTTCGTTAACAGATCGGAACACCACCGATCTGTCAACTCCACGTCCGGAACCCGCCCAGCTCCTCCTCGCTTCGCTCGGATTGAACGGCTTTGTCAGCCATTCAACCGGAGTCCGTCTCAGTGGCCCTGCGCGGCGGCGCGGACCGTCTCCAGCCACGCAGCCACGGGCGGGAAGGTCAGGGTCAACGCGGTCAGGCCGAACAGCAGCACGGCCACGTACGCCCCGCTGAGCCACGGGCCCGGCGCGGAACGCTCCTGCGGATCGGCTTTCGGGGTCAGCCACAGGTGCAGCACGACCAGCACCACCGTCCCGAACAGCGCCGCCCCGACCGCCAGCGGCACCTTCAGGGCCGGGTTCGACAGCAGCTCGGTCGCCCGGGCCGGGTCGGTCGGGAGTCGCCCGGCGAGGAACGCGCCCAGGCCCAGCGCGATGGTGTTGTTCAGTACGTGCACGATCACGGCGTTCCACATGCTGCCCGTGTGCTGCGTCACGCGCGCCAGCACGTACGCCAGCGGGAGGATGCCGATCACGCTGACCGGCGCGCCGTGCGCGACCGCGAACGCCAGCGACGACGTGAGTGCCGCCGCCCCGAACCCGGCCGCGCGCTCGTGCCCGCGCATCATCAGGCCCCGGAACGCGACCTCCTCGGCCACCGGGACCAGCACGCCTGCCGCCAGCAGCAGCACCCACAGGTCCGCGCCGCGACTCAGGAACTGCGGGGCGCTGTCCGCTGCCGACGGCACCAGGGTCACGAACGCCAGCACGAACGCCCGTGATGCCAGGAATGCCAGCACGAACGCCGCCACCGCCACGCCCCACGCGGGCGGTGTGCGCCAGCGCACGTCCCGGAACAGCGCCCGCATCGGCGTCCGGAAGGCGGTCAGGCCCACCAGCGCCACCACCACGAACGCCCCCAGCAGCGACGCCCCCAGCGGCACCTTCAAGGCCAGCAGCCCCGCCGACACCACGTTCTGCACCAGCAGCAGCGCCAGCGCCGCCCGGTTGCCATCCACCGCCCGCACCCCGGGCGGCGCGGGCACGTCAGGCGGATCGGTGGTCACGGGCAGGGCATCCGGAACGGTCATACCCCCGAGCCTACCGCGCCCACCCGGCACGGCGCGTCAACGGAAAGTTGAGGAGGGGGAAGCGGGAACAGCGTGTCCGCTGCCCCTACGCCGTCAGGACGCGGATGGCCCCGGCCAGCGCCTCGTCGTCAATCTGGTGGTGCAGCACGAAGCGCACGCTGTCCGGCCCCAGCGCGTTGCACAGCACGCCCTGTTCGCTCCAGCGGGCGGCGTGCGCGGCGGCGTCCGGCACGGCCGCGTAGATGATGTTCGTCTGCACGGCAGCCATGTTCACGTCGAAACCCGCGTTCACGAGGGCGTGGGCCAGTTCACGGGTGCGGCGGTGATCCTCCGCCAGCCGGGCCGGACCCTCACGCAGCGCCACCAGCGCCGCCGCGGCCAGCACACCCGCCTGCCGCATGCCGCCGCCCATCATCTTCCGGTAACGGTGCGCCTGCCGCATCTGGGCTGCGCTGCCCACCAGCACGCTGCCCACCGGGGCGCCCAGGCCCTTGCTGAGGCACACGCTGACCGTGTCGAAACGGGCCGTGATGTCACTCAGCGGCACACCGAGAGAGACCGCCGCGTTCAGCACGCGCGCCCCGTCCAGGTGCAGCGGCAGGCCCTCCTCGGTCGCCACCGCGCGAATCCCGTCCAGCACATCCAGCGGAATCACGGTCCCGCCCGCCTTGTTGTGCGTGTTCTCCAGGCTGATCAACCCGCTCGGGGACTGGTGAACGCTGCGCCGCACCGCCGAGCGCACGTCCTCCGGGGCGGGCACGCCCAGCGGCGCCGGCACGAACCGCGGCACCACCCCACTGAACGCCGCCATCATGCCCAGCTCCCACTCGTAGATGTGCGACCCCTCCGCGCAGATGACCTCCTCGCCGCGGCGGGTGTGCAGCGCAATCGCCACCTGATTCGTCATCGTGCCCGACGGCATGAACAGCCCCGCCTCGTGCCCGGTCAGGCGGGCCACCTCGACCTGCAACTCGTTCACGGTGGGGTCCTCGCCGTACACGTCGTCCCCCACCGGCGCCTGCGCCATCGCCTCGCGCATGGCGGGCGTGGGGGTCGTGACGGTATCGGAACGCAGGTCGGCAATCACAGGCGCAGGCAATGTCATGACCCGGATGCTACGCCGCGCCGCACCCAAAGTGGGACGCGCCCCGGGAGAGGAGGTGGTATGCCTGGAGGATGCGACTCTGGCCTGCCCTGCTCCTGCTGGTCGCCTGCCACACCCCGCCCCCGACCCTCCCGCCGGAACTGGCGCGGCTGGCCGGGAGGGACGTCTGGGTGTACGGCGGCGGCCCGCTGCGCTGCGTCCGGGGGAGCAGTACCACCGAGTTCTTCATTCCACTCACCACCCCGGTCCGGGTCACGCAGGTCGAACAGACCGGCCCGCGCGAGGTTGAAATCGGCGTGAAAGGACATGTCCGCGAGCAGAGAACGCCGCAGGCCATCATCCTCACGCTCGAACCACAGGGACCAGTGGAACCCGTCTCAGGCAGCAGCGGGAACGGGCCTCTCCCCCGCTGGTGGCAGGGACTGGAGGTGAAGTCCTGCACGACGTTCCGTGTCGCCTTCGTGGACGAGACGCACCTGAACCGCACGCTGAGCTTCACGCCCCCACCCGGTGACGTGCAGCGCCTCAGCAGCCAGCCCCGCGCCTCCAGCGTCGGCCTGAGCGCCACGGACCTCCTGTGGCTGCGCGGCGCACCCGACGAACCTCTGACCGACGTGAAGACCCTGCTGCGCGCACCCACCTGGACGGTCATCGGCGGAGTTCCTTACGGAGATCAGGTCACCACCTTCCGGAATGGCCGCGTGATTCGAGAAACCTTCCCTGACCTGGGCCCTTGACCTACGCCCCGGCGAGTTCGCCCTGTCGCGTCTCGATGATTTTTTTGGCGAGGGGTTCCGGGACCGCCTGGTACCCGTGGGGTTTGACGCTGAAGGCGCCGCGGTCGCCGGTCAGGGAGCGCAGGTCGGCGCTGTACGTCTGGAGTTCAGCTTGCGGGACGAGGGCGGTGACGGTGATGACGGTCCCCTCGGGGTCCATGCCCTGCACGCGGGCGCGGCGGGTCTGGAGGTCGCTGATCAGGTCCCCGGTGAAGGAGGCCGGGGCGCGGACGCGCAGTTGCAGGACGGGTTCCAGAAGGCCCGGGCGGGCGTTCGCCACGGCGTTTTTCAGGGCGAGGCTGCCGGCGGTGCGGAAGGCGATGTCGCTGCTGTCCACGTCGTGGTAGCTGCCGTCGAGGACGGTGACGTGGACGTCCTGCATGGGGTATCCGGCCAGGGGTCCCCTGAGCATGGCGTCCTGCACGCCCTTCTCGATGCTGGGGATGTACTTGCCGGGGATGGCGCCGCCCACCACGGCGGAGCGGAAGCTGAAGCCGGGGCCGGGCTCGATGCGGATGCGGCAGTCGCCGTACTGGCCGTGTCCGCCGCTCTGTTTCTTGTGTTTGCCCTGCGCCTCGGCGGGCGCGTGGATGGTCTCGCGGTAGGGGATGCGGGGGGTGGTGGTGGTCACGGTGACACCCTGCGCGGCGAGTTTCTCCACGGCGATGTTCAGGTGCATCTCACCCATGCCCGACAGGAGTTGCTCGCCGGTCTGCGCCTCGCGCGAGTAGTGCAGGGTGGGGTCCTCCTCGCGCAGTTTCGCGAGGGCCGCGCCGAGCTTGTCCTCGTCCTGGCGGGTGGCGGGGTGGATGGCGACCGTGTGGACCGGGTCGGGCAGCCACAGCGGGTCGTACCGGATGGGCAGGGCGGGGTCGGCGAGGGTGTCCCCGGCGTGCAGGTCCGGGAGTTTGGTGAGGACGCCGATGCTGCCGGCGGGCAGCTCCGTGACTTCCGTGAGGTCCTTGCCGTTCGGGACGTACAGGTGCATGGGGCGCACGTCCAGGTCCTGCGTGGTGTTGCGCAGGATGTCGCCGGGGCGCAGCGTGCCGCTCCAGACGCGGATGAAGGCCTGCTTGCCCACGAAGGGGTCGATGGACACCCGCCACACCCGTGCGCTGAGCGGCGCGTCGGGGGTGGGGTCGCGGGTCTGGCCGTCCACGCCGGTCAGGGGGCCGCGTTCGCGGGCGCTGCGCAGGCCCGTGACCATCAGGTCGAGGAGGGCGTCCACGCCTGCGCCGCTGTGCGCACTGACCGGAATGACGGGGTAGAGCGTGCCGGCGTGCACGGCGCGCGTGAAGGCGGCGTGCAGTTCGTCGGTGCTGATGGGGCTGCCGTCCAGGAAGCGGTTCATGAGGTCGTCGTCGGTCTCGACGATGGCGTCGGTCAGGGCGGTCTGCGCGGCTTGCAGGGCGGCGCGGTCGCTGGGCGGCAGGTCCTGGGGGGGGCTGACCTCGCCGGTCAGGACGTTCACGACGCCCCGGAAGTCGGCGCCCTCGCCGAGCGGCAGGTAGGCCGGGGCAACCGGCCCGCTGAGGCTGGCGCGCAGGTCGGCGAGGACGGCGTGGTAGTTGGCGCGGTCGCGGTCCATCTGGTTCACGGCGATCAGGCGCGGCATGGCGAAGCGGTCGGCGGTCGCCCAGACGCGTTCGGTGCCGACCTCGACGCCGCTGACGGCACTCACGACGATCACGGCGGTATCGGCGGCGCGGATGCCGCCCCGGATCTCGCGGACGAAGTCGGCGTAGCCGGGCGTGTCGAGCAGCGTGATGTCCGTCCCGCGGTGGGCGAGGCGGACGACGCCGGTCTGGATGGAGAACCCGTGGGTCTTCTCGGCGTCGGTGTGGTCGCTGCGGGCGGTGCCGTCCTCGACCCGTCCGGCGCGTGAGATGGCCCCGCTGCGCAGCAACAGGGCCTCGGAGAGCGTGGTTTTACCGGCGCCACTGTGGGCGGCGAGACTGACGATCCGAACGGGCACACGAACCACCGATCCTTTGGGGGGGACTGGGAGGCGGGCGAACGCACACCGGCAACCGTGAACGTGAACGCTGGGTACTGCCGAGTGTACACCCAGCGCCCCGGCCGCCTGTCCCTGGGCCGCAGCGCTGGCCCTCCCGTATGGTGGGGGGTGATGCCGGACGACGCCTCTCCCCTGTTCCCCCTGCCTGACGCCGTGCCCGGCGGGATCCTGCTCACGCCGGACGGGTCGCGCACGGCGCACAGCGTCCGTTTCGGGGAGGCGTACGGGTCGCGGCACGGCGCGGCGGCGCAGGCGCGGCATGTCTTTCTGGAGGGCACGGACACGCACGTTCACCCGGCCCCGCGCGTGCTGGAGGTGGGGTTCGGGCTGGGCGTGAACTTCCGCGCGACGGTGGCGGACGCGGCGGCGCGCGGCGCGGCGCTGGCGTACCACGCCTTCGAGTTCGACCCGGCCCCCCGCGCCCTGCTGCGCGAGGTGGCGCGCGGCGGTCAGGGCGCGGCGCACCCGGTCTGGGAGGCGCTGCTCGCGGCGTGGCCGGAGTCGGGCCTGGGGCCGCAGGACCTGCCGCGGGAGATACAGGTGCAGGCGGGCGGCGTGAGCGTCACCGTGACCTTCGCGGACGTGCTGACCGCCCCGCTGCCGGACGCCTGGGCGAGCGCGCTGTACCTGGACGGCTTCTCGCCGTCCCGCAACCCGGAGGTCTGGACGCCGGAGTTCGTGGCGCGGGTGGCGGGCACGCTCGCGCCGGGCGGGGTGCTGGGCACGTACAGCGCCGCCGGGCACGTGCGCCGCGCCCTGGGGGCGGCCGGGCTGCGCGTGGAACGCCGCCCCGGCGCGCCCGGCAAACGCGAGTGCCTGCGCGCCGTGCAGGAGGGCTGATGCACGTCATCGTGATCGGGGCGGGGATCGCGGGGGCGTCGGTGGCGTACTTCCTGGCCCGCGCGGGCGCACGGGTGACGGTCGTGGACGCCGGGCTGCACCGCGCCAGTGGCGTGCCGAGCGCCCTGATCAACCCGGTGCGCGGGCAGTCGGGCGGCGTGGACGCCCGCGCGCTGGACGGCATGGCCTTCACCTGGGCGCTGCTGCGCGAGCTGTGCGCGGCGGGCTGGGCCGTGCCGCACGGGCAGACGGGCGTGCTGCGGCCCATCCCGGACGACCGCACGCGGGCGCGGTTCGAGCGGAACCTGCCAGCCGCGCTGCGCCACGGGTGGCTGACCCCCGCAGACGCGCCGGAACCCCTGACTCCCGGCTGGGCGCACGTCCTGCACCTGCCGGAGGGCGGGTGGGTGGACGGCCCGGCCTTCACCCGCGCCCTGGTGCGGGCGTCCGGGGCGCAGGTCGTCACCGGACGCGCGCTGGACTGGACGGCCTGCACGGTCACGCTGGCGGACGGCGACCCCCTGCGCCGCGACACCCTGCATGCCGACGCCGTGGTGTTCTGCGGCGGTTCGGTGGGCAGCGCGTGGCGGGGCGAGGCGGGCACGCACCGCATGGGCAGCCTGCTGACCCTGGACCGCGCCGTGACCGGCGTGCCCGTCAGTTTCGGCGCGTACCTCGCCCCGGCCGCGGCGGGCGGGGTGCTGGGCGCGACCTTCGAGACGCCCGCTCCCACCTGGGCGCCGGAGGGGCTGCCGCTGGGCTCGCTGGGGTGGCTGCTGGGCAAGGGCGCGGCGCTGACCGGGCTGCGGGGCGCGCGGGTCACGGGCCGCTGGACCGGGTCGCGCCTGTCCGGGCTGCGCGCCGGACTGCAACCCGACGGTTCGTGGCGGCTGAGCGGCCTGAGCAGCAAGGGTTTCCTGCTGGGACCGCTGCTGGCGCATGACCTGGCCGCTCGGCTCATGGCCTCGCCGGAATCCCCGCGCCCAGCCGGTTGAAACGCTTCCAGTTGGGGGGTGCGTCACGCGGCGGGTAACGTGCCGCGCCCCGCGCAAGGGTGAATAGAAATACAAAGGTGCATTAGACTGTGCAGGTTATGGCGACTTACCGCATCTGTTTAATTGAAGGCGACGGCATCGGCCACGAAGTCATCCCCGCGACCCGCCGCGTGCTGGACGCCGCCGGCTTCAGCGCCGAGTACGTGCACGCCGAGGCCGGGTACGAGTACTTCCTGGATCACGGCACCAGCGTCCCGCAGGCCACCTACGACGCCGTGGAGAACACCCACGCGACCCTGTTCGGCGCGGCCACCAGCCCCAGCGGCGAGAAACCCGCCGGGTTCTCCGGCGCGATCCGTCACCTGCGTCAGAAGTACGGCCTGTACGCCAACGTGCGCCCCACCAAGACCCGCCCGGTGCCCGGCGCGTACGAGAACGTCGACCTGGTGATCGTCCGTGAGAACACCCAGGGCCTGTACGTGGAACAGGAGCGGCGTTACGGCGACACCGCCATCGCCGACACCGTCATCACCAAGGACGCCAGCGAGCGCATCGGCAGGTTCGCCGCGGACCTCGCCATGAAGCGCAGCCAGCGCCTGACGGTTGTGCACAAGGCCAACGTGCTGCCCGTCACGCAGGGGCTGTTCCTGAACACCATCCTCGACCACGCGAAGACCGTCGAGGGCCTGAACACGGGCACGATGATCGTGGACAACGCCGCCATGCAGCTCGTGCGCAACCCCCAGCAGTTCGATGTGATGGTCATGACGAACATGTTCGGCGACATCCTGTCCGACCTTGCCGCCGGTCTGGTCGGCGGCCTGGGCATCGCCGCCAGCGGCAACGTGGGCGACAAGTTCGGCATCTTCGAGTCCGTGCACGGCAGCGCGCCGGACATCGCCGGGCAGGGCATCAGCAACCCCACCGCGACCATCCTGGCCGCCGTGCTGATGCTCGACCACATTGGCGACCACGAAACGGCCCGCCGCATCGACGCGGCCGTGAACAAGGTCCTCGTCGAGGGCCCCCGCACCCGTGACCTCGGCGGCACCGCCGGCACCGAGGAATTCACGAACGCCGTCATCGCCGCCCTGGCGTAAGCGCAGCACGACACCAGAGGGGGGGGCCGGACACGCTGAGCGTCCGGCCCCCCCTCCTGTGCACGGGTTCCGTCTGTTTCGTGGACAGATCGGAAGGTCACCGATCTGCCCACTCCACGCCCGGAACCCGTTTCGGCTCCTACTCGCTCCGCTCGGATTGAATGGCTTACAAAGCCATTCAATCGGAGTCCGTCTTACAGCTTGACGATCATCTTGCCGGTGTTCTGGCCCTTCAGGAGACCCATGAAGGCCTCGGGCGTCCGGTCGATGCCTTCCACGACGGTCTCGTCGAATTTCATCTGGCCGCTGGCGATCCAGCCGCCGACTTCCTGTGCGAAGGTGTCGAACAGGTCGTAGTGGGGCGTGACCAGGAAGCCGCGCACCGTGAGTTGCTTGCCGATGATCTGCACCATGTTGCGGGGGCCGGGGGTGGGTTCGGTGGCGTTGTACTGGCTGATCATGCCGCAGATGGCAATGCGGCCCATGGAGTGCATGGCGCTGATCGCGGCCTCGAGGTGCTCGCCGCCGACGTTGTCGAAGTACACGTCGATGCCGTCTGGCGCGGCGGCCCTGAGCTGCTCGCTGACGGGACCGTCCTTGTAGTTGAAGGCGGCGTCGAAGCCCAGCTCACCGGTCAGGTGCGCGACCTTCCCGGCGCTGCCGGCGCTGCCGATCACGCGCGAGGCACCTTTCAGGCGGGCGATCTGGCCGACGGCGCTGCCGACCGCGCCGGCCGCGCCGGACACGAACACCACGTCACCTTCCCTGAATTCAGCGGTGCGCAGCAGGCCCGCGTAGGCGGTCAGGCCGGGCATGCCGAGCACGCCCAGGTACGCGCTGAGGGGCACGCCCGCGAGTTCCGGCAGGACCTTCACGCGCCCGGCGTCGATGTTGGCGTGGGTGCGCCAGCCCTGGTCGTGCAGGACGTGCGCGCCGACGGGCACGCGGGCGTCCTCGCTGTGCGTGACGACGCCGACGGCCCCGCCGGTCATGGTCTCCCCCAGCGCGAAGGGCGGGGTGTAGCTCTTGACGTCGTTCATGCGGCCGCGCATGTACGGGTCGACGGTCAGGAACAGGTTCCGCACCTGAATCTGGCCCTGACCGGGGGCGGGCAGGTCGATGTCCACGATGTTGAAATCGCTGTTCCTGGGTTCGCCCTGGGGGCGGGCCGCGAGTTGCACTTCACGTGAAGTCGTCATGCGGCCCACTGTGCGCCTTCATGAGAACCCAACACGGTGAGGGAGGTGACGTTAGGGGTGTTCCGTACCCGAGGACACCCCCCTGAACCACAGGTCTTCTACGCGTCCAGCGCGGCCTCGAAGTCGCCCAGCAGGTCGCCGATGTCCTCGATGCCGATGCTCAGGCGCAGCAGGTTCGGGGTGATGCCCAGGCGGCGGCGTTCGGGTTCCGGCAGCGGGCGGTGCGAGGTGCCCCACGGCCAGGACAGCGTGGTGATCACGTCCGCCAGCGACGGCGCGAGCGGAATGCGGCCAGCCAGGGCCCTGACGAAGCGCGGCGCGTCCTCGATGTCGGCGCTCAGCATCCCGCCGAAGCCCTGCGGGAACAGGTCCATGGCGAGGTGGAACTGCGGGTGGTCACTGAGCCCCGGGTGGTACACGGCCCTGACGCGCGGGTGGTTGACCAGCACGTCCGCGACCGCCTGCGCGTTGCCGCTGTGGGCGCGCATGCGCAGGCCCAGCGTCTTGAGGCCCTGCATGGTCATCCAGGCGTCGAAGGCAGAGATGGTGCCGCCCAGGCGCAGCAGGCGCGTGCGGGCCAGCGCCACCAGTTCCGGCGAGGCGCACAGCACGCCCCCGAACGCCGATGAGTGCCCGCTGAGGTACTTGCTGACCGAGTGCGTCACGAGGTCCGCGCCGTGCTCGGCCGGGCGGAACACGGCGGGACTGGCGAAGGTGTTGTCCACGCTCAGCAGCGCGCCGCGTCCGTGCGCCAGCCGCGCCAGGGCGGGCACGTCCGGCACGGTCAGCAGCGGGTTCGTGAGGCTCTCCACGTGCACCACGCGGGTGTTCGGCCGGAAGGCGTCCTCGACCTCGTTCAGGTCGCAGGCGTCCACGAACGACACCTCGATGCCCAGGCGGGGGAACTCCTCGGCCAGCAGGGCGTACGTCACGCCGTACACGCGGGCGTCCGTGATCACGTGATCCCCGGCCTTCAGGACGCCCAGCAGCGCGGCGCTGATGGCCGCCATGCCGCTCCCGGCCACCAGCGCGGCCCCGGTGCCTTCCAGGGTCGCCAGGGCGCGTTCCAGGGTCGCGGCGTTCGGGGTGCCGTTGCGGTAGTAGAAGCTGGCGGGATCCTCGCCGCTCATGGCGCGGTCCAGGTCGTCCAGGTCCGCGAACGCGTACACGGTGCTCTGGTAGATGGGTTCCACCAGCGCGGCCGCGCGGTTGGGGCGGGCCTCCTCGCCCGCGCGGGCGGCCAGGGTGGTCAGGTCGTACTTCACGGGCGCAGCGGGCTCGCCGGGGGCATCGGGGTTGGATTGGCTCACGTGCGCATTGTACGGAGCGCGGCGCATCCACGCGCCGCCCGGAGGCAGGCAGGTCAGCGGACGCCCGGTCAGCGACCCCGCCCGGCAGCCCTGCTGGCCTTGCCCGGCAACGAAGACCCCCGCGCCGGACAGCGGGCGCGGGGTGCCGGTGCTCCTCGGGGGCGGCTTTACTCGGCGCCGGCCCAGAGGCCCTGTTTCTTCAGGGCCGCGACCAGGCCGGGTTCGCGGGCTTCCATGCCGCCCCCCTGCCCGAAGTACATGGTGAGCAGGCGCGCCCAGTCGCCGGGCTGATCGCCGCGCGCCGCGATGGGGTTCATGACCTGCACGGCCTCGCGGATCTCGTCGTCGCTCCCGTCGTGGTACGTGTCGGTGTGGATGACCAGCGGGCGCGGCACGCGGGGGCGGTACGGGGCGTTCTCGGCGGGCGTGCCGATGGTCAGCGCGGCGAAGGGCAGCACGCCCTGCGGGAGCTTCAGTTCCTCGATGATGCCGTCCAGGCCGTTCAGGACGCCGCCGATCCAGCAGCCCTGGTAGCCGAGCATCTCGGCGGCGGTCAGCAGGTTGGTGCCGGCCATGACGGCGTCCCCGATGCCGAAGTGCACGGCGATGGCCGGCCACTGCCCGGCCTGCCTGCCGCTGACTTCCAGCACGCGCTCCACGCGGCGCACGTCGGCGCACACGACGAAGGCCTCGCTGGCCGTGGCGATGTGCGCGTTGGTGGTCAGTTCCGCGAGGCGGGCGCGCAGTTCCGGGCGGGTGATGCGGATCAGGGAGTACAGCTGCGCCGTCGCGTCGGTCGGGGCGCGCTGCGTGGCGTGCAGGATGGCTTCCAGGTGATCGGCGGGCAGCGGCAGCGGCGAGCCGTCCACATGGGTCTGGTACTGGCGGACGGTGCGGTGCGCGTCGTAGAACGCCGTGACTTCGGCGGGGGTGTAGGTCCTCGTGGCAACGGTCATGCGGGCCACGATACCCTCCGCGGCCGAGGGGAACGGGAAGATCCGTCACGGCGGGCAGGGTCGGTCATCGGCTGGCCTGCCAGGCCAGCAGGACGGTCAGCGCGGCGCCGACACCCATGACGCTCAGGGCCTGCACGCGCGTCTTTTTCAGGTACAGCAGGATGCCCAGGCCGGTCAGGGAGATGACGGTCAGGAACACGGCGCTCAGGTCGATCACCCATTTCCAGGCGGGGCTGGCGTCGCGGCCCTTGTGCAGGTCGTTCATGACGGCCACGGCGCCCTGCGCGAGGATGGTCGTCTCGTACCGGCCGGTCTGCGTGTCGATGAAGGTGTCGGCGCTGTAGCCGGGCGCCAGGAACGAGAGGCTGGCCTCCTGGCCGTCCAGGCGGGGGTCGCTGGCGCGGCCCCTGAGGCCCTGCTGCGCGCGGAGTTCCTCGGCGACGCTCAGCCAGTCGACCGCGCTGCCGCTGATCCAGCCGGCCGGGAGGGTGCCGGTCACCGTTTTCGTGGTTTCTCTCGTGCCGAACACCCAGTCCGGGTGGTTCAGGGTGATGCCGGTCAGGCTGAAGAACAGCACGACCAGCAGGCTGATCATGCTGGTGTACGTGTGCGCCCAGCGCAGCCAGACGTTCGTGCGGGCTTTCAGGGTGCGCGGGCGGGGCGCGGAGCGGACCCGCGCGGCGCCCCCCTGCTCAGGCCCTGCTGAAGTTGACACTGGCAGCCTCGATGTCGTTGTTGGCCCCCAGGGTCTTCCGGAACGACGCCGCGCCGACCGTGACCTTCTCACGCACCAGCGAGTACGGGCCGTGCTCGCGGGCCGCCTCGACGCACACGTAGTAGGTGCCCTGGGTGGCCGTGGCGCCCCGGTCGGTCTTGCCGTCCCAGGCGACGGCGTACGTGCCGGGGTTGCGGGTGGCCGAGGACACGGTGGCGAGCATGGCGCTGTTCTGGCGGGTCCAGCGGCGCAGTTCCTGCAGCCAGCGGGGGTTCATGCGGGACTGCTGCACCCACACGGTCAGGGTGCGCACGGTGTTCCCGGCCTCGTCCTCGATCCAGACGGCCACGTAGGGGCGTTTGACGCGGCCGGTGGCCTGGGTGGCGACCGTGAAGTTGATGTCCAGGACCATGCCGGTCGCCCACCGCCCGGCGGTGCTGGCGGCGGCGGCCTGCGCGGGCGCGAGACGGAATACGGTGAGGGCGGTGGCGGCCGCGAGTTTCCCCAGGAAACGGCGGCGCGTGTTCGTCGGAATGTGTGTCATGGTGCCTCCTTGGTCCTGTCGGGTGCAGGATCGGACAGGGCGGTTAGCCCCGCGTTAAGGAGCGGGCCGGCCGCGCGGTCAGCGGAGGGCGGGGGCGGGCCACGCCGGCCGCATGGCAGCGGGACGGCCGCGCCAGCCGTCACTGCTCAGCTTCTGGCCGTCCCTGGTCACGATCAGCGCCTCGCAGCCGGGCAGGTCGTTCACCAGGGCCAGCGCGGCGCAGGGCGCCAGGACGCTCAGGGCGGTGGCGAGCGCGTCGGCCGCGGCGCACTCGGGCGCGGTGACGGTCACGCCCGGCGTGTCCTGCACGGGGGCGCCCGTGCGCGGATCGATCACGTGCGAGTACCAGCGTTCCCCGATGCGCAGGCCCCGGTGCGCGGACCCGCTGGTCGCCAGGGCCGCGCCCCGCACCCGCACCTGCGCCAGCGGGGGCGCGTCGTCCCGCGCGGTGAAGGGGTCCGCCACGCGCACCTGCACGCCCGCCCCGCCGATCACGCGCAGGTCCCCGCCCGCGTTCACGAGGACGCTGCGGACACCGGGGTAACGGGAGGCGACGGTGGCGGCGCAGTCCACGATGTACCCCTTGGCGATGGCATTCAGGCCGATGGGGTAGCGGGCGTGCAGGGTGGCGCTGCCGTCGGCGTGCAGCGTCCACGGTTCGGCGCGCAGGGCGCTGACCTGCCGGGCCAGCGCACCTGGCGTGGGCTGTTGTCCCGCGTCGGCCGCCTGCCGCCACAGCTGCCCGAACGCGTCCGCGCCCGGGTGGAACGCCCCGCCGCTCAGGGCGCGCCAGTGGTCCGCGAGTCTCAGGACATGCAGCAGGTCGAGGCTCAGGGGCACGTGCGTGCCGCCCCGCTGCTGCCAGCGGCTGAGTTCACTCGTCGGGTCGAACCGGTTGAACACGCGGGTCAGCCGCTCGATCTCGCTCAGGGCCGCGTCCTCGGCGTGTTCCGCGTGGGCGCGGGTACGGGCGACGACCTGCAGTTCGACCTCGGTGCCGAGCATGCGTTCGTAGGTGCTGCTCAGCCGGTAGGTGGGTCGCGCGGCGTTCAGCAGGGTTTTCAGGGTCACGCCGGTCATTCTGCCCTGAAAAACCTTGAACCGGGTTAAAGAATGGGTGCCCCCCCATCGGTCACGTATCGGGGGGGCCGCACCCGGCGCCGCTCAGGCGGGCGGCTGGTTGCTGGCCGAGTAGAAGATCAGCGCGATCAGCAGGATGTCCAGCGCCCAGCTCGCGGGCCGCCGCAACCGCTCGTCCCGCCGCGACCGCAGGAACTGAAGGCCCAGCCGCACCACCAGCAACCCCGCGACCAGGTACGGACTGGGGGCCGGGCCGCCACTGAGCAGCGGCCACAGCAGCAGCCCCGCCAGCACGGCCAGCAGTGCGAAGCTCGCGGTTGTCAGCGCGTCGGGCGCCGGCCGCTGCGGGCCCGGACCACCGGCACCGGAAGAAGAAGAATCCGTCACCGCCGCATTAGAGCAGACCCGCCCCGGCCGGCGCGAGCACCAGCACGCTGTTCGGCGGCAGGTTCAGCCGCAGGTGGTGCGGCTGCCCGTTCCAGCCTTCCGCGTGGGCGGTCAGGTCCGGCTGCTGCGTGCCGAACCCGCCGTACCGGCCGTCGTCGGTGGACAGCAGCACCCGGTACTCGCCGCCCACCGGCACGCCCACCGGGTAGATGTCCCGGTACACGGGCGTCAGGTTCGCCACGACCAGACTCCACGCGCCGCCCACCGGGTCGCGCCGCAGGAAGGCGTACACGCTGTGTTCCACGTCGTCCGCGCTGATCCACTGCAGGCCCTCGTCGCGGGTGTCGGCCACGTGCCAGTCCGGGCGGCCCCGGTACAGGCCGTTCAGGTCCCGCACCAGTTCCAGCACGCCCCGGTGGTCCGGCTGGTCCGCCAGGTGCAGCGGCAGCGCCTGATCGTGGTTCCACTCGGTGGGCTGCGCGAACTCCTGCCCCATGAACAGCAGCTTCTTGCCGGGCGTGGCCCACATCAGCGTCAGGAACGCGCGGTACCCGGCGCGCTGCGCGTACCAGTCGCCGGGCATCTTCATGACCATGCTCTTCTTCAGGTGCACGACCTCGTCGTGGCTGATGGCCAGCACGTAGTTCTCGCTGGTGCGGTACGCGTTGAAGAACGTCAGCGCGTGGTGGTGGTAGCGGCGCCACAGCGGGTCCTCCTCGAAGTACCGCAGGGTGTCGTTCATCCAGCCCATCGCCCACTTGTAATCGAAGCCCAGGCCGTGCGGGCTGGGGGTGGTCACGCCGGGGAACGAGGTGCTCTCCTCGGCCACGATCATGCAGCCCGGCGCCATGTGATGCACGACCTCGTTCAGGCGCTTGAGGAACGCGATGGCTTCCAGGTTCTCGCGGCCCCCGTGCACGTTCGGAATCCACTCGGTCCGCGAGAAGTCCAGGTACAGCATGCTCGCCACGGCGTCCACGCGCAGGCCGTCCACATGGAAGTCCTGCAGCCACTTGAGGGCCGACCCGATCAGGAACATCACGACCTCGTTGCGGCCGTAATCGAAGATGTACGTGTTCCAGTCCTGGTGGTAGCCCTTGCGCGGGTCGGCATACTCGAACAGGGGCGTGCCGTCGAACCGGCCCAGGCCCGCCGGATCGGTCGGGAAGTGCCCCGGCACCCAGTCCAGGATCACGCCCACGCCCAGCGCGTGCAGGTGGTTCACGAGGTACTTGAAGTCCTCCGGGCTGCCCATGCGGCTCGTGGGCGCGTAGTACCCGGTCACCTGATACCCCCACGACCCGTCGAAGGGGTGCTCCATGACGCCCAGCAGCTCCACGTGCGTGTACCCCATGAACGTCACGTACTCGCCCAGCCGGTGCGCCAGATCACGGTAATTCAGGAACCAGCCGTCCTCGCGCCGCGCCCAGGACGGCAGGTGCACCTCGTACACGCTGACCGCCTGATCCAGGCCCGCGCTGCGCCCCGCCATCCACCCGCCGTCCGTCCAGTCGAACGGCTGCTCCCACACGATGCTGGCCGTCGCCGGGCGCACCTCGAAGAACGACCCGTACGGGTCCATCTTGTCCTCGGTGCGGCCGTCCGGGCCGGTGATGCGGAACTTGTACCGCTGCCCGTTGCGCGCCGACGGAACGAACGCGCCCCAGAACCCGAAGTCCAGGCGCTGCATGGGGTTGTCGAAGCCGTTGAAGCCGTTGAAGTCGCCCACCACGCTCACGTGATGCGCGTTCGGGGCCCACACGCCGAAGCGCACGCCCTCCACGCCGTTCTCGGTCACGGGGTGCGCGCCCAGCAGGTGATCGGGCCGCACCAGATCCGCCGTGACGAGCTTCTGAAGGTGACCATGGTCCAGCGGAAGCGCTTCACTCATGCCCCGAGTGTAGCCGCGCCCCACGCCCCACCCGCCGCCCAGACATGAACATGAAGGAACGGTCAGAGAGTGCCAGGGGGGCAGGTGCGCCCTGGTCACCGACACTCGACCCGTATGCTGCCCCGCCCGACGCGGCCCTCCCGGCCCTGGCCGACCTGCTGGGGTGCGGCGCCGACGACCTGCGCCCCCTGCTGCCGCAGCTCACGGCCGCGTGGGTGGCCGATGACGCAGGCGTGATCGCGCTGCGCCGAACCCCCCGCGCGGACCTGGAGGTGCTGGGTGGCGCCCGGCCCGGCCCGCAGCAGGCAGAGGTCGCGGCCGCCCTGCTGCGCGCCGCTTCGGCGTCCGGCACACCCCTGAGTGCCTACGCGGACGACGCCCTGCTGCCCGGCGACACCCTGCGGACGCTCGGCTGGGAGCACGCGGGGCAGTACACGGAGTGGCACGGACCCCTGCCCACCCCGGAAATCTCAGTCCCGGCGGGGGTGCGCATCCTGCCGCTGGCAGACGCACCTGACCTGACCGTCCGGTGGGAGGCGCAGGGCACATACGCCGACCGCCTGGGTCACACGCTGGTCAGCGACACCGACATCGTTCCGGGCGCCCACGGAGCCGACGACCGCGTGGGGCACATCGCGCTGGACAGGACCGGTCGTGGCGTCGGCATCTGCCGCGCGTGGCTGGACGGCGACACCCTGACAATCGGCAGCCCCGGCATTCACCCTGACTTGCGGCACACCGCGCTACGGCACGCGCTGCTGCGCGCCACCTGCGACGCCGCCCGCCTGCGAGGAGTGCGGCAACTGATCATGCAGGCCTGGGGCGATACGCCCGCAGAAACACTGATGGACACAGATCTGGGCCTGCAAGCCGTGACCGTCACCCCCATCTACCTCTCGCGGTAGGCAGGAAGCGGGAGGCGGCCCGCGCACTGCGAACCCGCCCCCCGCCTCCGGTGCCGTTACACCTTGACGATCCAGCCTTCCGGGGCCTCGCGGTCGCCGTACTGGATGCCGACCAGTTCGTCGTACAGGCGGCGGGTGACGGGACCGACCTCGGTCTCGCTGTGGAACACGTGGAAGGTGTCGCCGTGCTGGATGCCGCCGATGGGCGTGATGACGGCGGCGGTGCCGCACGCGCCGGCCTCGGCGTACTCGTCGAGGTGGTCGATGAACACGTCGCCCTCGACGACGTTCAGGCCCAGGCGGTGCTCGGCGATGTGCAGCAGGCTGTACTTGGTGATGCTGGGCAGGATGCTGGGGGACTTGGGCGTGATGAACGTCTGGCCGTCTTTCGTGATGGCGAAGAAGTTCGCGGCGCCGACCTCCTCGATCTTGGTGTGCGTGGCGGGGTCAAGGTAGATGGCGTCCGCGAAGTGGCGGTCCTTGGCCTGCGCGCCGGGCAGGAGGCTGGCGGCGTAGTTCCCGCCGACCTTGGCGGCCCCGGTGCCGTGCGGCGCGGCGCGGTCCATGCCGGACGTGATGAAGTTGTGCGGGGTCAGGCCGCCCTTGAAGTACGCGCCGACGGGAATGGCGAACACCCCGAAGATGAATTCCGGGGCGGTGCGCACGCCGATGTTGTCGCCCACGCCGATCACGTAGGGACGCAGGTACAGCGCGCCGCCGGTGCCGTAGGGGGGAATCCAGTGTTCGTTGGCCTTCACGACCTGACGGCAGGCGTCGATGAACTGCTCGGTGCTGACCTCGGGCATCAGGACGCGGCGGCAGCTGGCCTGCATGCGCGCGGCGTTCTGGTCCGGGCGGAACAGGTTGATGCTGCCGTCGGCGGCGCGGTACGCCTTGAGTCCCTCGAAGCACTGCTGGCCGTAGTGCAGGGCGGTGCTGCCCTCACTGATGTGCAGGACGTTGTCGAGGGTCAGGCTGCCCTGGTCCCACGCGCCGTCCCGCCAGTGCGAGAGGTAGCGTTCGTCGGTGCGGATGTAACTGAATCCCAGCGTGTTCCAGTCGAGGTCCACGGGCGGGCGGGGGGTCTGGGTCGTCATGCCGTTCATTGTGGCTCAGGCGTGCCCCGCCGGTCTATTGCCCGTTGCGGATGGCGGGACGGCGCCCACCCTTGCCCATTAACTTTTGACCATCAACCTTCAAGGACGTTGCGGCGGAAGCGTTCGAGGATGGCGAGGCCCACGGCGCCGCTCTTTTCCGGGTGGAACTGCGTGGCGTGCAGGTTGCCGTGGCTGAGCGCTGCCCAGAAGGGCACGCCGTACTCGGTGAGTGCCCCGGCGTCGACCTCGACGGTCAGGGGCACGTAGTACGAGTGCACGAAGTACGCGTAGGCGGGGCAGGCGAGGTCCGCCAGCAGGGGGCTGTCCCCGACCTTGTCCAGGCTGTTCCAGCCCATCTGCGGCACCTTGCGCTGCGGGTCACTGGGGAAGCGCAGGACGGTGCCGGGAATCAGGCCCAGGCCCTGGACGCCCGGCGCCTCCTCGCTGCCTTCGAGGAGCATCTGCATGCCCACGCAGATGCCCAGGATGGGCGTGCCGCCCCGGGCGGCGTTCAGGACGGGCTGGCGGAAGCCGCTGCGGTCGAAGGCGTCCATGACCTGCCGGAAGTGCCCCTGGCCAGGCACGACCAGCGCGCGTGCACCGGGCACATCGGCGGGGTCGCTGCTGACGCGCACGGTCATGCCGGCGCGTTCCAGGGCCTTGGCGGCGCTGCGGACGTTGCCTGCGCCGTAGTCGAGCAGCAGGACTTCCGGGCGTTCGGTGGTGGGGAAGCTCACAGGCTGCCCTTGGTGCTGGGCATGGTCTGCGAGGTGACCTGCACGGCGTCCCGCAGGGCGCGGGCGACGGCCTTCACGATGGCCTCGATGACGTGGTGGGCCTCGCGGCCCGCGAGGAGCCGGACGTGCATGGTGATGCCCGCGTGGTTGCACAGTCCGCGCAGGAATTCGCGCAGGTGGTAGTGGGTCATGCCGCCCGCGTCGCCCCAGACGTTCAGGGTCTCGGGTTCGAAGGCGAGGTGCGCGCGGCCCGACAGGTCCAGCACGACGTGCGCCAGGGTCTCGTCCATGGGCACGAAGGCGCTGCCGTAGCGTTCGATGCCCCGGCGGTCCCCGAGGGCCTGGGTGAGGGCCTGCCCGAGGGTGATGCCGGTGTCCTCGATCAGGTGGTGCGGTTCGATGTGCAGGTCGCCGGTCGCGCGGACGCTCAGGCCGATGCGGGCGTGGCGGGCCAGTGCGTCGAGCATGTGGTCCAGGAAGCCGTGCCCGGTGTGCGGGGGCTGGTAGGTGGGGGTGTCCAGGTCCAGCGTGACGGTGATGTCGGTTTCGCTGGTGGTTCGGGTGACGGTGGCCGCGCGACTCATGCCACGCATGGTAGAGGGCGCGGCGGGCCAGGAGTGTGGGGTTGTCGATGGAAGGGGGCGCGGGGGGCAGGGCGTGGGGGCGGTGGTGGGTGGGGCGTGCGTTCCGGACACCCGGTCATTCTGTCTTGACCGTAATTGCATTCTGTTATAGACTAAATCCATGAAACTGAGCGATGTTCAGAAACGACTCCAGTCCCCGTTTCCCGCTCACATGGTGGCGTGGAAAGCCGTCGCCATCAGCAAGGACCGCAGCCGCGCCCTGCTGCTGGCCCACATCGACGCCCGCGCCGTCCAGGACCGCCTGGACGCCATCTGCCCCGACCACTGGGAATTCAGCGTGGAAGTCATCCCCGGCACGCCCGTCCCCACCGTCAAGGGCCGCCTGACCGTCCTGGGCGTCAGCCGCGAGGACATCGGACAGGCCCCGGACGGCGACCTGAGCACCCTGAAAGCCGCCGCCAGCGACGCCCTGAAACGCTGCGCCGTGCACTTCGGCATCGGCCGTTACCTGTACGACCTGCCCCGCACCTGGAGCGACTGGGACGACACCAAACGCCAGCCCACCCACACCCCGGAACTCCCGGACTGGGCCCGCCCCGACCACGAACGCACCCCCGGCGGCGCGCACCTGATGCAGGCCATGGACCAGCTGCGCTACGAACTGCCCGAGGACCTCGACCTGCAGCGCGAGGTGTACCGCCACCTGAAAGCCGCGCTGGGCAGCCTGCACCCCACCCCGCACGACCCCCCCCACAATCAGCCCGGCGGACCGCACGCCGGACGGGCCGCGTGATCCGCCGCGACCGGGACGAGTCTGCCCACACGCAGCCCGGCCGCCTCCTGACCGTGACCCTGGCCCTGCTCCTGCTGATGCTGCTGGGCGGCACCCTCGCCCGCCTGCTGTAGACAACCCCTATGATACGGATTCCGTTTGTTTCGTTGACAACCCGGAACGGCACCGGGTCGTCAACTCCACGTCCGGAACCCGCCCAGCTCCTACTCGCATCCGCTCGGATTGAATGGTCTTTGCAGTCCATTCAATCGGAGTCCGTATGAGCCCCCGCCCGCCTCTCCCGGCGGGCTCTCTGCTGCCCGGCTCTCCCCTGCCGGGCGCAGGTCGAACAGCGTGTGCCCGGTGCGGATACCCAGCGGGCGGGTCGTCCAGTGCGCCTGCGCGTGCACCTGCAATCCGGTGGCGTGGAACAGGGCGTGCCAGTCGGCCTGCGAGCGGTGCGCGTGCGGATGCCCGGCCTCCAGGTTCAGCAGGGCGTCCAGCCACTGTCCGGCGCGGCCCGGCCTGCGCCCACCCTCCTCCAGGTCCTCGATGACGATCACGCGGCCCGACACGCGCGCCGCCTCGCGCAGCACGGCCAGCGGGTCCGGGCAGTGGTGCAGCACGAACGCCAGCAGCGTCACGCCGAACTGACCATCCGGGAACGGCAGGCGGCCCCGGCACAGCACGCGGCTCAGGCCGCCGCGCCGCGCGAGCGTGCGGGCGCAGGGGTGCGCGATCAGGCGCTGCCCCCACGCGCCGGGATGCGGCGGCACGTCCGCCAGCGTCACCGCCCAGCCCTGCCGGGCCAGGAGTGCCCCGGTGTGGCCGGTCCCCGCCCCCAGGTCCAGCAGGGTGCTGCCAGCGGGCACATACGGCCGCAGTCTGCGCGCAATCTGCCGGGCGCGCGGCCAGCCGACCGGGCCGTACAGCGCGGCGATCAGGTCGTCCCGGCGCGCGTCCGTCACACGCCCCGTTTCTTGGTGCCCTTCATGGGGGCGTGCGTCCAGGGATCGTCGGGCCAGGGGTGCCTGGGGTAACGGCCGCGCAGGTCCTTACGCACCTCGAAATACGAGGAATTCCAGAAGGAACGCAGGTCCTGCGTGACCTGCACGGGCCGCCCCGCCGGGGACAGCAGGTGCAGCAGGACGGGCGTGCGGCCCCCGTTCACGGCGGGCGTGTCGGCCAGCCCGAACAGTTCCTGCAACTTCACGGCCAGGATCGGGGCCTCGCCGGGGCGGTACGTCAGCCGGATGCGGCTGCCGGTGGGCACCGTCAGGTGCGTGGGGGCCAGTTCGTCCAGCCGGGCCGGGAGCGGCCAGGGCAGCCGCGCCTGCACGGCCGGCAGGAGGTTCAGGCGGCCCAGGTCCTCCCGCGAGCGGGCCGCGCCCAGGTGCGGTCCCAGCCAGTCCTCCAGGGTCTCCAGCAGCGCGGCGTCACTCAGGTCCGGCCAGTCGGTCTCGTCGGGCCGCCACGCCCGGACGGACTCCACGCGGTCCCGCAGCGCCTGCGCCTCGGCGCTGAAGGTCAGCAGGTGCAGGCCCTCCTCACGGATCGCCCCGGCCAGCGCGTCCAGCCGCGCCCCGGCGGGCAGGTCACGCAGGGGCCGGGCTTCAAGCATCAGCGCCCCGAAGCGCCGCTCACGCTGCGCGACCAGCGTGCCGGTGCGGGCGTCCCAGCGCACCGCGTCCACCCACGCGGCCCCGGCGTCCAGCGCGGCCGGGTCCAGCGGCGCGGCCAGGAACACGCGACCCTCGGCCTGCGCGGCACTCATGGGAGTGGCGTCCAGGTGCGCCACCGCCAGCGCCCGCACGCCCGCCAGACCGTCCCCCTCGGGCAGCGCGGCCCCCTGCCCGCCCGCCAGCAGGAACCGGCCCCGGCGCAGACCGCTGGTCTCCTCGCGGGCCAGCGCGGCGCGTTCCGGGTACGCCCGCACGATCAGCGCGCCCACCGCGAACCCGTCCGGCACCGAGTCGTCCGGCCGGACCTTCAGCAGGGTCCGCCACTGCCGGGACAGCCGCTCGATCCGCTCCAGCACGCCCACGTCACCGGGCGTGCGCTCCCCGCGCCGCCACGCACGCAGGGCCGCCACACGCTCGGTCAGGTCCGCCCCGGACCCCGGTGGGAGCGGGTCGCGTTCCTCCAGCAGCGCCGCCACGTCCGCCGCCAGCGCCGCGTCGCCCGGCGCGGTCAGCAGGTGCGCCAGACGCGGATGCGTGGGGAAGTCCAGCAGGCGCGCGCCCTCCGGCGTCACGCGGCCCGCCCCGTCCAGCGCACCCAGGTCCCGCAGCACGCCCCGCGCCGTCTCGATGCGCCGGGCCGGGGGGACGTCCAGCCAGTGCAGGTCCGCCGGGTCCGGCACGCCCCACTGCGCGAGTTCCAGCGTCAACGGCGCGAGGTCCGCCTCCATGACCTCCGGCGGGCGCGCGGCCGGCAGCAGCGGCTGCGTCCGCTCGCTCCACAGGCGGTACGCGACGCCCGGCGCGGTGCGCCCCGCGCGGCCCGCCCGCTGCGTCGCCGCGTCCCGCGTGACCCGGCCCGTCACCATCCGCGACAGTCCACTGGCCGGATCGAACTGCTGCGTGCGGCTCAGGCCGCCGTCCACGACCACCCGCACCCCGTCAATGGTCAGCGAGGTCTCCGCGATGCTGGTCGCCAGCACCACCTTGCGCCGCCCCCCCGGATCGGGCCGTAGCGCCCGCGCCTGCTCCCGCACCGGCAGGTCCCCGTACAGCGGCAGCACGGCCGCGTCCACGTCCGACAGCGCCGCCGCCGCCGCGCGGATCTCGCGCACGCCCGGCAGGAACGCCAGCACGTCCCCCGGCTCCGACTCCAGCGCCACCCGCACCTGCCGCGCCACCAGATCCTCCACCCGGCCCACCGGATCCGTGGGCAGGTAGCGGACCTCGACCGGAAACGCCCGCCCGGCACTCTCGACCAGCGGCGCCCCCAGCCGCCCCGGCAACTCCGGGTCCAGCGTGGCACTCATCACCAGCACCCGCAGATCATCCCGCAGCGCCCCCTGCACCTCCCGCAGCAGCGCCAGCGCCAGATCCGCGTTCAGGCTCCGCTCGTGAAACTCATCCAGGATCACCAGCCCCACCCCCGACAGCTCCGGATCCCGCTGAAGCCGCCGCGTCAGGATGCCCTCCGTCACGACCTCCAGGCGCGTCGCCGCCGACACCCGCGAATCGAACCGCACCCGGTACCCGACCGTCCCACCGACCTCCTCCCCCAGCCCCTCCGCCAGCCGCGCCGCCACCGCCCGCGCCGCCACCCGCCGCGGCTGCAGCATCACGATCCCACGCCCCGCCAACCACGGCTCGCCCAGCAACTCCAGCGGCAACCCCGTACTCTTCCCCGCCCCCGGAGGCGCCTGCACCACAACCAACGAATGCGCCGCCAGCGCCCCACGCACCGCAGGCACCACCTCCGCAATCGGCAACACGAAAGAACTCACACCCCCGATGGTACGCGCCGCAAGGGTACCGAGCGTGGGAAGGGAGCGTGGGAAGGGCGGGCTGATTCGCAGCGGAACAGCGGAACACAGCTGCTTCGCAGGGGACCCCTCAGTCGCCTGCGGCGACAGCTCCCCTCAAGGGGAGCCTAGAGACTGGCTGACCTAACCGTCGTCGCCACGAGGCCCGTCGTGCGCGCAGCGCGCGGGGCGGACGGCGCGGGGGCGGACTCGCAGAGCTGCGCAGCAGAGGATGGCGTGTGAGGCGTGGCCAAACCCGCCCGATACCCACCATGAATGCCCGCGAAATACCTGCCCAGTGCCAACGTAAGCCCCCCCTGCCCCCCTGGGGTAGGGGGCTGGGGGGTGGGGAAAGACCACCTACAACCCCAGCACATCCCGCAGATCCCGAAGAATCACGTCCGGAACCTTGCCCTGAAGCGGGTGCGTGGTGGGGAGCCACGCGGCGCACAGCCCCACCGCCTGCGGCCCGGCGATGTCGTTGCGGGGCGAGTCGCCCACGAACCATGTGTGCTGGGCGCTGACGCCGAGGTGGTTCAGCGCGAGCCGGTAGATGGCCGGGTCGGGTTTGCTGAGGCCGACGGCTCGGCTGATGACGAGGTCGTCGATCAGGTCGGTGAGGCCGCAGCGGTCGGCGCAGGTGCGCTGGAGGTCTTCCCAGCCGTTGGTGACGATGCCGGTGCGGACGCCCCGCGCGCGGAGTTCGCGCAGGACGGCGTGCGCGTGGGGCATGGGGACGGCGTGCCGGACGTGGTGGGCGTAGGTGTCGAGGAGGGTCTGGGGGTGGTGTGGGAGGCCGAGTTCCTGCACGAGCTGGGGGATGACCTGGGCTTTGGGGCGGTAGCCGTGATCTTCGAGTTCGAGGAAGCGGGGGGCGTAGGTGTCGGGGAGGCTGAACTGCCGGGTGTGTTCGGCGAGCCACGCGCGGAGGGTGGCGGCGCGGTCGTGGAGGGTGCCGTCGAGGTCGAAGAGGATGGCGTGGATACTCACACGAGTATGCTACTCATCGTCGGCTTCGGGGGGGCGGGGCACTTCTGCGCCGTCATCGGGGGTCTTGTGGAACGCGGCGCCCAGGGAATGCACGGCCGCGTGGATGAGGCGGGTGTTGATGACCTGCGCGGCGTGCATTCCAGCGGCGGCGGCCTGCACCACGTACTGCGGGGCGCCGGTCATGTCGCCCACGGCGAACACGCCGGGGACGCTGGTTTCCTGCTGGTCGTCGACCTGCACGCGGCCCCGGTCGCTCAGGTGGCAGCCGAGCGAGGCGGGCAGGTGGCTGCCCTGCTGCTGTTCGGGCGCGAGGAACACGGCGTCCACCAGGAGGGGCGGCGCGCCCCGGAAGGTGACGCACACCGGCTGGTCTTCGAGGGGACCGCCGCGCAGGTGACGGACAGCTTCCGTGCGGATGCGGACGCCGACGCGGCGCAGATCGCGGGTCTGTTCGGGCGTGAGGGCCGGGTCGCCATCGCAGATCAGGGTCACGCGGTCCGACCACGCCCGGACCGTCAGGGCCAGGTGGTGAGCGCTCTGGCCGCAGCCGTACACGGCGAGCGCGCGGCCCTCGTGTTCCCAGCCGTCGCAGTACGGACAGTGGTACACACCCTGCCCCCAGCGGTCCCGCAGGCCCGGCACGGCCGGCAGGACGTCCTGCACGCCGGTGGCGAACAGCAGCACGCGCGTGCGGTGCCAGTCCTGACCGACCCGCACGGCGAACGCCCCGTCGGGGTCGCGGCGCACCTCGCGCGCACCGTCGGCGCAGACGGTCACGTCGTACGGCGCGAGGTCCGCCAGCGCCTGCGCTTTCAGGTCCGCCGGGTGCATCCCGTCGCGCGTGATGAGTCCGTGCCCGGCCGACACGCTCGCGTTGCGGGGCGGGCCGCCGTCCAGCAGCAGCACCCGCCGCCGCGAGCGGCCCAGCGTCAGCGCGGCACTCAGGCCCGCCGGGCCTGCCCCGACGATCACCACGTCCAGCAGGTCCGCCTGCACCCGACCTGCCCGGGGGGGCGGCAAGTCCGCCACCGGCGTGCCCATCAGCGGGGGCCGGGGCGCACGCTCACGTCCGGCAGCGTCGCGTCGCGCGGGGCGTTCAGCACGAACTCGATGGTGGCCGCCACCGAATCCGGATCGATGAACGCCTCCGGCGTGTACGCCGCGCCCTCCTGAGCGCGCACCTTCGCCTGCATGGGCGTCGCCGTGCGGCCCGGGTACACGCTCGACACGCGCACCCCGGCGCCCGCCTCCTCCTCCCGCAGGGCGTCCGCCAGCGCCTTCAGGCCGAACTTGCTGGCCGCGTAACTCCCCCACCCCGCGTTCGCGCGCAGGCCCGCACCACTGTTCACGAACACCACCGACCCCCGCTCGACGCGCACGCGCGGCAACAGCAGCCGCGTCAACTCCGCCGGGGCGACCACGTTCACCGCCAGCGTGTGCGACCACACCGCATGCTTCTGCTCCGCCACCGCGCCCAGTTCCACCACGCCCGCGTTGTGCACCACGTTCGACACGCGCCCCACCCCCGCCAGCGCGTCCTCGAACGATTCCGGGCGCGTCAGGTCCAGCACCAGCGCCGCACCCCCCACCTCCGCACACAGGGCCTCCAGCGCCCCCACATTCCGCCCCGACAGGATCAGATCATGCGAAGACGCCAACCGCCGCGCCAACGCCGCCCCAATCCCACCCGCAGCTCCCGTCACCAACGTCACCGGCCGAACGACACTCATGACCAGATGGTACGGGGGAAGGAAGCAGCGCGATGTGGGAAGGGCAACCCACCTGCTTCGCGGGACCCATCTGCTTCGCAGGACCCCTCTGCTTCGCAGGACCCCTCTGCTTCGCAGGACCCCTCTGCTTCGCAGGACCCCTCTGCTTCGCAGGACCCCTCAGTCAGCTTCGCTGACAGCTCCCCTCAAGGGGAGCCTTGAATGCGACCGTCATGGCAACCAGGCCCGTCGTGCGCGTAGCGCGCGGGGCGCACGGCGCGGGAGCGAAGGATGGTGTGTGAGGCGTGGCCGAACCCGCCCGACACCCACAACGAACGCCCGCGAAATACCTGCCCAGTGCCAACGAAAGCTCCCCCGCTACCAGGTTCCAGGCGCGGGTGTAGATCTGGCGTCAACGCGCAGGCCGCCCTGCGCGGCGAAGACGTTGCCCCCCTGGGGATGGGGGTTGGGGGGTGGGGCAGCCCGCCGCAGGCGCAGTCAAACAAGCCTTACCGCACAAGCCCCCGGTAGTACGCGAGAACCCCCGCCGCGATGGCCTGAGCGAGCCGTTCCTGTCCGGCCGGGCTGTTCAGCAGGCGCAGGTTGCCGGGGTCGGTCAGGTACCCGGTTTCGATCAGGACGCTGGGTTGGCTGGTGGGTCGGGTGAGGGCGAGGTCCGCGCCGGGTTTCAGGCCGGCGCCGGGGCCGAGGTCCGGGAGGCCGGCGCGGAGGGCGGCGAGGAGGGCGGCGGCGAGGGGGTGGGCCTGGGGGTGGGTGTAGTAGATCTCGGGGCCGCGGATGCCGCGCGGGTCGCGGCCGTCGGGGAGGGCGTTGGCGTGGACGCTGATGAGGAGGTCGCTGCCTGTGTCGTGGGCGAGCTGGCCGCGGTCGTACAGGCCGACGGTGGTGTCGGTGGTGCGGGTGAGGTGGATGGTGGCGCCCTGGGCACGCAGGAGTTCGGCGGCGCGGAGGGTGATGGGCAGCACGAGGTCTTTTTCGGGGGTGCCGAGGCTGCCGGCGCCGCCGTTCTGGGTGCCGCCGTGGCCGGGGTCGAGGGTGAGGGTGCGGCCCTGCAGGGGGCGGGTGGGGTCGGGGGTGGGGGGCGTGCGGACGTTCAGGCGCAGGTGGGGGCCGTCGTGGTCGGCGGTGAAACCCCAGACGGGGGCGTTCAGGGTGAGGGTGAGGCGGGTGGTGCCGGGGGTGGTTTGCAGGTCGGTGCGGGCCAGCAGGGGGTGCGGGTCGGGCGGGGTGAGGGGTGTGGTGGGCGGGCCGAAGAGGGTGAGGGTGAGGGTGCGCGGGTCGGTCTGTTCGAGGGTGAACGGGGGCCGGGCGGGTCCGGTGGGGATCAGGAGGGTGAGGCGGGTGGGGTCGGCCGGGGTGGGTGCCTGGACGGTCGGTGCTGCCGGTGGGGGGGTGGCGTTCCCGGCCTCGGTGGGGGGCAGGGCGGGCAGGTCGTTCACGCCGGGCGGGGTGGCGGGGCCGGGGTCGGGCGTGACTGCCAGGGTGGGGGCGTCCAGTCGGTCGGGTTCCAGCTGGACGGGGCCGCCGGTCCAGGCGAGGGGGGCGCTGCCGGGGGCGCCCAGGTCGAGTTGCGTAGCGGTGATCAGGGCGCTCTGGCCGCCAGTCAGGCGCACGCGCAGGTCGCCTTCCTGCCGGCCGACGACGGTGAAGGTCATGTCGGTGCGGGGGTACAGCAGGGACTGGCCGGTCAGGGTGGTCAGGACGGTGCTGCTGGCGTTCAGGCCGGGGCCCGGCACCTGTCCGGGGCGCTGGGTGCCGCTGCGGGCGGCGCCGCTCTGCACGGTCACGCGGCCGGGGGCGGCAGCGGTGACGGTGCGGCCGTCCGGGCCGGTCAGGGTGACGGTCAGGGGGGCGCTGGCCTGGGGGGCCGGGGGGACGGGCAGGTCGGCGCGGTACGTGCCGGGCGGTCCCTCGCGCATGGGGGTGGGCGCGGCGCTGCCGAGGCGGACGCTGGCGCGCGCTCCGGCGCTGCCCTGCACGCTGACGGTCACGCGGCGTTCGGCGGGCGTGTCGCCGGGTGCGTCCCAGAACTCGACCGGCCGGGCGGGCGTGACACTGCCGGGCAGGATGCGGGTGGGCCGCGTCGGCAGGATGGGCGTGGCGGCGCGCGTGACGCGCAGGGTGCGGTTGCCGGTGACGCGGCCTCCCTGCCGGGCGGTCAGGGTGAGGGTGTTCACGCCGCCTCTGAGCGGCCACCATTCCATGAACAGTCCGTCCGGGCCGGTGGGGACGGCGCGGCCGGAGACGCTCAGCGTCGAGCCGGGCGGCACGCGGCCTTCGAGGATCACGTGGTCGAACGGCACGCGGTGGCCGTCCGGGGGGTACGCGACGAACACGCCGTTCGGGGCGGGCGGGGCGGCCTGGCCGGTCGGCGTCCCGGCGCTCAGGAGGGCGATCAGGGCCAGCAGCGGCAGGGTGGGGCGCATCTTCAGGGTGTAGCACGGCCCGGCGGGGGTATGCTGCGGTCACTCATGAACGACGTGCTGGTGAAGGACTACGAGACGAACCTGCCGCAGTTCGAGGGGCTGCGGGACGCGGCCGTGGCGCACACGTCGCGGCTGCTGGAGCAGGCGGGCCTGAACATCCATCACGTCACGGGCCGCGTGAAGAAACCCATGAGCCTGGAGGACAAGTTGCGCCGCAAGCCGGGCCGGTACCGGTCGCTGTCGGACGTGACGGACCTCGTGGCGGTGCGCGTGATCACGTACTTCGAGTCGGACGTGGGGGCCGTGGCGCGCCTGATCGAGGCGAACCACCGCGTGGACTGGGAGAACTCCATCGACAAGAGCAAGATGCACGACCCGGACCGCTTCGGGTACATGGGCGTGCATTACGTGGTGCAGGTCACGCCGGACACGCCGGAACTCGCGGCGTTCGCGGGCATGGGGTTCGAGGTGCAGATCCGTTCGATCCTCCAGCATGCCTGGGCGGAGATCGAGCATGACCTGGGGTACAAGAACCGCGAGGCGATCCCGCGGGAGGTGCAGCGGCGTTTCTACCGGCTGGCGGGCCTGCTGGAGATGGCGGACGAGGAGTTCATGGCCCTGCACCGCCTGTCGCGCGATTACGCCGCGACACTGCCCGAGCGGGTGCAGGAGGCGCCGGACAGCGTGTTCATCGACGCGCAGAGCATGAAGCACCTGCTGGGCATCGCGCCCGTGCGGGACCTGGACGACGGGGTGGCCGGGGCGCTGAACGTGCTGCTGCTGACCGGCTGGCCCGACCCGGAGCGGCCGCAGCGACTGGCGAGCCTGCTGCATTACGTGGGCGTGCACTCGGTGGGGGCGCTGCAGAAGGAGTTGCGGCGCCACCGGGAGGAGATCCTGGCGTTCGCCGCGCGCCTGATGCCGATGCTGCGCGAGGCGTGGACCCCGGCGGGCGGCGCGCGGCCCGGTACCAGCGTGGTGCATTACGGGCTGCTGCGCGCCTGCGCGAACCCCAGCCTGGACCCGCACGAGATCGTGAGCATGCTGGACATGCGCGGCGTGCTGAGCAGCGATCAGCTGGTGGAGGCAGTGCGCGGCGCGTACGCGGACGTGCAGCGGCTCCTGCCGGACAGTTCCCGTTCCGCCTGAGGGCCCACCGGTGCCGGTCGCGCGGCCGACCGGTTCACGTCTCGCTGACGCTGGGGGCCTTCTCCCCCCCATCAGCTGACGTGCCACTGACAGCAGCGGCTCACGCTGTCCTCAGCAGGAACCCGCGCGGGCGGCCCCGCGTTTCTCGACCTCCAGGCCGCCCTTCCTCCGGGTCCTGCCAGGAGTCGGGCATGACAGGAACCGCGCGCACCTTCCCCCTCCCCCTTTCCGGTCCGGAGACCGCCGACCCGACCGCCGCCCTGACCGGATACGACTTCCCACCCGCGATGCTGCGCCGCGCCGCGCAGGAGCACGGCTGGAGTCCGGCCTTCACGGACCGCGCCGCGCGTGAGTACCGCCGCTTCCTGATTCTGGCGGTCACCGCCGGGCACCCGGTCACGCCGTCACGGGCGGTGGACGCCGTGTGGCACGAGCACCTGACCTTCACCCGCGACTACTGGGAGCGCCTGACGCCGCTGCTGCCCGCGCCGCTGCACCACGAACCCGCGACCGGCGAGGCGGGCGACACGGACTTCGGCGCGCAGTACCGCCGCACGCTGGACAGCTACGCCCGCGTGTTCGGCGAGGTGGCCCCGGCGGACCTGTGGCCTGACCCGTCCGTCAGGGCGGCCCTGCCCTCCCGCACGGCCGGGGAGGTGAGGATGTCGGCGCTGGTGCTGGCAGTCATCGCGGGCGGCGTGGCGTTCCTGACGTTCCTGTCCACGCGCTTCGGGGTGCTGGCCGCGCTGGGCGTCTTCGTGCTGGCCCTGATCCTCCTGACGACCGCGCAGGCGACCCCGGCGGGCACCGGCGCCCGGCGGGAGCGCCGGGACAGTGACGGCGGCATGGACCTCGGTGGTCTGGACGGCGGGAGTTCGGACGGCGGTTCGGATGGCGGTTCGGATGGCGGCAGCTGTGGAAGCAGTTGTGGCGGCGGGTGCAGCAGCTGAACCCCTGCGCGACGGCGGCCTGAGCGACCCTAGCGATCGTCTCTGTGCCGGTCCTCACGCAGACGGCCGAACACGTCTTTCAGGAGGCGGGCGGCCTCTCGCCCCCGCACGCCACCCGTGACGGTCGGGGTGTGCCCCCAGTGCGCGGCAAGGAGGTCGGTCACGCCGCCCAGCGCACCGGCCCTGGGGTTCGCGGCGCCGTACACGATGTGCCCGACCCGCGCTTCGAGCGCCGCGCCGAGGCACATGGGGCAGGGTTCGAGCGTGACGACCAGCGTGCAGCCGCTCAGGTACGCGGTGCCGAGGGTGCGGGCGGCGTCCCGCAGGGCGGCCAGTTCGGCGTGCCGGGTCATGTCGCCATGCTCGCGGCTGGTGTTGCGGCCCCGCCCGACCACCTGCCCGCCGGGGCCGAGGACGACCGCGCCGACCGGCACTTCCTGCGCGGCGGCGGCCTCTCGCGCCTGTGCCAGCGCCTCACCCATCGCGGCGTGCAGCGGATCCGGGGGCTGCCCGGCCGCCTCGCGCGCACCGACGGCCCAGACGGGCGGCCGGAGGCCCACCCACTGCACGCCCTGATCGGAGGCGAGCAGCGGCACGCGGTCACGGTCGGCGCGCGGCACGTGCCGGTCGGTCAGCACGTCGCTGAGTTTGCGCGTCCCGCCGGGCAGGGTGATGCGGTCCCCGTTCCGCCGGGCGCGCCGCACCCAGCCGGCAGGAATCGGGAACTCCGGTTCCGGGTACGCCTGCCGGGTCAGGTACAGCTGCCCACCTGTGACCGTCACGTCCCGCCCACCGGGCAGGGTGACGTGCGCCGTCTCCCCCGCCCGGAGCGCCCCGGCCAGCGCTTCCAGGTGCAGCGCATGAAAGGCCAGTCCGGCGCGGCGCAACTCGGCGCGCAGCCAGCGGCGCAGCACGGACGGGGGCACGCTGCGGCGCGGGGCGTGCGCGCTCAGGCGGGCGGCCTGCCCGGTCAGGGCGTCGTCGTCCTCGGCCTGCGTGCGGGCCACGCGGGCCAGGGCCTCCTCGGCCGCCGGGTAGCGGGCGGTCAGGACCGGCAGGACCTCCCGGCGGATCCAGGCGCGGGTGTAAGCGGGGTCGGCGTTCGTGGGGTCCTCGCGCCAGTCCTGCCCCTGCGCGCGCAGCAACGCCTCCAGATCGGCGCGGGGCACGTCCAGCCAGGGGCGGCGCACCCGCCCGCGCGCGGCGGGAATACCGTGCAAGGCGGCCTCGCCGCGCAGCAGGGCCGTCAGGACCGTCTCGGCCTGATCGCGCCGCGTGTGCGCCGTCAGGATCACCTGCGCCCCCTGCGCCTTCGCCGTGCGGGTCAGGAAGTCGTAGCGCAGGCGACGGGCGGCGTCCTCGGTGTTCCAGCCGCGCCGCGCCGCGACCGCCGCCACGTCCACCCGCCCCCCCACGAACGGCACGCCCAGCCGCGCCGCGAGCGCCTGCACCCACGCGGCGTCCTGGGCAGAGTCGGGCCGCAGCGCGTGATCCAGATGCGCCGCGACCGGCCGCGCCCCCACCAGCCGCAGCGCCCGCAGCAGCGCCACGCTGTCCGCACCGCCCGACACGCCCACCACCACGACCTCGCCCGCGTAGGGACGCAGGGGCCGCAGCAGGGACTCAGCAACGTCAGACACGGGCGCATTGTAGGACGGCGCGTACAATCGGGCGCATGAGCCTCCAAGTCGGACAGCCCGCCCCGGACTTCACGCGCCGCAGCGACGACGGCCGCACCGTCTCCCTGCAGACCCGGCGCGGACAGTGGACGGTGCTGTACTTCTACCCGCGCGCCAGCAGCGCCGGATGCAGCATCGAGGCGCAGCGCTTCGAGGCGGCCCTCCCGGAATTCGAACGGCGCGGCGCGCAGGTGATCGGCGTCAGCACCGACACCGAGGCCCGCCAGGCCCGGTTCCGCGACACCTGCTCCCTGACGTTCCCCCTGATTCCCGACAGCGACCGCAGCCTCGCGCAGGCGTACGGCGTGATCGGCGGCCTGAGCGGCCTGCTCGGCATGACCGGCCGCGCCACGTTCCTGATCGACCCGCACGGCACTGTCGCCTGGATTCACCGCAGCCCCAACCCCATGACGCACGTCACGGGCGCCCTGAGGGAACTGGAAGCCGCGCACCAGACCGGCGCGGCCACCACAGCCTGAACAGGTCGGGCCGCCCCGTGCGCTGGGCGGCCCGACCTGTTCAGCCAGCTTTACTTCAGGGCGCGCAAGGCGTCCCGCATGATCTCCAGGCCCGTCGCGGCTTCCTCGCGCGTGAGGATCAGGGGCGGGCTGATGCGGATGACGGCCTCGCCGCAGTCGAGGTTCAGCAGGCCGCGTTCGAACATGGCCATGCTGGCCGCGTCACGCAGTTTCCCGTCGGGGCTGCCGTCCGGTTTCACGAACTCCAGGCCGATGAACATCCCGGCGCCGCGCACGTCGCCCAGGAACGGGAATTCCGCCTGCATGGCTTTCAGTTCGGTCATGATGAATTCACCGACCTGCGCGGCGTTGTGCATCAGGCTGTCGCCGCAGCCGGGGTGTTTGACGACGCCCTCGAGCAGGTCCAGCGTGGCGTGCGCGGCGGCGGCCGCCACGGGGTTCCCGCCGTACGTGCTGCCGTGCGACCCGACCGGCCACGTCATGACGCTCTCCTTGGCGAGCATCGCGCTGATCGGCATGCCGGACGCGATGCCCTTCGCGACCGTGATGATGTCCGGCTGCACGCCGTCGAAATGCTGGAAGGAGTACATCTTCCCGCTGCGGCCCATGCCCGCCTGCACCTCGTCGAAGATCAGCATGATGCCGTGCCGGTCGCACAGCGCCCGCAGTTTCGGGAGGAAGTCGGCAGGAGGCACGATGTACCCGCCCTCGCCCTGCATCGGTTCGATGATGATGGCCGCCACCTCGTCCGCCGGAATGATCGTCTGGAACAGGCCCTCGATGTGGTCGATCACGGCCTGCCCGCACGTCTCGGCCGTCGCGCCCAGCGGCGGACGGAACGGGTTCGGGTACGGCACGTGCGACACGTTCGGCAGCAGCGGCCCGAAGCCCCGCTTGTACTTCGTCTTGCTGCCCGTCAGCGTGATCGCCCCGTACGTGCGCCCGTGGAACGACCCGATGGTGCTGATGATGTGCGACCGCCCCGTATGGTTCCGGGCCAGCTTGACCGCCGCCTCGACCGCTTCCGCGCCGCTGTTCCCGAAGAACACGCGCCACTTCTCACCGGGCTTCTCGACATGCTTCACCATGCGCTCCGCGAGGCTGGTCGTGATCTCCTGCGGGTAGTCCGTCAGGCACACGTGCGTAAATTTAGTGATCTGCTCCTGCACCGCCTTCACCACATGCGGATGCGCGTGCCCGGTCGTGCTGACCGCGATCCCCGCAAAGAAATCCAGCATGGTGTTGCCGTCCACGTCGGTCAGCCACACGCCCTCCCCGTGATCCGGCACGAACGGATAGGGCCGCATGTACGAGGTCGAGAGGTGCTGTGAATCGCGCTCCATGATCGCAGCGGTCTTCGGGCCGGGCAGGGAGGTCTTCAGTTCAGGCTGACGGGGTTTGGGAAGGGTGGTCATTGGGGTTCTCCTGGGGGGTGGGACGGCAGAATCGCGGACGACCCCTCCGCCCCTTCGGGGCACCTCCCCTCAAGGGGAGGCTGGTGATTCCTGGCTCCCCTTGAGGGGAGCTGGCCGCGCAGCGGACTGGCTGGTACAGCTGCGAAGCAGAGGGGTCGCCTTCCTTTCAGTCGCCGCTGACGGGTTGCGCGGCCTGCACCATGCCGTCGGGCGCGGTATCGGTCACGGCCACGTCCAGGCCGATGCCGTGGGCGGCCCATTTGTCCTCGCGGCTGTTCAGGCGGTGTTTGGTCGCGCCGGGGCGGTTGCGGCTCTCGCTGAATTCCTTGGGCTCGATGCTGATGCGTTCGCCTTCCATCAGGCCGTAGATGCCGCTCTGGCCGGGTTCCTTGCGCTGCCAGTCGGTGGGGACGAGCATGTCGGGGCCGGTATAGTCGGTGGGTTCGCTGTACGCGGCGATGTAGCCCTCGAAGTTCCGGAGGATGAGCTTCTCGGGGCTGTGGCTCAGGACGTAGTTGGGCGCGACGGGGATCTTGCCGCCGCCGCCGGGCGCGTCGACGACGTAGGTGGGCACCGAGTAGCCGCTGGTGTGGCCGCGCAGGCTTTCCATGATCTCCAGGCCCTTGGACACGGTGGTGCGGAGGTGTCCGGCGCCGTGGACGAGGTCGCACTGGTAGATGTAGTAGGGGCGGACGCGGATCTTGACGAGTTCCCGCACGAGTTTCTGCATGATGACGGGGTGGTCGTTCACGCCGCGCAGCAGGACGCTCTGGTTGCCGAGCGGCACGCCGGCGCGCGTCAGGCGGTCGCAGGCGTCGGCGACTTCGGGGGTGATCTCGCGGGGGTGGTTGACGTGGATGTTCATCCAGACGGGGTGGTTCTCGGCCAGCACGTCGCAGAGTTCCTGGGTGACGCGCATGGGCATGAACACGGGCACGCGCGTGCCGATGCGGATGATCTCGATGTGTTCGATCTTGCGGAGTTCCGCAAGCAGGCGGCCCAGGACTTTCGGGGCGAGCGTGAGGGGGTCGCCGCCGGACAGGAGTACGTCGCGCACCTGGGGCGTGTTGCGCAGGTAGTTCAGTTGCGCCTCGTACTCGGCGGGGTTGAAGGTCTCGCTGGGGTCGCCGACGATGCGGCTGCGGGTGCAGTAGCGGCAGTAGCTGGCGCACTGCGTGGTCACCAGCATCAGCACGCGGTCCGGGTAGCGGTGCACGAGGCCGGGCACGGGGCTGTGCTTGTCCTCGGCCAGGGAGTCTTCCATCATGGACGTGAACGGTTCCAGCTCGTGGTGCGTGGGGATCACCTGCCTGCGGACGGGGCAGGTGGGGTCCGTGGGGTGCATCAGGGACGCGAAGTACGGCGTGATGTCCAGTCGGAAGATCCCCTTGGCGCTAGCGCCCTGGCGTTCACTGTCGGTCAGGCGGATGACCGATTCGAGTTCCTCGACGGTGTTGATGCGGTTCTTGAGCTGCCATTTCCAGTCGTACCACTGCTCGTCGGGCACGTCGGCCCAGCGGGGCGCGCGGTGGTTGCGGGGAAGCATGGTCTGGCTGTCGGTGGTGGCGTTCGGGTGAATGGGCATGGCAGCCTCCGGGGTGCTGGGGGGCGAAACGTGAATTGGGTGCCCGCCTATTGTCCGTGCCGCGCGGCCCACTTTGGAATGTGCGCACACCCCGCCTGCGGGCAGGTTTCACACACACAAAACTCTCAAACGCCACCCCCGACCTTCCAAATGCTAGGCTGGGGCCATGAGACAGTCCGGCGGCCACCTCGACCCCCTCGACCACAGCATCCTCCAGGAACTCCAGACCGACTCGCGCCTCAGCATGCGCGAACTCGGCCGCCGCGTCGGCCTCAGCGCCCCGGCCGTCACGGAACGCGTCCGCCGCCTCGAGGACGCCGGCGTGATCCTCGGCTACGGCGTGCGCGTCGCCAGCAAACCCCTTGGCCGCACCATCACCGCGTTCATCGGCGTGCAGGACAGCGGCCGCAACGACCCCACCCTGGTCCGCTGGGCCACCAAGCACGACGGCGTGCTGGAATGCCACAGCGTCACCGGCGACAACTCCTGCATCCTGAAAGTCGCCGTGCCCGACGTGGGCGCCCTGGAGAACATGCTGACCGAACTGATCAACATGGGCTTCACCTGCGACACCAGCATCGTCCTGAGCACCCCACTGGAAGGCAAACTGCTCCTGCCGCCCCGGTGACCGTCGCCGCCCCGGTAAGCTGCGTGCATGCTGCCGGAATTGCGGGATCTGTTCGTGCGGGACTTAGAGAAGCTGGCCGTGGAACTGGAGGCGTACCCGGACGAGGCGTCGGTGTGGGCCGTGCCGGAGGGCGTGCTGAACTCGGGTGGGACGCTGGCGCTGCACCTGATCGGGAACCTGTCGCAGTTTGTGGGCGCGGACCTGGGGGGCGTGGCGTTCGTGCGGGACCGCCCGGCGGAGTTCGCGCGGCGGGACGTGCCGCGCGCGGAGTTGATCGCGGGCGTGCGGGGGGTGTCGGCGCTGGTGGCGGGCACGCTGGACCGGCTGGACCCGGCCCGGCTGGACGCGCCGCACCCGGCGCAACTGCCGGGTTTCCCGCAGGGCATGACCGCGCGCTTTTTCCTGATTCACCTGTACGGGCACCTGAACTGGCACCTGGGGCAGGTGAATTACCACCGCCGACTGCTGTGACGGTCAGCGGCAGTCGGCGGTGGCGGTCGGCAGCGATGGTTGTCAGCGGCGGGTGTGGGCGGCGTAGCGTTCCAGGGTGCTCCAGCCGGCGCCGCTGCCCATGACCTCGCGGGCCAGTTCCACCCCGGCGCGGATGGAGTCGGCGGCGCCCGCCGTGCGCAGGGCCGCCCCGGCGTTCAGCGCCACGATGTCCCGCTGGGCGGGCGTGCCGCCGCCCGTCAGGAGGGCGCGGGTGATCTGTGCGTTCTCGGCGGGCGTGCCGCCCACGATCGCCTCTCTGGGGTGCAGGTCCACGCCGACCTCCTCGGGGTGCAGGGTCCGGTCGATGATCTGACCGTCGCGCAGGCCCGAGACGGTGTTCACGCCGCTCACGGTGAATTCGTCCAGGCCGTCGCCGTACACGACGGTCGCGCCGCCCGCGCCGAGCAGGCGCAGCACCTCGGCCAGCGTGCGCGTCAGTTCCGGCTTGAACACGCCCACCACGAGGTGCGTGGCGCCCGCCGGGTTGCTGAGCGGCCCCAGGATGTTGAACACCGTCCTGGCGGCCAGGTCCGAGCGGACGGCCGCCGCGTGCCGCAGGGCCGGGTGGTAGTTGCGGGCGAACATGAACCCGATGCCCAGGGTGTTCACGGCGTCCGCCACGACCTCCGGGGGGGCGTCCAGGTTCACGCCCAGCGCCTCGAGCACGTCGGCACTGCCGGCGCGGCTGCTCGCGGCGCGGTTGCCGTGCTTGGCGACCGGCACGCCCGCGCCCGCCACCACGAACGCCGTCGTGGTGCTGATGTTGAAGGTGTGCGCGCCGTCGCCGCCGGTGCCGACCACGTCCAGCAGCACCGGGCGGGGCGTGACGTTCACGCGCACCGCGTTCTCCCGCATGGCCTGCGCGAAGCCCGCGATCTCCTCGGGCGTCTCGCCGCGCACGCGCAGGGCCGCCAGGGCCGCCGCGAGCCGCACGCCGCTCATGTCGCCTTCCATGACCTCGCGCATGAACGCCGCCGCGTCCTCCTGCGAGAGCCGTTCGCCGTTCATCAGTCTGGCGTGCATCATGCGCCGGCCCCCGTCACCCGCGCGGCCCGCGCCGAGTGGAACGCGCGCACTTCCGCCAGGAAATTCCGGATCATGTCCATGCCGCCCTCCGTGGCGATGCTCTCCGGGTGGAACTGCACGCCGAACACCGGGAATTCACGGTGCCGCAGCGCCATCACCACTTCCTCGTCCGGGTCGGTCGTCCAGGCGGTCGCCACCAGTTCCGGCGGCAGGTCCCGCACCACCAGCGAGTGGTACCGCGTGACCGTCACGCCGTCCCGCAGGCCCGCGAACAGCCCGGACCCGTCGTGCCGCACCGGGCTGGTCTTTCCGTGGACCGGCAGGATCGCGCGGCCCACCTGCGCCCCGAACGCCTCCCCGATACTCTGGTGGCCCAGGCACACGCCCAGCGTCGGCACAGTCGGCCCCAGCTCGCGGATCACGGCCACGCTCTGCCCCGCCTCGGTGGGCGTGCAGGGTCCCGGCGACACCACGATCGCGTCCGGGTTCAGGGCCCGCACCTCGTCCAGCGTGAAGGCGTCGTTGCGCCACACGGTCAGGTCCGCGCCCAGCTCCCCGAAGTACTGCACGAGGTTGTACGTGAACGAATCGTAGTTGTCGATCAGCAGGAGGCGGGGCGCGGGGTGTGGGGTGGGAACAGCGGGGGTGGTCATCGTGATTGTCCTTTCGTACGCGCGGAGCGGGGGTCCTGAGAGGCGACGTCACTGGAGATTCGGCGGGTCGGGACGGTCGGCGCCTGAACAGCGGGGCCGGGTTGTTGGCTTCCGGGCGTGCCCGCCCCCCCACTTACCACTCCCGACTCCCCTCTCATACGGACTCCGATTGAATGGTCTTTGCAGCCCATTCAATCCGAGCGGATGCGACTCGGAGAGCTGCTCCGCAGAGGAGGAGAGAAACGGATTCCGGACGTGGAGTTGGCAGATCGGTGGTGTTCCGATCTGTCAACGAAATAAACGGAATCCGTATCATAGACCGCCTGCGGCGAGTTCGACGGCGCGCATGAGGGCGGCGGCCTTGTTGCGGGTTTCGAGTTCCTCGCTGGTGGGGTCGCTGTCGGCGACGACGCCCGCTCCGGCCTGGATGTGGACGTGACCGCCCGTGATGACCATGGTGCGCAGCGTGAGGGCCATGTCCATGCTGCCGTCGTGGGCGATGTAGCCAAAAGATCCGCCGTAGGGGCCGCGCCGGGTGGGTTCGAGTTCGTCGATGATTTCCATGGCGCGGATCTTGGGGGCGCCGCTGACGGTGCCCATGGGCTGCACGCTGGCCAGGGCGTGCAGGGGCGTCCGGTCGTCCCGGAGGGTGCCGGTGACGCTGGACACGATGTGCATGACGTGGCTGTAGCGTTCGATGGTGAAGGCGTCGTGCACGCGGACACTGCCGTAACGGCTGACCCGGCCGAGGTCGTTGCGGCCCAGGTCGACGAGCATGAGGTGTTCGGCGCGTTCCTTCTCGTCGGCCAGGAGTTCGGCGGCCTGCGCGTTGTCGTGTTCGGGAGTGGTGCCGCGCGTGCGGGTGCCGGCGATGGGGCGGGTGGTGACGGTGCGGCCGTCGCTGGCCAGCAGGCTCTCGGGGCTGCTGGCGACCAGCGTGACCGGCCCGAGTTGCAGGTAGCCGAGGTACGGGCTGGGGTTCACGCGGCGCAGCGCGCGGTACAGCGCGAAGGGGTGCAGGTCGCCCAGGGGCGCGCTGAAGCGCTGGCTGGGCACCACCTGGAAGATGTCGCCGGCGCGGATGTAGTCCAGGGCGCGGTTCACGGCGTCGCGGAAGGTGTCGGGCGTGAAGTTGCTGGTGAAGGTGGGTGTGGGGACGGGCTGCTGCCCGGGCACGCTGGGCAGCGGGCCGCGCAGGCGAGCGACGAGGGTGGTGACCTCGGCGTCGGCGTCGGCCTGCTGCGGGGCGGCAGCGACGGCGATCAGGCGGTGCTTGAGGTGGTCGAAGATGACCATGCCGCGCGGCGCGATGAAGCAGGCGTCAGGCACGCCCAGTTCGTCCGGGTTACTGTCCGGCAGGGTCTCGTACGCACGGATCAGGTCGTACGCGGCGTACCCGACGGCCCCGCCGATCAGGGCGGGCAGCCCGGCCGGGACGGGGGCGGGGCGGGTGGTGGCGGCGTACAGGTGCGCGAGGGGATCGGGGACGGGGCCGTCGTGCGTGCCGAAGGTGCCGCTGCTCGTGACGTGCGTGCCGCGCGCCTCGAAGCGGCCCTGTTCGCCGATGCCGATGAAGGAGTACCGGCCGAGGGTCTCGCCGGCCTCGACGCTCTCGAGGAGGAAGGAGACGGGCTCGTCCTGCGCGGCTTTCAGGTACGCGGTGACGGGCGTGTCGAGGTCGGCGTTCAGTTCGCGGGTGGCGACGGCCAGCGGGGCGGGGCTGGCCTGGGCCGTGGGGGGTGGGGTGCGCTGCGTCATGGGTCTCCTGGGGTCGGGGCATGAGAAAACGCCCGGGTGGAAGGTTCCACCTGGGCGCGTCCGGTCGGGGTACGGCGGGATCAGACCCAGGCGAGACTGGGCCACCACCACGTACCGTTTGCGGTCATGTCCGGCAGCATAGCGCGCCGTGTGGGAGTGGGCGGGGCGTGTCTACACAGCGCGGGGGCGGGTCAGGAGGTGGGGGCCATCTCGCCTTCGGGTTCGTCTTCCAGCGGGGCGAACAGGCGGTCGAGGTCGGCGGGCGTGAGCTGCGTGGCGTCGCTCAGGCCGCCGTCGAGAATGCCGCGCGCCAGGCTGGCCTTGCGGGCCTGGAGGTCCAGGATGCGTTCCTCGACGCTGCCGGCCGCGATGAGTTTGTACACGAACACCGGTTTGTCCTGCCCGATGCGGTAGGCGCGGTCGGTGGCCTGTTCCTCGGCGGCCGGGTTCCACCAGGGGTCGTAGTGGATGACCGTGTCGGCCGCCGTGAGGTTCAGGCCGACGCCCCCGGCCTTCAGGGTGATCAGGAACACGTGCGTCCGGCCGTTCTGGAAGGCGTCGATCTGACTCTGGCGGTCCTGGGTGCTGCCGGTGATCATGGAGTACGGGATGCGCTGCTCGCGCAGCCAGTCCTCCAGGTGACCGAGCAGCGTGGCGAACCCGCTGAAGATCAGGACGCGGCGGCCCTCCTCGACCATCTGCGGCAGGTGCGTGCTGAGCCACTCGAACTTCGCGTTGCCTTCCACGCTGCGCGCCGCGTCCAGTTTCACGAGGCGCGGGTCCGTGACGGCCTGCCGGAGTTTCAGCAGGGCGTCCAGGATGGCGATGGTGCTGCGCGACAGGCCGCGGGCGCGCAGTTCCTCGCGCACGCGGGTCTCGGTGGTGACGCGCACCGTCTCGTACAGGTCGCGCTGGTCACCGTCCAGCGTGACGCGCACCGGGATCTCGGTCTTGGGCGGCAGTTCGCGGGCCACGTCGCGCTTCTCGCGGCGCAGGATGAACGGCCGGACCCGCGCGGCCAGGGCCTGCCGGCGGGAGGCCTCGCCGCGCTTCTCGATGGGCGTGCGGTACAGCTCGCGGAAGGTCTTCTCGTCGTGCAGCAGGCCCGGCGCCAGGAAGTTGAACTGCGACCACAGTTCCCCCAGGTGGTTTTCCAGGGGCGTGCCGGTCAGCGCCAGGCGGTGGCGGGCGTTCAGTGCGCCGGCGGCCTTGGCGGCGGCCGTGCGGGCGTTCTTGATGTTCTGCGCCTCGTCCAGGATCACGAGGTGGTACCCGAAGGCCCCCAGGTCGTCGATGTCGCGCGGCAGCAGCGGGTAGGTCGTCAGGATCAGGTCGTGGTCCGGGATGCGGGAAAAGTGCGCGCGGCGGTCCTTGCCATGCAGGGTCAGGACCCGCAGGTCCGGCGCGAACTTCGCCGCTTCCGCCTGCCAGTTCCCGATGACGCTGGTGGGCGCCACGACCAGACTGGGCCGGTCGGCGCGGCCGGATTCCTTCTCCAGCAGCAGGTGCGCCAGGGTCTGGACCGTTTTGCCCAGGCCCATGTCGTCGGCGAGGATGCCGCCCATGCCGTACTCGCGCAGGAACTGCAGCCAGGACACGCCCTGCCGCTGGTAGGGGCGCAGGTCGGCGTGCAGTCCGGCGGGTGGCGTGACGTCCTGCACGCCGCTGAAATCGCGGAGTTTCCGCCCGAGTTCCAGCAGGCGTTCGGCGCCCAGCCAGCGGGCCTGCACGGCCTCCTCGAGCTGCGCGACGCGGGCGGCGTCCAGCAGCGGCAGGCGCAGCGGGCCGGGCGGCAGGTCACGCAGGTTCAGTTCGACGAGGACGCCCAAGATCGCGCGGATGCGGCCGGCGGGCAGGGCGACGCGGCGGCCGTCGTCGAGGGTGGCGTGCAGCGTCTCGTCGTCCGCCAGGTCGGCCAGGGCCTCGGGAGTGAACAGGCCCGGCTGCCGGGCGATCAGGTCGGCCAGGATGGGGATCAGGCTGATGCGGGTACCGTCCACGACGATCCCGAGATCCAGCGTGAACCAGCCGCCGAAGGCGTCGTCCGTCTCGCCGTACCAGTCGGTGATCTCGGCGTAGTTCAGCGGGAAGTCCGGCAGGACCTGCACGGTCACGCCCTGCGCCTCGAGGTCGGCGCGGCCGTGCCGCATGAAGTTCATCCAGGCGTCCTCGTCGCCGAGGGTGAGCAGCGTGTCGCGGTCGGGCTCGGGGAGGTGGTAGTCCTCGCCCAGCGCCTCCCCGATCAGCATGAACCCGGCCAGCGCGACCGCGTGTTCCGCGTCGCGTTCGGCCGTCAGGTCGCGGGCCACGCGGGTCAGGACGCCGTCGCGGTACACGGTCGGGCCGGCGCTCCCTTCGGGCCGGGCGTCCGGGACGGTCAGGCCGGCGTAGGCGTGGCGCAGTTGCGCGGCGGGCAGCGTGACTGTCTCCGGGCGGGCCGCCCAGCCGTGCCGGGTGGCGGCGCGGGAGGTCAGGTGCAGCTGTGGGGTGTACGGCAGGCGTTCCTCACGCACACGGACGGTCTGCGGGATGGGCAGGTTCAGCCCCGAAGCCGTGATGGCGTGCGCCAGCGCCACGGCCTGCGCGGGCGGCAGGACCGGGCCGGTCAGGAACCGCGCGACCTGATCGGGCGGCGAGTCGGTCTGCACGCGGCTCAGCCGGGCCTGACCGGCCGGCGTGGCCTGCACCGCCCAGGGCCGGGGAGTGGGCAGGACGGTCGCGTCCGGGGCGTCCGGGACGTGCAGGGTGGGGGCCTGCGCGCCACGCGCGTCGGACATCCACGCGAGGTGCCCGTGCAGGTCCGGGCCGCGCGTGAGGGCCGCGTCCGGGCGTTCCCAGCACAGGCGCCCGGATTCGAGCATGCTCTCGATCAGCAGGTCGGCGGCCGGGTGGTCGCCCAGGACGTGCAGTTCGTCCTGCCAGCGGCCGGGTTCGTGCGTGGCGGTCGTGGCGACGTCCAGCAGGCGCAGCAGGTGCGTGTCGCGCCGCACGAAGGCCGGGGCGCTCGCGAGGTTGCGGGGCAGCGAGTACCGTTCCGCCGCGGCCAGGTCCGGCTGGTCGGCGCGCAGCGGCACGCGCGTCAGTTGCACGGCGACGCGGCGCGTCCCGCCGACGCTGGTGCCGGGCGGCAGGAAGCGCAGCACGTAACGCAGTTCGAACTGCCGGCCCCGGCTGGGGCTGCGGGTGTCGGTGAAGGACGCCAGCCACTGCTGCGTGCGGGCGTCCAGGGGTTCCTCGGCGGGGGTGGCGTCCCGGTCCGGTTCGGTGCGGGCGGGGCGGGGGCCGTCGGGCGGGTCTGTGGCCAGGACCAGCGCGGCCACGTGCCGGCAGCGGTAACGGCCGCAGGTGCAGGAACTGCCGCGCAGTTGCGGGTCCGGGGGGGGCAGCAGGTCCACGGTGGCGTGGTAGGGCTGACCGGCGTCCATGACGGTCGCCTCGGCGTGCCAGCCGGCGTCGGTCCAGTGGCGCGTGACGTTCTGCACGCTCTCCTCGCGCAGCGCGAGGCCCTGCGCGGCCGTGTCGAGCGCGAAGCCCGGCGGCAGTCGGCTGAGTTTCACGCGGTCACCCGGCCGTCAGCGTGGACGCGCCATGCAGGCGTCCGGCCAGTCGAGCGGGACGGGAAGGACGGAACGCCAGTAACAAACACGCCCTCCAGTCTAGCGCGAGCCTGCCCAGAGCGAAGCTGCACACCGACACGAAACGCACCGGCAGCCCGCCCGGTGGATCCGGGTGGCGGGCGGGGGTCAGCGGGCCTGGATGCGCCAGACGCGGCCCCCGCCGTCGTCGGTGAGCAGCAGCGACCCGTCGGCGGCCACCGCGAGATCCACCGGGCGGCCCACGACGTTCTGCCCGCGCAGGAAGCCGGTCAGGAAGTCCGTGACCTTCCCGCTCTGCGGGTCGATGGTGATCACCTTGTACCCGCTCTTCTCGCTGCGGTTCCAGCTGCCGTGCAGCGCCGCGAACATCTGCCCACGGTACGCGGCGGGGAAGGTCTTCCCGGTGTAGAACGCCAGTCCCAGCGGCGCGGAGTGCGCGGTCGTCAGCGCGAAGGCGGGCGTGGCGGCCCTGCAGGCATCGGCGGTCTTCTTCCCGAAGTCCCTGTCCCACACCTGCGCCTGTCCGGGCTGGGTGGTGTAGCAGTACGGCCAGCCGTAGAACCCGCCCGACTTGACCCGGTAGAACCCCTCGGGCGGCAGGTCGTCGCCCAGCTGGTCGCGGCCGTTGTTCGTGGCGTACAGCTGCCCGCCGAACCACTCGAGGCCCACGGCGTTGCGCAGGCCTGTCGCGTAGGGTCTGCCGTTCTTGCCGTCGGCGTCGTACACCCAGATCGCGGCGCGTTTCGGGTCGCTCTCCTCGCAGACGTTGCAGGTGCTGCCCACCGAGACGTACATCCGCCCGTCCGGACCGAACTCCACCGTGCGGGTCGAGTGACCGCCCCCGCCCGGCAGGTCCACCAGTTTCGTGGGCGCGGCGCTGGCCTTCACGTCCCCGGCCCTGTACGGGAAGCGCACCACGCCGTCCGTGTTCGCCACGTACAGATAGCCCCCCTGGATGGCGAGGCCGTGCGGCTGGTTCAGTCCGCTGGCGAACACCTGCTTCCCGTCGGCCTTCCCGTCGCCGTTGCGGTCCGGCAGGACGTACACCGTCCCGGCCCCCGTGTCGCTGAGCAGGACGTCACCGTTGCTGGCCACCACCATGAAACGCGGCTTTTTGAACCCGTCCGCGTACAGGTTCACCTGAAACCCGGCGGGCACCCGGAGGCTCTGCGCCACGCCAGTGCTGCTCTGCGCGCAGCCGGTGCCCAGCAGGGCGAGGGTCGTGGCGGCCAGCGCCGCCGGGAAGGCCAGTCGGATTGAGGGCATGCTCCCAGCAGACCAGCCGCTCATGAGGTCGGCATGCCAGCCCGCTCAAGTGCGGCTTCACGGGCCGGAGGTCCGGTCATACGGATTCCGTCTGTTTCGTTGACAACCCGGAACGGCACCGGGTCGTCAACTCCACGTCCGGAACCCGTTCTCTCCTCCTCTGCGGAGCAGCTCTACGAGTCGCATCCGCTCGGATTGAACGGCTTACAAAGCCATTCAATCGGAGTCCGTATCATACGGATTCCGTTTGTTTCGCCGACAATCCGGAACTTCACCGGATTGCCAGCTCCACGTCCGGAACCCGCTTCTCTCCTTCTCGCATCCGCTCGGATTGAACGGGCTTTGCAGCCCATTCAATCGGAGTCCGTATCAGGTGTCGAACTTGCTGAGGACCTGCTCGGTGCGGGCGCTCTTGACGCGGTTCACGAGCCGCTCGTGCTCGTGCCGGTCACGCAGGCTCTTGGAGAGGGTCAGGGTGCTGGCCGTCAGGAACAGCGTGCCCATGTACAGGTAGCCCTTGATCCACCAGTCCACCGGGATGAAGTAGATGCCCAGGATCATCAGGCCCAGGGCGGTCATGAACGCGATCCAGATGAAACTGAGCCAGGCGGGGGAATCACCGACGATATCCGGGTTGCTGAACTGCGTCATGGGTACAACCTCCTGTGACGGGCACTGCTGACTGTGACGGGCACTGCTGAGGATTCTGCCGTGACGGGCACGCGCTGCCCCGCTCAGGTGCCCTTGCGCCGGTCCGGCCGGACATGCCAGTGACCCGCCGCCCAGCTCGCCCCAGCATAGGAGCGGGACAGACGTCCCACACCGGCTTCTGAACGCACTCCAGAAAAGCCGCTCCAACCCTCCCCCAGACACGAAAAAGCCGCCCCTGTTCAGGGCAGCTTTCCGGTTTCCTGCCCGTCAGTCGCGCGTGGCTTCCGGGTACTCGAACCGCGCCCCGAGCGTTTCGAGGTGACGGAAGAACATCGGGTAGCTCTTGCGGATGTGATGCGCGCCCGTGATGCGGATCGGAGACTGCGCACTCAGGCCCAGCACGGTCAGCAGCATGATCATGCGGTGGTCGCCGTGCCCGTCCGCCGTGACACCCCCGGCGAGGCTGGGCGTGCCCGTGACGGTCAGGCTGTCCTGCGTCTCCGTGACGGTCAGGCCCAGCGCCTCCAGTTCGCGGCGCGTGTCGCTGATGCGGTCGCATTCCTTCAGGCGCAGCGTGTACACGTTCTCCCAGGTCGTCGTGCCCCCCGCCAGCGCCGCCGCCGCCGTCAGGGCCTGCACGGCGTCCGTGAACCCGTCCCCGTCGCGCGTGACCGCATGCAGGGGCCGCCCGCCCCGCACGACCACGGTGTCACCCTCGCGGGTCAGGTCCGCGCCCATCTCGCGCAGGACGTCCAGCGCCTCGCGTTCGCCCTGCAGGTCATGCTCGCGGAGGTTCGACAGGCGCAGCTCGCCGGGCCGGGTGACGGCCGCCGCGAGGATCGCCGCGCTGCCCGGGTAATCCCCCGGGACCAGCACCCGTCCCGCCCGGTACGCCTGCCCCCCGGGGATCGTGATGCGGCTCAGGTCGTCACTCGCGGACGCCCGCACCCCGAACGCCGCCAGCGTATCCAGCGTCTGCCGCAGCGGCGCGTGACTCTTGATGTCCCCCGTCAGGCGCAACTCCAGCCCATCCGGCAGCAGCGGCCCCAGGAACATCAACGCCGACGCGTACTGACTGCTGCGCTCCGCACTGACCTCCACCACCCCGCCCCGCACCGGACCCGAGATGGACAGCGGGAACATCCCGTCGCGGCTCTGCACCCGCGCACCCAGACGCGACAGGGCCTCCAGCAGATCCCCCTGAGGCCGCTTTCCGAGCGAATCCGGGTAGTCCGTCACGAACGCCGTCCCGGTCGTCAGGGCCGCCACGCCCATCAGGAACCGCGCCACCGCCCCCGCATTCCCCGGATTGAGCGTCACGCCCGCACGCGGACCCGCCCCGAAGCCCCGGATCACGGCGTCCCCACCCACCAGTTCCACGCCCGCGCCCCAGTCCCCCAGGCAACGCAACATCGCCCCGGCATCCTCGCTGGTCGCCACGCCCACCACCCGCGACTCGCCGTCCGCCAGCGCCGCCGCCAGCAGGTACCGCGTCGTGTAATTCTTACTCGGCTGCGCCCGCAACTCCCCCCGCAACTCGGCGGCAGGGTGCACGATCACGTCAAACTTCTCCGGCAGGCCATCCGCACTCATGCCGCCAGCGTAGCCCGCACGCAGCAACCAAGCCGGGGTGCTGTACAGGAAGGGGAAGTGGGAAGGGAGGCTGCTGCGCAGCGGGACCCCTCAGTCAGCTGCGCTGACAGCTCCCCTCAAGGGGAGCCTTGAACACATGCTTCTGCCGCAGCGAAAAAGTAGAATCTCACGGCACGCACCAGGACACCCGGCCACTCTGTTGTCACGGCAACCCAGCCCGTCGTGCGCGAAGCGCGCGGGGCGAACGGCGCGAGAGCGGACTCGCAGAGCTGCGCAGCAGAGGATGGCGTGTGAGACGTGGCCGTCCCCGCCCGATACCCACCAACCAAGCCCGAGAAATACCTGCCCAGTGCCAACGTAGGCTCCCCCTGCCCCCCTGGGGTAGGGGGCTGGGGGGTGGGGCAACGCACAGACCAACCCCGTTACAACTCCCAGATCACCCCCCCCGCGATCAGCCCCGCCCCCGTCCCGACCAGCAGCGCGGTGTCCCCCTCGCCCAGCCGCCCGGCCTCCACGGCCTGATGCAGCGTGAGGGGGAGGCTGGCAGCGATGACGTTGCCCAGGGTGCGCAGCGTCACTTCGACCTGTTCCTCGGGCCAGTTGTAGCGGCGCAGCAGGTCGAGGCCCGCCTGGCTGGCCTGGTGCGGGATGACGCGGGTGATGCCGGGCAGGCCGCTGCTGAGGCCGGGGCGGAGGCGTTCGAGGAAGGGGGGGACGACGCGGCTGGCGAGTTTGAGGACCTGGAGGCCCTGCATGTCGAAGGTGAAGTCGGTGGGGGCGGCGGCTGGGTGGTTGGGGTGGCGGAGGGTGCCACCGCCGCTGATGCGGGTGTGGTCGGCTCCGGCGGGGTGCGTCTCGATGCGGCCAGCGTGCAGGCCCTGGCCGGGGCGGGTGGGGGGGCCGAGGAGGACGGCGGCGGCCCCGTCGCCGATCAGGAGGGTGCTCTCGGGCTGGTGGGGGTTCAGGCCGACACTGCCACCCTCGCTGCTGATGATCAGGACGTGCCGCGCCCGAGCAGTGTGGATGAGCAGCGCGGCGTGCTGGAGGGCCAGGAGGAAGCTGAGGCAGGTGCCGTGCAGCGAGTACGTGGCCGCGCCGTGCAGGCCGAGTTCGCGGGCGTACAGGGCGGCGCCGTCGGGGATGGGTTGCAGTTGGCTGCCGCTGGCGTTCAGCAGGACGTCCACGTCGCCGATGTTCAGGCCGGCGCGGTGCAGGGCTTCGCGGGCGGCCTGCGTGCCGAGGGTCAGGGCGGTCTCCTGGCCGGACAGCCAGCGGCGTTCGTGGACACCGCTGCGTTTCAGGGCGATGGCTTCCGGAACGTGGCACAGCCGGGCGACCTCGGCGGTGGGGACGCGGCGTTCGGGGAGGGCCTGGGCGGTGGCGAGGAGGCGCACGCCGAGGACGGGGTCGGATGGGTTCATGCGGGCCTCCAGCTGCGGGTGACACGGCGGCGTTTCGTGCCGGGCGGGGGTGGGTCGAGGGGTCGGGTGTCGAGGATCATGCGGGTGGGGTCGGCGTGGCTGCGGTGCAGGGCGTCCCGGACGGCGCGCAGGGCGTGCGCCTGGGTGTCCGGGGTGTGCGGGTCGAGGTGCAGGGTCAGCCGGGCGGGGCCGGTCTGGTCGGCGCGGTACTCGCGCAGGCCGGGCACGGCAGCGAGGGCGCCGCGCAGGAAGTCCGGCCAGACGGTCACGCTCTCCCCTGCCGCGCCGGGGAGGTGCAGGGCGTCGTCCTGCCGCCCGGCGATGCTGTGGATGCGGCGCGCGGCCTGCCCGCAGGGGCACGGGTCGGGGTGGAGGCGCAGGGCGTCGTCGAGGCGGTGGCGGATGAACGGCTGCGCGCGGCGGCGCAGGTCGGTGATGACCGGGCGGTGCAGGCCGTCCCCGAGCGGTTCCCCACCATCCAGCGGTTCAAGGTCGAAGTGGACGTGCGCCTCGTTCAGGTGCAGCGATCCGTGCGGGCACGGCAGGGCCAGCAGGCCCTCGGTCGCCTGATAGACCTGCACGACGTCGCCCCAGTCGCGCAGGGCGGCCTCGTCGTCGGGGTCGAGGACTTCCGCGACGCTGATCACGCGGGCACGCAGCCGGACGCCGGTGCGGTGCAGGGCGCGCAGCACGCCGGGCGGCCCGACGATCAGGGTGGGCGCGTACGCCTGGGCCTCGGCGGCCAGTTCGGGGAGGGGACGCAGCAGGTCGAAGAAGCGGAACTCCAGCTGGCGGCGGCGCACGCTGCGGTACAGGGGACTGTCGGCCCGCAGGAAGAACGCGACCCGCTGCGGGCGCAGCAGCCCCCACAGGCCGCCGGGCAGCAGGTGGCGCAGGACGGTCCCGGCCCAGCGGGCCTGCTCGGCGCGGCTGACGAGGAAGACGCCCTGGGTGCCGCTCGTGCCGGTGGACAGGCCGACCGTGACGGGTCCGGCGGGTGTGGCGAGGGTGGGTGTGAAGTCGCGGGTGCGTTCCGCCTGCCGCCCGATCGCCAGCGCGCGGTCCAGCGTGACGCCCACGGTGTTCAGTGTGTCGAAGGTGGCGAGCATGGCGGCCTTGTCGGTGGGGGGCAGCTCGCGCCAGCGGCTCAGGGGGAGTCCGGCGGCGCGGAAGCGGGCGGCGACGGCGGGGCTGTGCGCGGCCACCCAGCGCAGGTGATCGTGCGCGAGGCGGTCCTGGTGGCGGTCCAGCGCCGCGCGGCTGCGGAAGGTCAGGCGGGCGTCGTCCAGTGCGCCCAGCAGGGTCAGCAGCGTATTCACGGCGTCGTCCAGCCCTCGGGCGCGTCGTGGCTGACGTGCAGCCTCGCGGCGGGATTGGCCTGCAGGAAGGCGCGCAGGGCCGCGCCGCTCGTGGCCTCCAGGGCGGGGTCGTGGAACGCCACGCGGGCCAGCGGGTGCACGGGGCGCTCCTCGCGGCCCGCGCGGACACTCCAGGCGGCGTCGGCGGCCAGGACGGTCAGGCCCGCGTCCTCCTGCGCCAGGATGCCCACCATGCCCGGCGCGTGTCCGGGAAGCGGCACGGCGCGCAGCAGGCCGTCCCCGAACACGTCCGCGACCTGCGGAAAGGGGTGCAGGGCGTCCCCGCCCGGCTTGAAGTCCAGCCACGCGCAGCGGTCCTCGAAGTCGTCCGGGAGGAGTTCCGGCAGGTACGCCCGGCGCACCGCCCGCACGCCCCGCAGCCTGCGCAGTGGCTCCCAGGCGCGGCGGTCGAGGTGGAAGGTCGCCTGCGGGAAGTCCCGCAGGCCGCCCACGTGATCGGCGTGCAGGTGCGAGACGATCACGTGCCGGACCTCCTCCGGGGGGAAGCCCAGGACGCGCAGTTGCTCGCGGGCGGAGTCGTGCGGGCCGAACTGCACGGGCGTGATCAGGCCGTAGATCAGGCCCGGCCAGCGGCGCATCGCGGCCACGACGTCCGCGCCGTAGCCGGTGTCGAACAGCACCGGGCCGCGCGTGGGGTGCAGGATCAGCGTGAAGCCCGCCGGGTACGCCTGCACCCGCCACGGCGCGCCCCTCTCGGTGATCGCCGCGAGGTTCAGGCACGACCCGGCCCGCAGTGGCACGACCCGGACGGTCACGTCGCCCCTCCGCGCAGCCCGGCGAACACGTCCGCGAAGCCCCGCTCGGGCGTGACGACCGGCGCGTAGCCCAGCTGCCCGCGGGCCCGCGTGAGGTCCAGCGTCATGGGCCGCGTCAGCAGGCGCACGCCGCTGGCGGTCAGGGGCGGCTCGGGCCGGTCGGGGTGCAGGCGCGCGCCGAGTTCCAGCGCGGCCGCGAGTCCCTCCAGCAGCCGCGCGGGCACGCGCCGGGTCGGTCTGGGCACGCCCAGCGTGTCGGCCAGCCGGTCCAGCGTCGCCCACAGCGGAATGGCCTGCCCGTCCGTGACGTTGAACACGCCGGGCGCGGGTCGGGCCAGGGCCAGGGCCAGGGTGATCGCGTGGGCGACGTTGCGCACGTCGGTCAATTCAGTCCAGACCTCGCTGCCCGTCAGGCGCGGCAGGCGGCCCGCGCGCAGCGCGGCGGCCAGCCGGGGCACGATGCTGGTATCCCCCACGCCGTAGATGCCGCGTGGGCGCAGGATCGTCGCGTCAGGCAGCGCGGCGCGCACCGCCTGTTCCGCCTGCCATTTGCTGCGGGCGTACAGGCTGTCGAAGCGCGGGCCGACCGGGGTGTCCTCCCGCACCTGTTCCGTGCGGCCGGTCGCGTTGTACACGCTGGGCGTGCTGACATGCACCAGCCGCACGCCCCGCCGCGCACACGCCCTGGCCAGCGCCGCGCTGGGGGCCACGTTGTCCGCGTGGAAGTCCGCCGCGTGCCCCCACAGGGTCGAGCGGGCCGCCGCGTGCACCACCCCCTCCACCCCACGCAGCAGGGCGTCCCAGTCCGCGCCGCGCAGGTCGGCCGACACGAACCGCACGCCGTCCCGCTCCAGCGCCGCGCCCCTGCGCGCGTCCCGGCCCAGGCCCGTCACGGCCCGCCCGGCCCGCGCGAGTTCACGGGCTGTCACCCCGCCCAGGAACCCGGTCGCGCCCGTCACCAGAATGGTCATCGCCCGTGATTATGGACGCCCCGCCCGCACGGCGCCGCCAGATGTGAACGGCGTTCAGGCCAGAGCACGTACCCGCCTCTGCGCCATTCAGGCGAGGCGACCTGCCGGAACATCCCGGTACGCTGCGTTCCATGACGACTCCTGATGTTCAGATCGACTTTCAGGCCGGTCAGCGCTGGACCTACCGCACCCGCCCCGGCGAGGACACCAGCACCGTGCTGATCCTGCGCCGCGACGACGAACCGACCGGCACGGTGCTGCACGTCGCGCTGGACGGACTGCGGCTGGGGAACCCGCACCTGCGGGGCGGCGTGCAGCCGGAACTGGGCCACGCGCCGGTCACGGCCGAGGCCCTGCGTGCCAGCGTGCTGGAGCTGATCCAGGTGAACGCCCCCCTGCCCGCCGACGGGGGCGGTTACCGCCAGTGGCGCGAGGCGGCCGACCGGGGCGAGGCGGGCGTGTTCACGCTGACCCTCGCGGAGATCCTGGACGTGATCGGGCAGGCGGTGGCCCCGGCACCCGTGGACGGCCTGTTCGGCAAGACGAACCGCCGCTGAACGCCCCGCTCAGGTCGTCAGGTACCGCGCTGGGTCTTTCAGGAAACGGGCCTTGCAGTGCGGGCAGCAGAAGGCGTACGTCTGCCCGTCCAGCTCGGCGGTGTGCCGGGCCGGGAGGGTGACGGTCATGCCGCAGACCGGGTCCACGGCGCTGCCCGCCTCTGCCAGGGCGGCGGGTTCGGCGTTCAGGACGGTCAGGGCGGGCAGGTCCATCACCTGCGCCAGCAGCGCGGGCGGCACGGGTGACGGTTCGCTGGGGGTCGGAACGGGCGCGGCCGGTGCCGGAACAGCGGCGGGCGGCGCGGAGGCCTGCCGGTCCAGCTGCACCAGTTCTGCCAGGACGCTCAGCGCCACCTCGTGCGGGGTGCGGGCTCCCACGTTCAGGCCCACGGGCGCGCGGATGCGGCCCAGGTCCGCCTCCCCGAAGCCGCTCAGCATGGCCAGCGTCTCGCGGACGTTCGCGGCGCGTTTCGGGCTGGCCAGCAGGCCCACCGGGTTCGGCTGGGCGCGCAGCAGCGCCTCGATCGCCGTCTCGTCGTAGTGCCCCTGCGACGCCACCACGCTGCGCACGCGGGCGCGCTGCGCGGCGGGCAGCGCCGACAGGCGGGCCGTCAGGGTGCCCAGCGGCACGGCGTCCGGCTCGCCCGGCACCTCGTCGTCGTCCAGCACGCGCCACACCCGGTCGCCCATCAGGGCGGCGTGCGCCGCGATGGCCCGCGCGACCGGCGTGCGGCCCACCACGACCAGCAACCTGGGCGGCAGCAGCGGTTCCAGGAACACCTCGCTCTCCCCTTCCGACGCGCAGTTCATGGGCACCGTGACCCGCTCGGCGAAGGCGTGCTCGGCGTCCGGCGCGGCGCCCGGCACGATCCGCACCAGCCGCGCCTGCCCGCCCTGCATCGCCAGCAGGGCCTGCCGCCGCACGATCTCGCGGGAGCACGCGCCGCCCACGAAGCCCTCCATGCGGCCGTCCGCGTGAATCAGGGCCTTGTCACCCACCTGCGCCGACACCGGCGCGCGGCGCGACACTACCGTTGCCACGACCACCGCCGCGCCCTCGCGCGCCAGCCCCGCAAGCCGCTCGGGCAGGTCCGGAATGAATTCGGTGTCCCCGGTGGGACGCTGGGGATCAGGGGTCATACGGTCTCCAATGGATACACCCGCCCGGTCAGGGGCGGGGGAAGAAGGCTGAGGTCTGGGGCAACCCCTGGGTCACCTGCAACCCCTCAGTCACCTGCGGTGACAGCTCCCCTTAAAGGGGAGCCACTTCAGGTTCAGCCTCCCCTCTAAGGGGAGGTGGCCCGCAGGGCCGGAGGGGTCAGTCGCTCGCGGCGGCCGCTTCTGCGTTGCGGATGGCCTTCCAGACTTTCTCGCGGGTCAGGGGCATGTCGATGTGCGTGACGCCCAGGGGTGCGAGGGCGTCCATGACGGCGTTCACGAACGCGGCGGGGCTGCCGACGTTGGGGCTCTCGCCGACGCCCTTGGCGCCGATGGGGTGGTGGGGGCTGGGCGTGACGGTGCTGCCGGTCTCCCAGACGGGCGCCTCGACGCTGGTGGGGATCAGGTACTCCATGAAGTTCGGGGCCATGTTGTTGCCCTGTTCGTCGTAGGGGATTTCCTGCATGAAGGCGATGGCGAAGCCTTCGGTGAGGCCGCCGTGCACCTGTCCCTCGACGATCATGGGGTTGATGACGGTGCCGCAGTCGTCGATGGCGAGGAAGCGGCGGACCTTGACCTCGCCGGTCTCGGCGTCGACGTCCACGACGGCGATGTACGCGCCGTGCGGGAAGGTCATGTTGGGCGGGTCGTAGTACAGGCTGGCTTCCAGGCCGGGTTCGTTGCCCTCGCCGGGGTTGGTGTACGCCGCGAAGGCGACTTCTTTCATGGTGACGCTGCGGCTGGGGGCGCCCATCACCTGGAATCGATGCTCGACCCATTCGATGTCCTCGGCGGCGGCCTCCAGCAGGTGCGCGGCGACCTTGCGGGCCTTCTCGCGCACGCGGCGGGCGGCGAGGGCCAGCGCGGCTCCGGCGACCGGGGTGCTGCGGCTGGCGTAGGTGCCCAGGCCGTAGGGGGCGGTGTCGGTGTCGCCTTCCTCGACGAGCAGGTTCTGGGGGTCCAGGCCGAGTTCCTCGGCGACGATCTGCGCCCAGGTGGTCTCGTGACCCTGGCCCTGGCTTTTCGTGCCGGTGCGGATGATGCCGGTCCCGGTGGGGTGAATGCGGATCTCGGCGGAGTCGAACATCTTGATGCCCAGGATGTCGAAGTGCTTGCTGGGTCCGGCGCCGACGACCTCGGTGAAGGTGCTGATACCGATGCCCATGTACTCGCCACGGGCGCGTTTCTCGGCCTGCTCGCGCCTGAGGTCGGCGTACCCGATCTGGTTCAGGGCCTTGTCCATGGTGCCTTCGTAGTCGCCGCTGTCGTACGTGAAGCCCAGGGCGCTGTCGTACGGGAACTGGTCCTTGCGCACGAAGTTCTTGCGGCGCAGTTCGGCGGGGTCCATGGTGAGTTTCTGCGCCAGGATGTCCATGCCGCGCTCGATGGCGTAACTGGCCTCGGTCACGCGGAACGAGCAGCGGTACGCCACACCCCCCGGCGCCTTGTTCGTGAAGTACGCGTCGAGTTCCGCGAACGCGACCGGGAACTGGTAACTGCCGGTCACGACGCCGAACATCCCGGCCGGGTACTTGCTGGGGTCGGCGGCCGCGTCGAACGCGCCGTGGTCGGCGACGGTCTTGACTTTCAGGGCGGTGACGGTGCCGTCCTTCTTCGCGCCGATGGTGACGTCCATGTGGTAGTCGCGGGCGAAGCCGGTGGTGGTGAGGTTCTCGGTACGGGTCTCGATCCACTTGACGGGCGTCTTGAGGATCAGGGCGCCGACGATGGCGCACACGTAGCCGGGGTACACCGGCACCTTGTTGCCGAAGCCGCCGCCGATGTCCGGGGAGATCACGCGGATCTTGTCCTCGGGAATGCCGGTCACGAGCGAGATGGCGGTGCGGTACACGTGCGGCGCCTGACTGGTCACCCAGAAGTGCAGGCGGCCCATGGCGTCGAACTGCGCGACGCAGCCGCAGGGTTCCAGCGGGGCGGGGTGGCAGCGGGGCGCGTAGATGCGCTCGGTGACCACGACCTCGGAGTCGTCCAGCGCGGCCTGGGTGCCGTCCCGGTCGCCGCTGTCCCAGTGGTAGATGTGGTTGGTCTTGTCCTCGCGGTCGTCGCGCAGGATGACCTCGTCCTTCATGGCGTCGAAGGGGCTGATGACCGGGTCGAGGGGTTCGTAGTCCACGTCGACCAGTTCGGCGGCGTCGCGGGCGGCCTCGCGGGTCTCGGCGAACACGGCCGCGACTTCCTGATGCTGGAACAGGACCTTCCCGACGGCCAGGACCATCTGCTTGTCGAAGCCGTGGAAGGTGGGCAGCCACGCCAGCGACGCGGCCACGAGGTCCTCGCCGGTGATGACGGCCTTCACGCCGGGCACGGCCAGCGCGGCCGTCTTGTCGATGCCCTTGATGTTCGCGTGCGGGTAGGGGCTGTGCACGATGGCCATGTACAGCATGCCGGGCAGGCGCATGTCGTCCACGTAGTTGCCGTTCCCGGTCAGGAAGCGGGGGTCTTCCTTTCGTTTCATGCCCTTGCCCATGGTCAGGGTCTGCGGGCCGGCGTTGTTCGCGGCGTCGGTTTCGATGCTCACTGCGCTCCTCCTCCGGCGGTGCCGGTGCTGGGTCCAGTGCTGGGTCCGGTGCTAGGTCCGGTGCTAGGTCCAGTGCTAGGTCCAGTGCTAGGTCCAGTGCTAGGTCCAGTGCTAGGTCCAGTGCTAGGTCCAGTGCTAGGTCCAGTGCTAGGTCCAGTGCTAGGTCCAGTGCTAGGTCCAGTGCTAGGTCCAGTGCTAGGTCCAGTGCTAGGTCCAGTGCTAGGTCCAGTGCTAGGTCCAGTGCTAGGTCCAGTGCTAGGTCCAGTGCTAGGTCCAGTGCTGGGTCCAGTGCTGGGTCCGGTGCCGGGGACCATGCCGGCCAGGGCCTGCGCCTGCGCCTCGTCGCGCATGACGCGCGCGGCCTGCTGCACGGCCTTGACGATGTTGTTGTAGCCGGTGCAGCGGCACAGGTTGCCGCTCAGGAACTCGCGGACTTCCTGGTCGGTGGGGTCCGGGTTGTGTTCCAGCATGGCCTTGGCGGTCATGAGCATGCCGGGCGTGCAGTACCCGCACTGCAACCCGTGCTGGTCCCAGAAGGCCTGTTGCAGGGGGTGCAGGTCGCCGGGGCTGCCGAGGCCCTCGACGGTGGTGATCTGGTGGCCCTCGGCCTGCACGGCGAACATGGTGCAGGACTTGGCGGGCGTGTCACCGTCGATCAGCACGACGCAGCAGCCGCACGAGGAGGTGTCGCAGCCGACGTGCGTGCCTTTCAGTCCGGCGTCACGCAGGGCGTAGGCGAGCAGGGTGCGGGATTCGACTTCCTGGCGGATGGTCTGCCCGTTCACGTTCAGGGTGACGGTGCGCAGGGCGGTGTCGGTGGTTTCGGTGGCGGTCATGCGTTCACTCCCGTGCCCAGGCGGGCGGCGCTGGCGCGAAGGCCGCGCGCGACGAGCACGCGGGCCATGTCTTTCTTGTACTCCACGCTGCCGCGCGTGTCCGCGAACGGGTCGCTGGCGGCGCGGGCTTCCTCGCTGGCGGCGCGGATGACGTCCTCGGTCAGCAGCTGGCCCAGCAGCAGTTTCTCGGCGGCCTCCACCCGGACCGGGCGGGGACCGGCGGCGGTCAGGGCGACCCCGGCGTGCGTGACACGGCCGTCCTCGCCCAGCGTGATCTGCACGGCGGCGGCGGCGGTGGCGTAATCCCCGACCTTGCGTTCGATCTTCTGGTACGAGCCGTGCGTGCGGCCGTCCGGGGTGGGGAAGCGCACCTCGACGGCCAGTTCGCCCTCTTCCAGCGAGGTCTGGAAGGAGTCCACCAGGAACTCGTCGATGGGGATCAGGCGTTCGCCGCTGGCGCTGCGGGCGACCATCACGGCGCGCGCGGCCAGGGCCGCCGCGCCCCAGTCGCCGCTGGGGTCGCTGTGGCACAGGCTGCCGACAACCGTGCCCAGGCAGCGCACGACCGGGTCGGCCACGACGGCGCCCGTGTCGGTCAGGAGGCTGTAGCGGGCGCGGACGTTCGCGTCGCGTTCCAGGGTCACGTCGCGGGTCATGGCGCCGACGCGCAGTTCGCCGCCTTCCTCGTGCAGGTAACCCAGGTCCTTCACGCCGCCCAGGTCGACCAGCACGGCCGGGCGGGCCAGTCGCAGGCGCATGGCAGGAATCAGGCTCTGCCCGCCGGCCAGGATGCGGGCCTCGGCGCCATGCTGCGCGAGCGCGGCCAGGGCCTCCTCTGCTGAGTGGGCGCGGATGTAATCGAATGCAGCTGGAAACACGTTCTCCCCCTCGCCGGACGTGGCCCGGCACGTGAAACTTCCCTGATGAGTGGTCCTGAGCGCCTTATACGGATGCCGTCTGTTTCGTTCACACCCCGCCAACGCACCGGGGTGTCAACGCCACGCCCGTCAGTCCGTCCCTCTCCTCCTCGCCTCCGCCCGGATTGAACGGTGTCGGTGAACCGTTCAGTCGGAGTCCGTACCACAGGTGAGAGGGGGTGGGATGAATTGAACCTGGTCCACCACAGTATGAAGCCTTTCTTAAGCAGCGCAAAGCGAGAATGACCACAGGATCAGGAACGCGGGGGCGCCAGGAGAAAGAAAAACCCGCCCACCCCCGCGCAGGGGATGGACGGGCCACGTGAATCACGCGTGCATGTTGTCTGATACGGATTCCGTTTGTTTCGCCTACAATCCGGAACTTCACCGGATTGTCGACTCCACGTCCGGAACCCGCCCAGCTCTCACTCGCTTCGCTCGGATTGAATGGGCTTTGCAGCCCATTCAATCGGAGTCCGTATCAGTCGTCGGCGCCGACTGCCAGGGTCTGACGGGGTTTCTGGTCGCCGCCGGCCGCGTGGGTGTGCGTCTCGGTGAGCAGGTCGGTGAGTTCCGGGTGACCCTCGGCCTTCTTCTGCGCGATGCCGGCGCGGACGTTTCCGGCCAGTTCGTCCGAGACTTTCTCGAGGTGCCCGATGAAGCGGTCGGCGATGAAGGCGGGCACGTCGGCCAGCGCACCGGCGAAGTTCATGGCGAGCCGTTTGCGTTCGTCGGGCTGCATCACGCGGTAAAGCTCGCGCGGCTGGCCGTACAGGTCGGCGTCGTCCTCGGGCCAGCCGTAGCGGTCGGCGAGGTTGCCCAGTGGCATGGGGGGTTCCTGCGGGGTGCCCTCGGCCACGGCGGGGCCGCCGTACGAGTTGGGTTCGTACACGGGCGTGCCGCCGAAGTTGCCGTCGAAGCGCGTCTGGCCGTCGCGGTGGTAGGTCATGACCGGGCAGGCGGCCCTGTTCACCGGGAGCGCGGCGTAGTTGATGCCGATGCGGTAGCGGTGCGCGTCGGCGTAGCTCATCAATCTGGCCTGGAGCATCTTGTCGGGGCTGGCGCCGAAGCCGCGCGGCAGGTTGCTGGGCTCGAAGGCGGCCTGCTCGATCTCGGCGAAGTAGTTCTGGGGGTTCTCGTTCAGTTCGAATTCCCCGACCTGCATCAGGGGGTAGTCGGCGTGCGGCCAGACCTTGGTGAGGTCGAAGGGGTTGATGTGGTACGTCTCGGCGTCCTTCTCGGGCATGACCTGGATGCTGACGGTCCATTTGGGGTGCTCGCCGCGTTCGATGGCGTCGAACAGGTCCTGGAAGTGGTAGTCGGGGTTCGCGGCGGCGATCTTCGCGGCGACCTCCTCGGTCAGGTTCTGCACGCCCTGCTGGCTGTGGAAGTGCCACTTGACGTAGAAGCGTTCGCCCTGCCCGTTCCAGAGGCTGTAGGTGTGGCTGGAATAGCCGTTCATGAAGCGGTAGGAGCGCGGCAGGCCACGGTCCCCGAACAGGTACATGACCTGGTGCAGGCTCTCGGGGCGCAGGCCCCAGAAGTCGAACTGCATGGCGGCGCTGCGGCGGCCCGTGACCGGGTGGCGTTTCTGGCTGTGGATGAAGTCCTGGAACTTGATGGGGTCGCGCACGAAGAAGATCGGGGTGTTGTTGCCGACCAGGTCCCAGTTGCCGTCCTCGGTGTAGAACTTCAGGGCGAAGCCGCGCGGGTCGCGGACGGTGTCGGCGAAGCCCTTCTCGCCGGCGACGGTGCTGAAGCGGGCGAGCATGCGGCACTCGTTGCCTTCCTTCTGGAAGATGCTGGCGACCGTCAGTTCCGGGATGGCGCGCGTGACGCGGAAGGTGCCGAAGGCGCCGCTGCCCTTGGCGTGCACGACGCGTTCGGGGACGCGCTCGCGGTTGAAGTGCGCCATGCGTTCGAGCAGGTGCCAGTCCTGCAGCAGCACGGGGCCGCGCTCGCCGGCGGTGAGGCTGTTGGTGTTGCTGGGCGCGAGGTTCCCGGAGTGGTTGGTGAGGCGTCCCTGGGGGGCCTGGGGCGCGGTGGTCTGCATGTCGGTGGATTCGGTGGGCGCGTAGGCGGTGTCTTTCTTGTCTGGCATGTGGTTCTCCTGGACGGGACTGCCGGGCGGGGACGGGGTGACGGGAACGGAACCCCCCTACCTTAATAGGAAGGCTTCTCAATAGCGTGAGGGAAGAGTAAGCCCCAGGTCAAGGGGCGCCTCATCCGGCCGCCGCTACCTCCCCGGTAACGCTCCCGCCACCCGGAGCAGTGGCCATAAGGGGGCAGTCGTCACGGACGGACCTGTAAAGATCCGCAGGAGAGCGAGGGAATGTGGACGGGCCGGACGGACTGGAACAGCGGGCTGCCAGAGCGGAGAACTGCTCTACTCCGCCGCGCCGCGTGCCGGCAGCCGGAACTGCCGCTCTCGCTCCAGCTGCATCAGCACCGACACCCGGCCGCCCGCCACCTGCACGTCGCAGTCCAGCACCCCCGACGGCAACGCTCCCGGCAGGGCGTCCACGCACTTCTGCCCGTACGACACGTTCACGGACGGTCCGGTCGCCAGCACCGCCGCCTGCACCCGCACCGCGTACTCCCGCAGCGCACGCCCCTGCGCCGACAGGACCGCCACCATCAGCGCGATCCCCGCCACGAAGCCCAGAATCACCAGCCCGAACGTGCGGGCCGTGCGTGCCCGCAGCTCCGGCGTCACCTCCCGCACACCACCCGGCCCGGAAGGGACCTTCTGACCGGACTGGACCTTCTGACTGGATCGGGCTTTCTGACTGCTCTGGCCGGGACGCTTGCTCACGCCCCACACCCTACCCTGACCAGCGGGCCGCACCCGGCACGGTAAGATGCCCCCCATGAGCAAGGTCATCATCATCGGAGCGGGCGGCGTCGCCAACGTCGTCGCCAAGAAATGCGCCCAGAACGACAGCGTCTTCACGGAAGTCCTGATCGCCACGCGCACCGTCGCCAAGGCCGACAAGATCGTCGCCGAGATCAAGGAGCACATGCCCGACAGCCGGGCCGTGTTCACCACCGCCACCGTCGACGCGGACAACGTCCCCGAACTCGTCAAGCTGATTCAGGACTTCGGACCCAAGATGGTCATCAACGTCGCCCTGCCGTACCAGGACCTGACCATCATGGACGCCTGCCTGGAAACCGGCGTGCACTACCTCGACACCGCCAACTACGAACCCAAGGACGTCGCCAAGTTCGAGTACTCCTGGCAGTGGGCGTACCAGGACCGCTTCAGGGAGAAGGGCCTGATGGCGCTGCTCGGCTGCGGCTTCGACCCCGGCGCCACCCAGGCCTTCACCGCGCACCACGCCAAGCATCACTTCCAGGAGATCCACTACCTGGACATCGTGGACTGCAACAACGGCAACCACGGCAAGGCGTTCGCCACGAACTTCAACCCGGAAATCAACATCCGCGAGATCACCGCCAACGGCCGCTACTGGGAAAACGGCCAGTGGGTCGAAACCCAGCCGCTGGAAATCAGCCAGGACATCTACTACCCCAAGGTCGCGACCCGCAAGAGCTTCGTGCTGTACCACGAGGAACTCGAGTCCCTCGTCAAGCACTTCCCGACCATCAAGCGCGCCCGCTTCTGGATGACCTTCGGTGAGGCGTACATCAAGCACCTGAACGTCCTCGAGGGCATCGGCATGACCTCGATCGAACCCATCAACTTCCGCGGCATGAAGGTCGCCCCGATCGAGTTCCTGAAGGCCGTGCTGCCCGCCCCCGAGTCCCTGGCGGCCGGGTACAGCGGTCAGACCTGCATCGGCGTGCAGGCCAAGGGTATCGGCAAGGACGGCCAGCCCAAGGTGCACTTCGTGTACAACGTGAAGGACCACGCCGACTGCTACCGCGAGGTGCAGGCGCAGGGCGTCAGCTACACCACCGGCGTGCCCGCCATGATCGGCGCGATGCTGATGTTGAATGGGGACTGGATGCAGCCCGGCGTGTGGAACGTCGAGCAGCTCGACCCCGATCCCTTCTTCGACGCGATGAACAAGTGGGGCCTGCCCATCAGCGAACTCGCCGACATCGAACTCGTCAAGGACTGAACCGCACCGTCAGGAACCTGCGCCGTCCCGTCGAATGGGGCGGCGCAGGTTCTTTTCCAGCTCCGGTACACTGCCCGCATGCACTTCCTGCTGCTGTACCGCGACCTCGTTCCCGATTACGTCACGCGGCGCGAGCCGTTGCGGGCCGCGCACCTCGCGCACGCGCAGGCGGCGGCCGAACGGGGCGAGCTGCTGCTGGGGGGCGCACTGGCCGACCCGGTGGACGGCGCCGCGCTGCTGTTCCAGGGCGACGCGCCGGACGCTGCCGAGCAGTTTGCCCGGACGGACCCGTACGTGCGGGGCGGACTGGTGGGCACCTGGGAGGTGCGGCGCTGGCACACGGTGGTCGGGGCGGGCGCGGCCCACCGGCCCTGACGGCTATTCCAGCCGGTCGAGGCGTTGCCAGCCGCTGCGGAGGCTGAGGGACGTGCCGAGGACGGTGGCGAGCAGCAGGCCGATCAGTCCCAGGATGCCTTCCGGGGTGCCCAGGGCGCTGTAGCCGGGGTACAGGTCGGGCCGCAGGACGCTGCCGGCGGCGGGCCGGGCGAGCAGCAGGAGGCACAGCACCGAGTACGCGAGGCTGAGGCCCATGAAGGCGAGGCCGCCGGGGCTGACGCCGATCTCGGCGGGGTTGTCGGCGTCGAACTTGGGGGCGGCCGCGCCCAGGCCGACGCCGAGCGCGGTGATGACGAGGGCGTTGCTGACGCTGACAAGCACGCTGAGGAGCAGCAGGGTGGGGCCGAGGTTCATGCTCAGGGCGCTGGCGACGCCCATGACGAGGCCCACAGTCAGGGTGACGGGCAGCACGCCCAGGAACTTGCTGAGGACGATCTGGCGCGGGTCGATGGGCGCGGTGCGCAGCAGCCAGTACGCCCGCGCTTCGGTGGACACGGCGGGAAAGGCGAGGCGCACGGCGATCCCGGCGATGATGAACCCCTGGAAGGCCAGCTGGATGTACCCGAGGATGCCCCGGAACTGCGGCACCGGGATGGGCACGGCCCTGACGCTCACGAGGTACACGCCCGCCAGGGCGACGACCACGAGCAGCTGGCTCCACTGGGTGGGGTCGCGCAGCGTGACGCGCAGGTCCTTGGCGGCCAGCGCGCCGCCGGGGCCGAGGCGGGTCAGCAGGCGTTCGCTGGGCCCGGCGCGGCGGGGGCGCGGGTCGAGTCTGGGGGTGCTGGAGTCCAGGGCGCGGGCCCAGCCGTCCTGGTAGGCCTTCGCGGCCAGCAGGGTCGCGCCGAGGAGCAGCGTGACGGTCAGCAGCAGCAGGGGCAGCAGCGGCGCGGCGAGCTGCCCGTGCGCGGCCTGCCAGATGCCCTGCGCGGCCCACGAGGGCGGGAGGAGGGGGCTGCTGGGCCCGGCGAAGTCGCGCAGCAGCGCCTCGACCCTGGTGGGGTCCTGGAGTTTCTGCACGAGCACCTCGGGCCGCAGGGCGCGGATGGCGTACACCAGGGCGGCGCTGATGACCACGCCCAGGCCGGTGCTGACCTCGCGCACGCGGCCGACCGGGGCGACCCGCATGAGCAGCACGGCCAGCAGCGCGCCCAGGCCCACCGGCGCGGCGAAGACCAGCAGCGCGGCCAGGATCATGACCGGGTACGCCCAGACGGGCGCGTGGAAGTAAGCGGCGACGGTCAGCAGCAGCGGCACGGTCAGGAACACCGGGACCAGCGCGGCGTTCAGGAACGTCTCGGTGACCTTCAGCGCGAACACGCGGGTGGTCCTGATGGGCTGGGTCAGCAGGAAGTTCAGGTCGTCGCTGAGGTACAGCGTGCTGATGGCGGCGGTGGTGGCGCTGAACGTCACGCCGCTGCTCAGCGTGATCAGGCCGATCTCCAGCACGCGCGAGAAGACGTTCAGGCCGATGTCCCCGAAGCGCCCCAGGAACGTCAGGGCCTTCCAGGTGCCGACCACCTCGCCCACCACCAGCAGCAGGGCCAGGGTGCCGACCAGCGCGTAGCCCCACTTCGGCGCCCGGCGGATGGTGTGGGCCAGCGCGCGGAGTTTCAGGGCGCTCAGGCTGGGCGGCGCGGTGCGGGCGGGGCGGGGGGCGGGCCTGACGGTCAAGCGCCCACCCCGGCCTGTTCGGCCTCGCGGGCGCGTCGCCCCTCCTCCAGTTCGTCCTCCAGCAGGCGGAAGAAGATGCGTTCCAGGCTGTCGCCGTGCACGCCCCCCGCCTCGGTGCCGGTGCGGGCGCGCAGATCGTCCATGCTGCCCTCGCCGAGCACCCTGCCCCGGTCCAGGACAACCAGGCGGTCGCAGACGGCCTCCGCGACGGGCAGCGAGTGGGTGGTCAGCAGCACGGTGCGGCCCCGGTCGGCGTGCGAGCGGAACAGGTCCCGCACCTGCCGCGCCGCGTGCGGGTCGAGCCCCACCATCGGCTCGTCCACGATCAGGACCGGGGGGTCGGGCAGCAGCGCGGCGACGATCGCCACCTTCTGCCGCATGCCATGCGAGTACGTCTCGATCAGCTCGTTGCCGAAGTCGGTCAGGCGGAAGAATTCCAGCCAGCGGTCGATCTCGCTGTCCGCGTCCGGCACCTGGTACAGCTGCCCCACGAAGCGCAGCAGCTCGCGGGCGGTCAGTTTGCCGTACAGGTACGGGCGGTCCGGGATGTACCCGAACGCCGCCTTGGCCTTCACCGGGTCGCGCCACACGTCGAAGCCCGCCACGCGCACCGTGCCGCTACTCGGGCGGGTCAGACCGACGAGCGCACGGATGGTGGTGGTCTTCCCCGCCCCGTTGCTGCCCAGCAGGCCGAACACCGCGCCGGGCTGCACCGTGAACGACAGGTTGCTGACGGCCTCGTGCCGCCCGTAGCGCTTGGTATACCCACTGACCTCGATCATGAGAGGCAGCGTACGCCCGCGCGTCTGACGGAACGGTCACGTTCCGTCCGGACACGCGGGCCAGCGGGAGGGGTCCCTCATACGAACTGCCGTTTGTTTCGCCAACAATCCGGAACTTCACCGGATTGTCGACTCCACGTCCGGAACCCGTTTTGCTCCTGCTCTGCGGAGCAGCTCTCCGAGTCGCATCCGCTCGGATTGAACGGCTTTGTAAGCCATTCAACCGGAGTCCGTATCACATTCAACCGGAGTCCGTATCAGCTGCCGGCCGCGTCCGGGTCGCGCGGGCACCGGTCCCCGCGCCAGTGGCGACCCGGTCCGACCTGCGTGGCGTCCCGCACGGGGGCGGTGACGCGCGCCCGCCGCCCGCCCCGGCTGAGGCGACCCTGAAGGGCGTTCAGGGTCTGCGGATCAGGGCACGCTGACCGGTTCGCTGCCGCCTTCCTGGTACGTCAGGTCGCCGGTCACGCGGACGGTCAGGGCCTCCAGCGCCGCCTGCCGCGCCCCGGCGTCCGGGGTGGTCAGGACGGCGTGGAAGTCGTGGGCGGCGTCCGGGTCCCGCACCTGCAACGTGGGCAGCCAGCGCTGGGGCTTGACCTCCCACCAGCCGCGCACGCCGAACAGACCTTCCAGGGCCAGTTCTGCCGCGCGGCAGGCCACCAGCACGTGCAGCGGGTCGCCCGCGTCGGCCAGGGCGCGGGCATCCATGACCTCCTCGATCAGCCGGAACCGCGCCTGCTGCGTCAGGGGGCGCGGAGCGGGACCGGCGGCATGCAGGGCGCGGGCCTCGGCCACCAGGGCGTCCAGTTCCGGGTGCGGCATCACCACGCGGCCCTCGGCGAACATGGTGATGGTGTCCCCCTGCGCGGCGGCGAACATCGCCCGGACCTTGCGGACCGGGTTGTGAAACACCTCGACCGGCACGCCGTCCACGACGTAGTTGGCACGCCAGCGCCGGTCGCCGTCCACCAGCACGTGGAAATCCAGGTCGCTGTGCGCGGTTCCCTCGCCGCGCGCGGCACTTCCGCACCACAGCACACCCAGGACGCCCGGCACGCGGCGAACACGCTCCAGCGCGGCCGGAACCGTGGCGGCCAGCCGGGCCTGGGCTTCTGACAGGGGGGGTGGGTTGGTGGGCATCTTCCGGAAGATACCCGGGCCGCCACGCCGGCCGGGCCGCAGATCCGCGCGGTCCGCCGTTCAGGCGGACACGGCCGCGTCGCACCAGTGCAGGTGCATGTTCCGGCGGGCCAGCCAGTCGGGCAGCACGTAGCGGGCGCGGCCCAGGCCGGACAGCGCCGCGTGCGCGATGGCGACCGCGCGGTGCATCTCGGTTTCGGTCAGGTATCCGGCCTCGCGCGCGGCGAGCAGTTCGTCGGTGTCGGCAATCTCGGCCATCAGGCCGTCGTGCACGATCAGGTCCAGGTACAGGTCCCGCACCTGCCACACGTCGCCGTGGCGGCTGATGTCGGCCACGTCCAGGTAGTAGTCGTGTTCGCGCCGCCCGTGAAAGTCGTAGCGGCACACCACGAGGTTCAGGGTCGGGATCAGGTGCGCCTGCCAGTGCCGGATGCGCGGGTGCGCGTGAAATTCGCGGGCGACGAACAGACCGAAGGGCGTCTCGCGGTAGGTGTGCACGGGGCGTGCGCCGGTATTGGTGTAATGGCAACGTGCGGCCACGTCGTGTCTTTCCACCTTCACCGGATGCGCCTGTCGGGTCATGACCCAGCGTACAGAACTGTCCGGAACGCAGATGAGACCCGAGGTGAGAAGCCCAGCCCCGCTGTCGGGTCCTGCGGGGGCACTGCGCTCGCCCTGCGCCGCTGTCCGCGCCATTCCTGGCCGGCGTTCACCGTTTCTGAAGCGTTGTGGGCAGTCAGACTCACGTCAGACGGACTCCGGCTGAACGGCGTCTGCCCACCAGTCGACCGGAGTCCGTGCCGCTGCTCCTGTGCGGCGCAGCGCGGCGAGTCGCGTCCGCCCGGATTGAACGGCTTTATAAGCCATTCAATCGGAGTCCGCATGAGGTCCGTTTCACAGCACCGGCAGGGCGTCCAGCGTGCCGAAGTCGTGCGGGACGAACAGGCTGCCCTCGGTCACGCCGGACCCGGCAGACAGGGCGTCCAGGGCTTCGTGCAGCGCGGCGGCCGACAGTTCGCCCGCCAGGAACGCGCGGTGCGCCCCGATGACGCCCGTGACCTGCTGCGGCGTTTCGTGCACGAATTCCAGGCGCAGGTCGCGGATCCCGGCGCGCAGCCACTCACCCAGGTGCGGCGCGGCGACCTGCGGGCGGCCCTCGAACACCGTGTTGCGGCACCCCACGTCCGCCATGACCGGGTGCGTGTGGCCGCGCTCGTCGCGCAGGGCGACCCGGTGCGTCTCGCAGGGGTGCCCGCAGTTGGTGTAGTCGGTGCCGCTGCTCAGGAAGCGGCAGAACACGCAGTGCTCGGTGTGGAAGACCGGCAGGTGCCCGTACGCGATGACTTCCAGGTTCGGCCCGCCGACCAGGCCGGCGAGTTCCGTGATCTGCTGCGCGTTCAGGTCGTGGGTGGGGGTCAGGCGGCTCAGGCCCAGGTCCAGCAGCGCGCGGGTGGTCAGGACGTTCGCGGCGTTCAGGCTGAAATCACCGGTCAGTTCGGCCCCACCCGATTCCTGTCCACGCTGCGCCTGCAGGCCCTCGAGCAGGCCGCCGCTGCGGACCAGGATGCCGGCGTTCAGGGACTGCAGGAACTTCTGGAGGTTCTGCTCGGTGGGTTTCAGGATGCGGGGGCTGGCGACCCGCACGGGCAGTCCGGCGGCCCGCACGCGTTCCACGCTGGGTTTCAGGCCGTACAGTTCCAGGTAATCCAGCGTGACCGAGTCCGGGCGGCTTTCCAGCGCGGCGTCCAGCTGTTCGGGCGTGCGGACCAGCACGTGCAGCCGCGGGGTGTGGTCGGCGGGCGCGCGGTCCGCGCGGGGCAGGGTGGCCAGGGTGCTGTCCAGGCGGGGCGCCGCGCGGCGCTCGGGCGTCTGGGCGCGCAGGGCGGTCAGTTGCGCGGTCGCGTCGCGGCGCAGGGCGTTCAGGGCGCTGACCGGCAGGAAGCCCGCGCCGCGCAGGTCGGTGGTCAGGTCCTGCAGGTGGAACGGCGTGCCGCCCAGCTTGCCCAGCTGCTCACGCAGGCCCGCCGCGTCCAGCGCGCGGTTGCGGGCCTCGCCCAGCGCGTCCGGCAGGGTGGCGGTGACGCTGCGGCCGTGCCCGTCGGTCAGGGTCAGGGTGGGCGGGAAGCCCACGTGCCCCGTGAAGTGCGCCGTGACCGGGCGGGTGTACACCGGGTCGGCCGCCTCGACCAGCGGTTTTACACGCGCGGCCAGGGTGGGGTCCTGGGTGCGCCAGACCGGGTCGCCCTCGCGCACGCGGCGGCCATCGACGGCGCCGCGCCCGAAACGCAGTTCGTACACGCCGCCCGCACGGACGTGGGCCAGCGCCGCGTCGTCCAGCTGCCGGCCGTCCTGCCACAGGCCGTACAGGAACCCGCCCTCCTCGCGGCCCTCCGGGGCGCGCCAGTTGGCCGGGTCGAACACCAGTCCGTCGCCGGGTTTCAGGGGTTCGCTCAGTTCGACCAGCACGCCGCGTTCGGTGACGCCGCGCACGGTGCCCACCCGCACGCCCCGGTGCCTCGGCGCGCGGCCACGCACGACCGTCTGGTGGTTCGTGCCCGCCATGAAGTGCGGCGCCAGCCCGCGCGAGTACACCTGTTCCAGGTCCTGCTCCTCCTGCCGGGTGACGCTCAGCGGCAGGCCCGCCCAGGCCTCGTCCACGGCCTTGCGGTACGCGGCGGTGGTCAGGGCGACGAACTCGGCGTCCTTATAGCGGCCCTCGATCTTCAGGCAGTCCACGCCGATCCGCACCAGCTCGGGCACCTGATGCAGCGCGTACAGGTCGCCGGGCGACAGCAGGTAACGGGCGTCGCCCAGGTCGCGTTGCAGGCCGTCCACGAACAGGTCGTACGGCAGGCGGCAGGCCTGCGCGCACTGCCCCCGGTTCGCGCTGCGCCCACCCCAGGCTTCACTGGAGAAACACTGCCCGGAGTAACTGACGCACAGCGCCCCGTGCACGAAGGTTTCCAGTTCGATGTCCGTCTGGTTCGCGATGCGTTCGATGTCCCGCAGGCTCAGTTCGCGGCCCAGCACCACCCGGCTCGCCCCGAAGCGCCGCGCGAGCTCGGCCCCCTCGGCGGACGTGATGCTCATCTGCGTGCTGCCGTGAATGGGCAGGTCCGGGCAGATCTCGTGCGCCAGGCGCGCCACGCCGTGATCCTGCACGATCAGCGCGTCCACGCCCGCCTCGGCCAGCGCGATCAGTTGCCGCTCGGCCTGCCGCAACTCCCGGTCGAACACCAGCACGTTGAACGTCACGAAGCCCTGCACGCCCCGCGCGTGCAGGCCGCCCATGATCTCCGGCAGGGCCTCCAGTTCGAAGCCCACCTTGGCGCGTGCGTGAAAGCCCGCCCCGTCGGCCCGGCCGGCGCGGCCCGCCTGATCACGGGCGGGGTTCACGCCGAAGAACACGGCGTCCGCGCCGGCCTCCACGGCGGCGCGCAGCTGCGCCTCACCGCCCACGGGGCTCATCACTTCGGGTTTCACGGGAACACGCGGCATAACGCGCCAGTCTAGCGGACGCCGCGCCACGCAACGGTGAGCTGAGACCCACCGGCGGGCCGCTTCAGGCGTGCGGTGCGTTCACGGGCAGGGTGGCGTCCGGACCGGCGACGCCCCAGGTGGCGGGCGGCTGCCCCTGGCGGACCAGCATCACGGGCACCGGCGCGTGGTGCGCGACCGCCTCGGCCACGCTGCCCAGCAGGGCGCGGCCCAGTCCGCCCCGCCCGTGGGTGCTCATGACGATCAGCGCGGCGTGCTCGTCGAGCGCGGCGTCCAGGATGGCGCGCGGCAGGCTCCGGCCGTTGGCGGGTTCCACCCGCACCCGCGCGCCCGGCATCCGCGCCTGCAGGGCCGCGCGGAGGCTGGCGGTCTCGGCCGCGAACTCCTCGGCGCTGACCGGGGGAACGTACGCGAATTCACCCACCAGCGCCACCGGGTCCGCCTGCACGGTCAGGACCGTCAGCGTGGCGTGCAGCGCGCCCGCCAGCGCCTGTGCGTGTTCCAGTGCGAGGTGCCCGAGTTCGCTGCCGTCCGTCGTGACGAGTAGTCGCGTCATGGTTGGTGCCTCCTGCCTGCAGGGTGCGCCCCCCGCATTACCGGGGCGTTACGGGCGCCCGCCGCCGGCAAAGCGCGGTAGCCTGCGCGTCATGATCAGGTTGCTGTTTGTGGGGGACGTGTTCGCTTCACCGGGGCGGCGGGTGCTGGGATCGCACCTGCCGTCGCTGCGGTCGCAGGCGGATTTCATCGTGGTGAACATGGAGAACGCGGCGGGTGGGTTCGGGATGCACCGCGAGGCGGCGGACGGGGCGCTGCGGGCCGGGGCGCACTGCCTGACGCTGGGGAACCACGCGTGGCACCACAAGGACATCTACGTGCTGATGCAGGACGAGGGCACGTACCCGATCGTGCGGCCCCTGAACTACAGCGATCCGGGCACGCCGGGCGTCGGCTGGCGGTCCTTCGACGTGAAGACCGCGCACGGCACCGAGCGGCTGACGGTCGTGAACCTGCTCGGGCGGGTGTTCATGGAGGCGGTGGACAACCCGTTCCGGGCGATGGACACCCTGCTGGAACGCGACGACCTGGGCAGCGTGTTCGTGGATTTCCACGCGGAGGCCACCAGTGAGAAGCAGGGCCTGGCACGCTACCTGGACGGGCGGGTGGCGGCCGTGATCGGCACGCACACGCACGTGCCCACGGCGGACACGCGGATCCTGCCGGGCGGCACGGCGTTCCAGGCGGACGCGGGTTTCACCGGGCCGCACGAGTCGATCATCGGGAGCGATCCGCACGGCCCGATCGAGCGGTTCGTGACCGAACGCCCGCACCGGTACGGCGCGGCGGACGGCCCGGCGGAACTGAACGGCGTCTTTGTCCAGATAGAGGCGGGGCGCGCGGTGGGCATCGAGCGGTACCGTTACGTGGAAGAGGCGTGACCGGCCCCGCCGGGGTGGGTTCACGTCCACCCACACTCCCGAGGTAACCCATGAGCATTCGAAGTGACGTGAACCTGCTGGGCCGCACGCTCGGTCAGGTTCTGAAGGAGCAGGAAGGCGAGGCGTTCTTTGACCTGGTCGAGCGGACGCGGGCGCTGGTGCGGGAGGTCCGGGCGGGCGGGGACGACGCCGAGCTGCGCGGGATGCTGGCGGGCCTGTCCGGTGAGGACGCCGGGAACCTGGCGCGGGCGTTCACGTGGTACTTCCAGCTGGTGAACCTCGCCGAGGAGTACGAGCGGGTGCGGGTCCTGCAGGGCGCGAGTGGCGTGCGTCCGCAGAGCCTGGAGCAGGCGGTCCTGGACCTCAAGGAACAGGGCCTGAGTGCCGGGGAGGTCGAGGCCCTGCTGGCGCGGCTGGACCTGGGACTGACCTTCACGGCGCACCCGACCGAGATGCGGCGGCGGACCATCCGCAACCACCTGGTGCAGGTGGCGCAGGCCATTCCGGGCCTGAGTGCCGGCGGGATCGACGGGCCGGACGCGCAGCGGATCACGGCGCACGTGGAGGCCATGTGGAACACGCCGGAACTGCGCCGGCTGAAACCGACCGTGCTGGACGAGGTCAAGGGCGGCCTGAACTACATCACGAACATCGCGCAGGCGCTGCCGGCGTTGCAGCGGGACCTGCGCGGCGCGTTCCGGGAGGCGTTCGGGCGGGACACGGACGCCACGCTGCCGCTGAGTTTCTCGTCCTGGATGGGCGGGGACCGCGACGGGAACCCGTTCGTGACGCCGGACGCGACCCGCGAGGCGCTGGAACTGCACCGCGAGCGGGCGCGGGAGGTGCTGCTGGGCAGCATCCGCGAGGCCTTCGCGGACCTCAGCCAGGAGGACGAGGGGCAGGAACCGTACCGCGCGGAACTGCAGGCGCTGCACAGCGCCGTGCGCGACGGGCAGAACGTGGACCTCGTGCCGCGCCTGGAGGCGCTGGAGGCCCGGCTGGTCGCGGACGGACAGCGCCGCACGGCCGATCAATTGCTCTCGCCGCTGCTGACGGTCGCGCGGGTGTTCGGGCAGCATCTCGTGAGCCTGGACGTGCGGGAGCACAGCGGGCAGACCGGCGCGGCCGTCGCGGAACTGCTGAGCGCGGCGGACGTGGAGGCCGATTACCTGGGCCTGCCGGAGCACGCCCGCCTGGAACTCCTGACCCGCGAGCTGCGGTCGCGCCGCCCGCTGTGGCCGGCCGGGCAGGCCCTGACCGACACGCTGGAAACGGCGATCGGCCCGGTCCGGGAGGTGCAGCGGGCCGTGGCGCTGGCCGGGCCGCGTGCGTTCGGGCGGTACGTGATCAGCATGGCCGAGAGTGTCAGTGACGTGCTCGAGCCGCTGCTGCTGGCGCGCGAGGTGGGCCTGCCGATCCTGCCGGTGCCGCTGTTCGAGACGCTGGACGACCTGACCCGCGCGCCGCAGGTCGTGTGGGAACTGCTGTCGCTGCCCGAGTACCGCGCGGTGCTGGGGGACAGCGTGCAGGAGATCATGCTGGGCTACAGCGACAGCAACAAGGACGCCGGGTTCCTCGCGGCGAACTGGGCGCTGCACGAGGCGCAGCGGAACATCAGCGACGTGTGCCGCCGCGCGGGTGTGCGCTGGCGCTTCTTCCACGGGCGGGGCACCAGCATCGGCCGGGGGGGCGGTCCGGCCAGCCGCGCCATCCTGGGCCAGCCGGCCGGGACGATCGACGCGGGCCTGCGCATCACCGAGCAGGGCGAGGCGCTGGCCGACAAGTACAGCCACCCGGTCCTGGCCCGCCGGAACCTGGAGCAGGCGCTGTATGGCCTGCTGCTGTCCGCCGCGCGTCCGGCCGCGCCGCTCCCCGACGAATGGACGGACGCTATGGCCCGCGCCGCGCGCCGCAGCGCCGCCGCGTACCGGGAGCTGGTGGACAGCGAGGACTTCCTGCCGTTCTTCGAGCAGGTCACGCCCATCCACGAGATCGCGCGGCTGAACATCGCCTCGCGTCCGGTCCGGCGGCCCGGCGCGCCCACCCTGGGGAACCTGCGCGCCATTCCGTGGGTGATGAGCTGGACGCAGAACCGCGCGAACCTCCCCGGCTGGTTCGGCCTGAAAGACGGCCTGGACGAGATCGGCCTGGACCGCGCCCGCGAGATGTACGCTGCGTGGCCGTTCTTCCGGACGGTGCTGGACAACGCGCAGATGAGCCTCGCCAAGAGCGACCCGCTGATCTTCGACGAGTACCTGCGCCTGAACGGTCACGGTGACCACCGCCTGGCGACCCTGCTGAAACAGGCGTACCGGGAGACCGTGGCGCTGGTGCAGGCCATCGTCGGCGCGGAACTGCTGGCGAACGAACCGCGCCTGAAAGAGAGCATCAGCCTGCGCAACCCGTACATCGACCCCATTCACCGCATCCAGGTGGAACTGCTGCGCCGCAGCCGCGCCACCGAGGGCGGCCTCGACGAGTTCGAACGCCCGCTCCTGCTGAGCATTCAGGGCATCGCGGCCGGAGTTCGGAACACCGGCTGACGGCTGGGGAGTAGGAAGTGGGAAGTGGGAAGTGGGGAGGGGGCAACCTCTCCCCTTTCCCGTGCGTGGGCGTGGGGTGACCACCACCGATCCGAGCGAAGCGACCCGCAGCGCTGCCCCGCAGACGAGGAGCGAGGCGGGTTCCGGGCGTGGAGCTGGCAATCCGGTGGTGTGCCGGTGAACGAAACAGAGGGCAGTCCGTATGAGGCATGCTGGCGCGGGGCGCACCTTCCACCCACCTTCATCACCCATCTCCCCCACCGCTGGAAGCGTTACCATGTCCGCATGCGACACCTCGCCCTGCTGGGCGCGCTGCTGACCTCCCTGGCGGGCGGGTCGGGCGCGCAGACGGCCCTTCCCCTGTCCTCGTTCGAGGGGCAGGTGATCTATCAGGTCATGCCGGACCGCTTCTTCGACGGGAACGCCGCGAACAACGCCGGGGTCAACCGCGCCGATCCGCGCGCGTGGCACGGCGGGGACCTCGCGGGCCTCACGCAGAAACTGCCGTACATCCAGCGGCTCGGCGCGACCGCCGTGTGGCTCACGCCCGTGTACGCGCAGCAGGCGGCGAACTCGTTCGGGACCGCGCCGTACCACGGGTACTGGCCCGCCGACTTCCGGGCGGTGGACCCGCACTTCGGGACGCTGGCGGACTTCCGGGCGTTCGTGGACGGCGCGCAGGGCGCCGGGATGCGCGTGGTCCTCGATCAGGTCATCAACCACTACGGGTACGGGGCGGCGGCCGTGAAGCTCCGCCCCGCGTGGTTCAACGCCCAGCCGCAGTGCGACGCGGCCACCAGCAAGGACGTGGACTGCCCGCTGGCGGGCCTGCCGGACCTGCGCCAGAGCAACCCGCAGGTGCGCGAGCTGCTGCTGGGCAACGCGGACTTCTGGCGCGGGCAGGGCGTGAACGCCTTCCGGTACGACGCCATCAAGCACGTCGAGCGGCCCTTCCTGCGGGACCTGCTGAGCAGCGACCGGCAGGCGGGCACCTGGACGCTCGGCGAATGGTTCGACGCGGACACCGGCACTGTCGCCGACTGGCAGAAGGCGGGCTTCGACAGCCTGTTCCTGTTCAGCCTGCAGGACGCCATGAAACGCAGCGTGATGGGCGGCCAGAGCCTCGGCGCGGTGCGGGCCGTGCTGGAACGCCAGAACGAACTGCCGCGCCCCGGCGAGGTCGCGCTGTTCCTCGATAACCACGACGTGCCGCGCTTCGCGCAGGGCAGCCTGTTCGAGGACGAGGGCCGCGCCCGCACCACGTATGGCCTGCGCGCCCTGATGACGCTGCGCGGTGTGCCCGTCGTCTGGCAGGGCACCGAGATCGCCATGCGCGGCGGCGCCGACCCCGACAACCGCCGCGACATGCGATTCGAGGACAGCTGGACGCCCGAGGAACGCGCCGTGTTCGACGCGACCCGCGCCGCCATCGCCGCCCGCCGGGCCAGCCCCGCCCTGAGTGCCGGGGCGCAGACGCTGCTGCCCACCCCCGACCGCCTCAGCGGCGACCTGCTGCTGTTCACCCGCCAGCTGAACGGCCAGACCGTCCTGGCCGCGTGGCACGGGGGCCGCGAACGCCGCACGTACTCCCTGAAACTCGCCTCGCTGGGCGTGAAGTGGCAGACGCTGGCCGCCACCCCTTCCCTGTTCGCCGGGCAGGACGCCCGCGTCAGCGTCAGCGGCGGCTACCTGCACCTGAGCCTTCCCGCGCGGGACGCCGCCGCCTTCCGGGTCGAGTAGGAAACAGGGCGCGGGACGCAGGGGCAATAACAGCGACCAGGGCGATTTCCCCTCCCCCCTGATACGGACTCCGATTGAATGGGCTGCAAAGCCCGTTCAATCCAAGCGGAGCGACTCGTAGAGCTGCCCCGCAGAGCAGGAGAGAAACGGGTTCCGGACGTGGAGTTGACAGATCGGTGGTGTTCCGATCTGTTAACGAAACAAACGGAATCCGTATGAGGGGGGAGGTCGGGAGGGGGTGAGAGAGAGGGCGGAGGCCGCGCAGGCCCCCGCCCTCTCTCCCGTTCCTGTTACGCCCGCAGGGGGCGGGGCACGGGCAGGGTGTAGGTCGCGAACGGCTTCCACACGCCGCCCTCGTGGTGACGGGCGATGGGCTGGTCGTGCTCGTTCACGTACACCATGCGGTAGCGCACGCGGCCCATCTCCAGGCCGCCCCGCTCGCGCCAGAGCAGCTGCACGTCGATGTTCGTGGCGGCCGGGTCCGTGTCGCGCGCCGCGAGGATGCTGAACTCGCGCAGGCTGCCGGGGTACACGCGGCGCACCTGCCGCACGCTGCGCCGCCCGCTGGGAAACACCCGCGCGGGCATGGCGAGCGCCATGGCGCGGTACTCCTGACCCTGCCAGTGCGTCAGGAACGCCTGGAGCGCCTGCTGGGGCGACGGGTTCACCACGCTGGTCGGCATGTCGTTCATGCCACGCAGCATGGCACGCCCCGCCCCCCCGGCACCACTGCCCGAATGGCGCAGCCCGGCGGGGGCAGCCCCTCCCTCATCTGGCGGATGCCGCCACAGGAGGACGGGCGTCCAGGTCAGTTCAGGGCAAACACGATGGCCGACAGGACGCCCGCCCCGACCAGCGGCGCCAGGATCTGCGGCCAGGGCAGGCCCGGCGCGCGGTAGCCTTCGCCCAGGCGGGCGCGCATCGTGCTCTCGATGCGACTCTGACCGGACTGCGAGTACACGACCGCGCCGGACAGGAAGCCCAGGATCAGCGCGCCCCAGCCGAGCGCGTCGGCGGCCGCGGCGCGGGTGAGGCCGCCGTTCAGGACGGCGCTGACGATCAGGGTCAGCAGCCCGACCCCGGCGGCGGCCGCCACGCCGTACAGCGCGATCTGGGCGAGGCGGGCCGGGACGGACTGGGGCGCGGGGACCGGGTTCATGCCGTGACTGTAGCGGGCGCAGCGGGAGTTTGCCAGCAGAATGGCCCGTGCTGACGGCTCCGCTTAACCGGCCCGGACCTCGCCGGGCTGTTTGATGCTCAGGACTCGGCTGGCGCCGGTCTGGTCGGTGGTGACGCCCCACAGGGCGTGCGCGATCTCCATGGTGGCCTTCTGGTGCGTGACGAGCAGGAACTGCGCGCCGCGCTCGCTGAACAGCTTCAGGAAGGCGGTGAAGCGGCGGATGTTCGCCTCGTCCAGCGGGGCGTCCACCTCGTCCAGCACGGCCAGGGGGAGGCCGCCGGCACTGCCCTCCCCGCCCGCGTGGTTCAGGGCGAACAGGAAGCCCAGGCCCGCCATGGTGCGTTCCCCGGCCGAGAGGAGCGTCATGGAGCGGGTGCGTTTCCCGCGGGGCTGCACGGCGAGGCGCAGGCCGCGCAGGCGGCCCTGGTCGTCGAGTTCGCGTTCGAGTTCGCCGGTCCCGCCGAGCAGTTCGGCGCTGTACTCGCGGAAGGCAGTGTTCACGCGGTCGAAGGCGGCGGCCGTGGCGAGCCCCTCGGCAGTTTCGAGGTCGTGCAGGTGGGCGCGCAGTTCGGCGGCGGCGCTGTCGGCGTCGGTCAGTTCGGCCTGCTGGGCGTCCAGCGCGGCCTGTTCGGCATGCAGGTCGGCCTCGGCGCGGGCGTTCACGGGGCCCAGGGCCTCCAGGGCGGCGCGGGCGCGGGCCAGTTCGGCGGTCCATTCGCGGGGCGTGCCGGGCGGCAGGCACCCGTCGGGGATGGGTTCCAGGCTGCCCTCGCGCCGCGCGATCAGGACCCGCAGGTCCTCCAGGCGGGCGCGGGCCCTGTTCTGCGCTCCGATCAGGCTGGTGTACGTCTGCGCGGCCTGCTCGCGGGCGTACTCGGCGCGGGCGTACTCGTTCTCGTCGAGCGTGCCGAGCGCGGCCTCGCGGCGCGTGACCTCGGCGGCCGCGGCCTGCAGGTGGGTGTCCTGCGCGGCGGCGGCCTGCGCGGTGGCGTGCAGGCGCTCGCGGAGTTCCCCGGCGCGGGCGCGTCCGGCGCGGTAGGCGCGCCACGCGGCGTCCGTCTCGCGGGCCACGGCGAGCGTCTCGGCGGCGGCGCGTTCGGCGGCGCGGTGCGTTTCGGCGGCGGTGCGTTCGGCGTGCAGGTCGGCTTCCAGGGCGTCCAGGTCCGGGAGCGCGCCGGGGGGCGGCAGGGGGATGTCCGTCAGGTCCGGGCCGAGGCGCGCGGCGAGCCGGTCGCGGTTGGCTTCCAGGCTGCGTTCCTGCGCGGCGAGTTCCGTGACGCGCCGCTCGGCGGCCTGCTGTTCGCGGGCAGCGTCGTCCAGCGCGCGGCGCAGCGCGGCGTGGCGTTCGTCACTGCCCGCCAGCGTGGCCTGCACCTTCTTCAGTTCGGCGTTCAGGCGGGCGCTCTGGCGGCCTGAGTCCTCCAGTTCCGCGTCGAGTTCCTGGAAGCGGCGCTGGTCGGCCAGGACGCCGCTGCCCGTGTCACGGGCGCGGCCGCCCGTGATGGCCCCGCCGGGTTCGACGAGTTCGCCGTCCAGCGTCACGAGGCGCGGGCGGCTGGCGTGCGTGCGGGCGATGCGGTTCGCGGCGCGCAGGTCCCGCACGATCAGCGTGTCGGCCAGGATGCTCTCGGCGACCAGGGGCGGGTCGCTGGGGCACAGGTCCGCGAGGTTGCCGATCACGCCGTCCTCGCGCAGCAGGGCCGCGTCGCGGCGGGGGCGGGCGCGGATCAGGTCCAGCGGCAGGAAGGTGGCGCGGCCGCCCGTGCGTTTCAGTTCGTCGATGATCTCGCGGGCGTCGTCCGCCCGGTTCACGACCACCTGTTCCAGGCGGCGGCCCAGCGCGGCGCCCACCGCGACCTCGTACTCGGCCGGGACGGTCAGCAGGTCCGCGACCGACCCGACGATGCCCGGATGGTCGAGGCGCAGGGCGTTGCGGGCACCCTCGCCGTAGCGGGCGTAGGAGTTCAGGGCTGCTTCCAGGCGTTCGCGTTCGCGGCGCAGCGGGGCGACGCTGGCGTTCACGCGGGCCAGTTCGGCGCTCAGGTGCCGCTCGTGCGCGGTGGCCGCCTCGCGCTCGGCGTGCAGCGCGGCGTACCCGTCGGTGGCGTGCGCGTGCGCGGTGCGGGCGGCGTCCAGGCGGTCGCGGGCCGCGGCGAGGTTCTCCACCGTGACTTCCAGGTTGCCCTGCGCGCGTTCCAGTTCGGCGCGCAGCGTCTCGCGGCTGGCGTCCTGGCGGGCGTGCGCCTCGGCGGCGCGGGCGACGAGGGCGCGGGCGCGGGTCAGTTCGTCTTCCAGGCGGCGGGCGCGGCTCTCGGCGGCGGCGGCGGCCTCGCGGGCAGCGTTCAGGGCGGCGCTCAGGGCGTTCAGGTCAGGTGCGGGCTGCGCGGGCGGCTGGGTGGGAAGCGCCGCCAGTTCAGCCTGCAGGCCACTGTGTTCGCGCTCCAGGTGGTCGCGGTAGCGGGCGGCCTGTTCGTGCGCGGCGCGGGCGGCCCGCAGGGTTTCCAGGGCCCCGGCGTGCGCGTCGCGGCGGGCGCGGGCGGCCTGCGCGTCCTCGCGGGCGGCCTCGACGGCGGCGGCGGCGGCCTGCACCTCGCCGCTCAGGGCGGCGCTGCGGGCTTCCAGGTCGGTAGCCTCGGCGCGGGCGGCGGCGATCTCGCGGGCCAGCGCGGCCTGCCGCTCGCGTTTCAGGGCGTCTTCGAGCGTCAGGGTGCGCAGGGTCAGGGCGTGCCAGGTGCGGGCGTCCTGCGCGGCCCGTTCCAGGCGGGTCAGGGCTGCCTGGCGTTCCTGCAGCAGCAGCCGCAGGGCGTTCAGGTGCGTGTCGGCCTCGCGCAGGCGCGCCTCGGTCTCCTGGCGGGCGGTGACGGCGCGGGACAGCCCGGCGGCCTCCTGCACGTACCCCAGCAGGGTCTTCCCTTCGGCCTGCACGACGCCGCTCACCTCGCCCTGCCCGATCACGGCCAGTCCGCCGGGGCCCAGGCCGGTGCCGCGCAGCGCGCCGTGAATGTCGCGCACGCGGGCGGCGCGGCCGTTCAGGTCCTGTTCGGCCGTGCCGTCGCGGTAGATGCGCCGCGCGAGGTTCACGCGTTCCCCGGCGGGCGTCAGGAGTTCCAGCTGCACTTCCGCCAGTCCCAGCGGGGCCTTGCCGCCGCTGCCGTGGAAGATCAGTTCCTGGGCGCGCGTGGCCCGCAGTTCACGCGCGCGGGCCTGGTGGGTGGCCCAGCGGATCGCCTCGACCACGTTGCTCTTGCCGCTGCCGTTCGGGCCGATGACGGCGCTCACGCCGGGACCGAAGTCCAGGCGGGTGCGCTCGGCGAAGGATTTGAAACCCTGAAGGGTGACGCTCTGAAGCATGATCGGGAACCGGCGGGGAGGCGCTCAGGCGGGGCCGAGGCTCAGGCCGCGCCTCCGTGGGTGACGGGGTGGGGGGCGCGGGTCACTGGTCGGCGCAGTCCTGGCGGGTGAACGGCTCGCGCAGGTCGATGTGGCCCAGGCTGTCCACGTTCTGCCCGGCCAGCAGGAACGTCACGTCCTGCCCGCGTTCCTCCAGCAGCGTGCGGGTGATGGTGCAGGCCAGCATGCGCTCGCCGCTGCTGCCGTACCGCAGGTTGGCGTAGGCGGCGGGCAGGTCCACGAAGAAATGCTGGCCGCGCAGGTACACCTTCGGCGCGGCGGTCTTGGCCGGGACCACGCCGAGCAGCGCGCGGTCGAAGGGGCCCTGCGCCCAGATGTCCAGCGCGGCCTGCGCCACGGCGCGGGCGTTCGTCTGCGTGACCTGCGCGGTGCGGGTCTCGGGTTTCAGGGCCTGCACCTGCGCGTCCGTGAAGTACACCTTGACCTTCAGGGCGGTGCGCTCGGCCAGCTGCAGTTGCGGCGGGGTGGGAACCTGGGGGGGTCTCTGCACGGCCTGCAGGGCCAGTGCCGCCGCGATCAGCAGCGCCGCGGCGATCACGTTGAACAGCGAGAGCAGTCTGCCCAGAACCTTCACTGCGCCGCCCCCTGTCCCGAGACGTTCGCGTTGTTGTTCGCGCGGGCCGTCAGGTAGGTGGCGACCGAGCGGGCCACGGCGACCGCCATGACCTGCAGGCGGCTGTCCACCGTCAGGTTGGCGAGGTCCTGGGCGTTGTTGCTCCAGCCGAGTTCCAGCAGCAGCGCCGCCTGCGGGGCCTCGCCCAGCGTCAGCAGGCGCGAGGTCCGTTCCTGCCGCGCGGTCACGCCGCCCCCCTTGAGTTCCCCGCGCAGCAGTTCACCCAGCCGGCGGGTGCTGCCGGTGCCGGCCACGACCAGCCCTCCGTACGGGACGGGGGTGCCGGCGCGCAGGGCGTTGACGAACTGGGAGGCCGAGCGGCCCGTCTGTTCGTAGACGGTCACACCGCCCCGTGACGAGCCGGGAAAGCGGCCCAGGTCCAGGCCCAGGTACACGTCGCTCTGCCGGGTGAGTTTCAGGGCCTCCTCGCGGGACAGGGCGGCGGCGCTGTCCCGCGTGACCTGCACCTGCCAGCCGGCGCGGGTCAGCAGTTCCGCCGCGCGGCGGGCGACTTCCAGCGTCACGTCGCGGCCCACCCCGCTGACCTTCATGGGGTCCAGCACGATCAGCGGCCGGGTCACGCGCTCGAGCAGCTGCGGGCTGCGGCGCGGCACGCCGGGACCGGCGTCCACGACGACGCGCACACTGCCGGGCCGCACGACCTTGAACACGCGGTAGCCGCTGCTGGCGTTCACGGGCAGCGTCAGGGTCAGGTCGCTGCCGCTGCGGGTCACCTCGGCGCTGGGCACGAAGGCGCCGCGGGTGGTGTAGCGGCGGGCGTCGCCGCTCAGGCCGCGCAGCGTGACGACCAGGCGGTCGCCGCGCTGCTCATCGCTGATGTCCACGTCGCGGCTCAGGTCCAGTACCAGGCGGTCACTGTCACGTCCGGCGCGGCTGCTGACCGACAGCAGGGTGGGGGCGGCCACCTTGAAGTCACCCTTGCGGTACTGCGCGCCCAGTCCGTTGGCCAGGGTGTCCAGCGGCAGGTACAGGTTGCCGTTCACCAGGGTGGCGGCGCGGGCGTTCAGGCGGCGGGTGTCGAGCTGCACGGTGTTGAAGGTGGTGGTGGCGCGCTGCTGGTCCTCGTCGATGGGCAGCAGCAGCGTGTGGCCCAGCCCGGTCACGCGGACCACGCCGCCGTCGCGCGCGACGCCCAGCAGGCCGCTCAGGGCTGCCTGACTGGCGTATTCCGCGCCGTACAGCTGAATGCTGTCCACCTGTTTTCCCGCGAGGTTCAGGCGGCTGAACGCGATCTGCGCGCCGGCCAGGCCGACCAGCAGCAGGCTGCCGGCCAGCACGGTCCAGGCGGCGCGGGTCCGTCCGAGGGTCACGCGGGTCACTGCGCCCGCCTCACAGTTCGCGCAGCTCCCGGCGGACGGTCTTGTCGGCCTCGGCGCGGCGTTTGTCGTGCAGTTTCTTGCCGCGTGCCAGGGCCAGTTCCACCTTGAAGTACCGGCCCTTCTGGTACAGGCGGGTGGGGACCAGCGTCAGGCCCTTCTGTTCCAGGCCGCGTTTCATCTTGCTGATCTCGTCGCGGTTCAGCAGCAGGCGGCGGGTGCGGCGCGGCTCGTGGTTGTTGTAGGTGGCTTCCTTGTACGTGGGGATGTACAGGCCTTCCAGATCGACGTTCCCGCTGCTCAGGCGGGCGAAGGCGTCGCGGAAGTCCACGCCGCCCGCGCGGATGCTTTTCACCTCACTGCCGGTCAGGCTGATGCCTGCCTCGAAGCGCTCCAGTAGTTCGTACTCGTAATGAGCGCGGCGGTTCGTGTACACCCGCGCATTCTAGCAGCACGGGGAAAAGCTGTTGATGGTCAATGGGTGATGGTCGATGGACCGGGCTTCCCCCTTCCATCGACCATCAGCTGTCGACCGGTTACTTTTTCGGGGGGCGGCTTGGGCGCACTTCCACCCGGCTGGGCAGGGTGCGTTCCGGCATGTGCAGCAGGTCCACGGTCAGCTGCGCGAGGTCCTCGGGCTGGATCTTCCAGGCGTCCTTGTCCTGATCGGGCGTATGCCCGTTGAAGTACGTGGCGACGCTGCCGGGCATGATCTGCGTGACCTTGATGCCCCGGTCGCGCAGGTCGAGGTTCATGACCTCCGAGAGGCCGTTCAGGCCGAACTTGCTGGCGTTGTACGCGCCGCCGCCCGGCAGGGGATTCTTCCCGGCGAGGCTGGAGAGCGTGAAGATGTACCCGCCGCGCTCGGACAGCGCGGGAATGGCGGCCTTGACGGTGTAGAACGCGCCGCTGAGGTTGGTGTCGATCACGTCCTGCCACTGCTGGATGCTCAGGTCCGCGATGTTCCCGAAGTGCCCCACGCCCGCGTTCACGAACAGGACGTCCAGGCCGCCGAAGGCCTGCACGTGGGCGTCCACCTCGCGTTGCACGGCGGCCGGGTCCTTCACGTCACAGGCCACGCCGCGCGTGCCGTTGCCGAGTTCGGCCGCGACGCCCTGAATCTCGCCCTGGTTGCGGCTGGTGATGGTCACGGCGTACCCGTCGGCGATCAGGGCGCGGGCCACGGCGAGCCCGATGCCCTTGCTGGCGCCGGTGATGAAGGCGCTTTTTGTCGTGCTGGCGTTGGAATTACTGGAATCCGTCATGCCCGGACGTTAACACGGGCGCCGGGGTGGGCCTGTGAGCAGGCTTCCGAATGAACGTTGTCTCAGGGGCGACCCTGTGCGGGCAGGCCCGTACGGACCCGGAGAGCGGCTCCGCAGCGTGGGCATCCGGAGGACTGCCGGGTGCGGGGCTGGCCACCCGGGGTGGAGGGCGGAACGGACCGCAGCCCGTATCAGGACGACTGGACCGTGTCGCCCAGCACGACCGGCCCGGGCAGGACGTCGTCCGAGTGGCGCTGCCAGGAACGCACGGCGATCCAGCCGGCCGCGCCGGTCAGGCCCAGCAGCAGGCAGACCGCGGTCAGCGCGAGCGGCAGGCCAAGTGCGGCGCCCGTGGCACCCAGCAGTGCGCCGCTCAGGATCACGCGGCCCAGGCGTCGGCGGACGCTGATCAGCACGCAGCGTATCAGGTACTCTCTTCGTGTCATTTCAACCCTCACCTCCACGGTGCGCCCGCTCGTTCAGCGGCGTGTCATGGCCTGTTGCTGTCGGGACCGGCTGGGAACCCAGGTGTGACCGACCGGATGTGGTGGGTGCGCGGCCAGGAGCAGGGGCGGGATGCCCGCCAGCCCGGACACACTGACCGGAAGGTCATATGAGAGGCTCTGGGCACAGCGTACAGGAAAAAGCCGGCCCGTTCCAGTCGGGCCGACCTTCACCGAGCCGCTCAGGGCAGGCGCTGCGCGAGCACGTCGTACATGTAGTTGGCGGCCTCCGCCTGCTTCTGCCAGAGGGTCAGGACCCCGAAGTCCTGCTTCAGGACCACGTTGCCGCCCTCCGGCATCACGAACTGCCACTGCGCGCTCAGCTTGTTCCAGGGCAGCAGCGCGGCGGGCGCCACCAGGACCGGCGTCACGCGGATGGCACCGGCCGCGGCCGGATCACTGCTGATCGTCGCGCCGGGGTAACGGCGTTTGAGCGCCCCGGCCGAGTCGCGTTTCATGGCTTCCAGAATGCCGCGCCGCTGATCGGCGTTCACGACGTTCGCGTTGCCCTGAATCTGGGGGGCCTGGATCACGAAGGTGGCGCGGGCCAGGGTCTGGCCGCTCCAGCTGGCCGGGGCTGGCTGGGCGGCGGCCACGGTCAGGGCCGCGCTGATGGACAGGGGAATCAGACGTCGTGTCATGGGTGCAGTGCATCACAGTCTGCCTGACGGCGCGTGAAGTGAGCGTGAGGCCCGCCCGGCTCGCCGGCCCCGGCACTCATGTGGTCCGGCTTGCCCGCGGGCCGTCCGGGCCGGGGCCGCGGACGCTAGAGTGACGTCATGCAGGACCTGTTGACGATCATGCGCCGCCTGCGCGCCCCGGACGGCTGCCCCTGGGATCAGGAGCAGACCCACGAGTCCCTGCGTCCCTACCTGCTGGAGGAAGCGGCCGAGGCGGCGGACGCCGCCGGCAGCGGCGACCCGGCCGCCCTGGCCGACGAACTGGGGGACGTGCTGCTGCAGGTGGCGTTTCACAGCGTCATCGCCGAGGAGACCGGCACCTTCGACTACGCGGCGGTGGAGCGTGGCGTGGTCGAGAAACTGGTGCGGCGCCACCCGCATGTGTTCGGTGAGGTGAACGTTCAGGGCAGCGCGGACGTCGTGAGAAACTGGCAGGCGATCAAGGCGCAGGAACGGGGCGGCCAGCCCCGCCGCGCCGAGGAGCGCGTGCCGTCCGCGCTGGGCGCCCTGGCCCGCGAGACGAAAACGCAGCGGCTGGCCGGCCGCAAGGACACGCCCGCACAGGCGCGGGCCGCCCTGAGGCGCGCGGCGCTGGACGCCCCGGACACGGCAACGGGCGTCGCGGAGGTCCTCGCGGCCGCCGTGAGCTGGGCCCGCAGCGTCGGCATCGATCCGGAACTCGCGCTGCGCGACCGTTCGCTGGCGACCCTGCGGGCCCTGGACGGTCAGGAGCCGGCCCCGTGACCGGCCCGGACCCGCTGGACTCCGCCCTGGCCGACCCGTGGGCGTTGTGGGTGGGAGAACGGGAGCGGCGTAGCCTGCACCTGCCCAGTTACCGGCGCGCGGCCGTACTGGTCGCCCTGACGCGCGAGGTTGACCCGCGCCTGCTGCTCACGGTGCGCTCGGCAGACCTGCCCACCCACCAGGGGCAGATCAGTTTTCCCGGCGGCAGCCTGGAACCCGGCGAGACTCCCACGCAGGCGGCGGTGCGGGAGGCCTGGGAGGAGGTCGGCCTGCCGGCCGGGGACGTGACGGTGCTGGGCGAGCTGGACGACGTGTTCACCCCGGTCGGGTTTCACGTGACGCCGGTCCTGGCGCGCGTGCCGGCCGAACCGACCCTGACCCTCAGCGGCGAGGTGGCGCAGCTGCTGCTGCCGTCACTGCGGGACCTGCGGGACCTGACGGTGGTGCGGGAGGTCCGCACCCTGCCGGACGGGCAGCGCGTTCCGCTGTACCGCTACCCGTGGCAGGGGCATGACATCTGGGGCATGACGGCGCGGGTGGTGCACGACCTGCTCACCGACGGTCCGGGCTGACGGGCGCGGTGGTCGGCACAGCAGGCGGCCCCCAGCCACCGGGTCGCGGTGGCTGGGGGCCGCCTGGCCCCGCTGGATCAGCGGGTGGGCGTGATGGTGATCTGGCCGTTCTGGGTGATGTTGTAGGTGTTGCTGAAGGTGCGGTAGCCGGGAGCGACCATCAGGATCTCGTGCGTGCCGCGCGCGAGCTGCAGGTTCAGCTGGCCGCCGCTGACGGTGCCGGCTTCCTGGCCGTCCACGAACACGCGGGCGCCGTTCACGCTGGTGCGGATGGTGACGGTAAAGCGGTTGGTGACGGGTGCGGGCGTGACGGCCTGCGCGAATTCCACGTTCAGGTTGGTGGTGCTGCCGGCGCGGACGGTGATGGTGGTGGTGTAGTCACGGTAGCCCGGGGCCTTGACGCGCACGGGGTACGTGCCGGCACGCAGGTTGCTGTACGTGACGTTCGCGGCGCCCAGCGTCTGGCCGTTCAGGATGACGCTGGCGTTGGCGACGTTCGTGCCGACGAACAGGCTGCCGGTGCTGACCGGGTTGCGGGCGGCGACGGTGTAGAAGGCGGTGTCGCTGACCCAGCTGTTCTGCGGCAGGGGGGTCACGACGATGCTCAGCGCCTGCGCCAGGCCGTTCTGGTTCTTGGCGTTCACGGTGGCGAACTGGTCCTGGGTGGTCTTGAAGGAGCTGATCTGGTCGAGGTCCAGTTCGGTCGCGCTGGCCAGCGCCAGGACCTTGTTCTGGCCGATGGGGCCGGCGACGGTGTACTTGAAGTTATCGTCGGGCGCGGGGAAGCTCTTGGTGGTGCCGGCCTTCACGAAGTTGCTCTCGCTCAGGCGGTTGGGGAGAATCTGGTCGACGCTGCCGTCGGGGTTCACGTTGAACAGGTACACGTAGGCGTCGCGGTTCACGGTGGCGCTGATGGAGATGGGGTCACCGACGCGGTAGGCGGGGTTCTGGGCGCCGCTGGCGTCCTTGTCCACGCGGACGCTGACGTTCAGGTCCGGCTGGGCGGGGTTCACGATGATGCTCTGGGCGCTGATTTTCGGTGCAGCGGCGGCGGTGCTGAGCAGCAGGGCGGCCGGGATCATCAGGAATTTTTTCATGGTGTTACCTCCGAACAGCAGCCTAGCGGCCGTCACATGACGCACCGTGAGTCGGCAGGGGACGAATGTTAATGGGGCTTCAGTTCGCAGTCAGCTGGGTGACGGGGTCCTGATACGGACTCCGATTGAATGGGCTGCAAAGCCGCTGGGTCCGAGCGGAGGCGACTCGCAGCGCTGTTCCGCAGAGAAGGAGAGAAACGCCCCTCCGGACGTGGAGCCGGCAATCCGGCGTTTTTCCGCGTTGCTGACGGAACAGGGGGCGGTCCGGCTGGGCGGCGGCCCGGCGTGTCGTCGCCCGGTTCGCCGGGGTGGCCTTCGCCGGGCTGTCAGCGGATGATGCGGGCGGGTTCGATGCCGGCGGCCCGGCGGGCCGGGATCAACGCGGCGAGCAGGGTGGTAAGCAGACCGACGGCGTTCACGCCGAGCAGGTCGGTGGCGCGTACCTCGACCGGCAGGGTGGTGATGAAGTAAAGGTCGCCGGGCAGCGTGAAGGGCCGCACGGTGAAGTACGCGCTGATGCCCAGGCCCAGCAGGTTGCCCAGCAGCAGGCCGCCCAGGCCGAGCGCCAGGCCTTCGAGCAGGAATACCTGCGTGATCAGCCGGCGGGTCGCGCCGATGGCGCGCAGGATGGCGATCTCCTGGGTTTTCTCGAAGACGGCCAGCGTCAGGACGTTCGCGATCCCGAAGGCCGCGACGATCACGATCAGCAGCACCACGAAGCCGATGACCTTCTTCTGCAGGGCCAGCTGGTCGAGCAGGGTGCCGTACAGGCTCTGCCAGGGCAGCGACGAGTAGGGGCGGACGCGGGTCAGGTCCTGGCCGACGGCGGTGGCGAGGTCCGGGTCGCGCAGGCGCAGCTGGTAGCCGGTGATGTGGGTGGTGCCCTGCAGGGTCTGGAGGGTCTGCAGGCTGGTGAAGGCGTACGCGGAGTCGATGAGGTAGTTGCCGGTCGTGAACACGCCCCGGACGGTCAGACTGGTGCGGCGCTGCGTGGAGTTCAGCAGGCGGACCTCGTCGCCGGTGAAGGCGCCCACGCTGCGGGCCAGGGCGGACCCGAGGATCACCTCGCCGCTGTTCAGGGAGGCCAGGGCGGCGCGTTCGGCGGGCGGGAGGTCCAGGACGCGGGCGGCCTGCCCGGTCACGCCGAACAGCGTGGCGAAGTCCACGCCGGCGGCGCGGCCCTCGCTGGCCGGGCGGGTCAGCAGGCCCTTGTCGGCCAGGAAGGGGGTGAAAGCCTGCACGCGCGGGTCGGCGGTGATGGCGCGTTCCAGGGCGCGGTCGGGGCCGCTCGGGGTGAAGGCCGTGACGCTCAGGTGGGGGCTGGCGCGCAGGGTGGCGTTCACGAGCGCGCGGGTAAAGCCGTTGGTGAGGCTGAGCGCGGCGATCAGGGCCATGACGCCCACGGCGATGCCGAGGATGGTCAGGACGTTCTGGGTGCGGCGGCGGCGCAGGTGGGCGCGGGCCAGGGACCATGCCAGCGAGCGGTCGGGGGCGGCGGGGCCGCGCTCGGGTGGGGTGGCCGGGGCTGAAGTCATGCGAAGCGGAGGATACCAGAGAGCTCCGGGCGGGGGCCGGCTGGGCCATGCGGACGCGGGCCCCCGCTCGCGTGGAGGGGGGCCCGGTCAGGGGTGCGGGGGGTGGATCAGCGGACGGCGGTGATGCGGATCTGCCGCGCGCCCCAGTTCAGGGCCTCGCTGCGGGTGGCCATCCAGACGTCCACGGAGTTGGTCTTGCGGGCGGCCATGGTGTCCTCGACAACGAAGACGCGGCCGCGGAGCATGTTGCTGTACTTGCCGCTCAGGTCCTCGATCATGACCTTGGTGCCGTAGGGGAAGGTGCGCAGCAGGTCGCGGGACAGGGCGACGACGCCGGGGCGGGTGCGGGTGCCGGTCGCGGTGATGTAGGGGGTGGCGTCGGTCTGGCCGGGGACGCTGTTGTAGGCGGTCGAGCGGGCGATGGCGGTCTTGCCGCGGATGGGGGTCAGGGCGACGGTGTCGCGGCTGGCCTCGGCGCGGGCGACGGCCTCGGCGCGGACCTGCGCGGCGCTCTGGGTCTGGGCGGTGGGCGTGGCGGCGGTGGGGGCGGCGCTCAGGGCGTCGCGGACGGCGTCGGTGGCGACGGTGCTGGCGGGCAGGGCGGGGGTGGCGGAGGCGACTCCGGCGAGGCTGAACAGGACGGCGCGGGTCCAGCGGATCAGGGGTTGAAGCATGGGGTCTCCTGCGGAGGCGGGGCGGTGGGCCCGGCAGCATCCGGCGTTTTTCAGTGGGTGGATTCAAGTGCGGGTGCCAGCATGAAGGCTTTCCCGACCTCGAGAATGAGCGTACGGGTTCCAAATGGCACTTTTCTGAGAAATTTTGATTTATGATCTCATTTTAAAGACGCCATATTATTGACGTCAGTCCATAAAAACCAGAAAGTGCCCTTCTGGGGGCACTTGGTAAAATGAGATAAGTTCTAATCCTCTCATTTAGTTTCTCACAGAATTGTTCTGCAGCAGGCAGAATTTGGTATCGACCACCGCCGACCCGGGTCCCAGATGGGCCCACTTTGTGGCATGGATTACCTTGATCCGGCGACCAACCGTGAGAGAAGCACGAAGAGAGAACTGATCACGCGGTCAATTCGACAGCCACGCTCACGATTTACTCATTGCTGGTCCTGGGCCGCTCCGGCGCGGCGGCCCAGTTGGACAGAATGTCCGCCGAGATCTCCTTGAAGATCGGCGCGGCCAGCTGTGAACCGTGGTACTCGCGCTTGGCGCCGTGCACCATCACCGCGATCGTCACGCGCGGCGCCTCAGCCGGAAAGAACCCCGCGAAGGTACTGTCATAGATCGACTTCGAGTACCGCCCACTGGCGTCCACGGTCTGCGCCGTCCCGGTCTTCCCCGCCAGCGTGTACCCCTCGATCCCCGCCTTCGCGAAAATGCCCTCGGTCACCACGTTCTGCAGCATCCGGCGGGTCGTGCGCGCCACCTCGGGCCGGATCACGTTCCGCCGCTCCACGCCCCCCGCGCCCTCCACCAGCCGCGGCGACACGTACTGCCCGTCATTCGCCAGCGTGTTGAAGGCCGCCGCCAGCTGCAGGGTCGTGCTGCTCATACCCTGCCCGAACGAATTGGTCGCCCGCACCAGCTCGTCCCAGCGGACCAGCGGTTGCAACGACCCGGTCGCGGCCGGCAGCGCCGGCAGGCTCACGTCGCGCCCGAACCCGTAGGCCTCCAGGTACGACCGCATGGTCTCCATCGGAAAGCGCTCGACAACGTGACTCATGCCCACGTTGCTGCTGTAACGCAGGATGCCCTGCGTGCTCAGCGACCCCGGATGATCCACGGCGTCCCCGATGGTGCTGCCCCAGCGCCCCCCCACGAAACGGCGCATGGGTGTGTTGTACACGGTGTCCGGGGTGGTCAGGCCCTCGTTGATCGCGGCCGCCACCACCAGCGCCTTGATGGTCGACCCCGGCTCGAAGCGCGTCACGAACGGACGGTTCAGCCAATCGGTTTCCTTGAACCGGCGCCACACGTTCGGATTGAACGGCGGGTACGTCGCGGCCGCCAGCACGCGGCCCGTGCGGGTCTCGAGCACCACCACCGACCCGAACTCCCCACGGTGCTCCGGCACGGCCTTGGCCAGCGCCGCCTCGGCAGACGCCTGAACCTCGGTGTCCAGGGTGAGTTTCAGGGTCTGCCCGGCCGCCAGCGAGCCGTTGTACGCCGCTTCGAGTCCCTCGAGCCCCTCGGTGGCGCCCATCATGCCCAGCAGCTGCCCCGCGATGTGCCCCTGCGGGTACACGCGCTTGCCGTCCCGGCTCATGGCCAGCACCTTGCCGTCCGACGCCACGATCTGCCCGCGCGCCTGCACCACGGAACTCTTCACGGTCTGCGGTACCCCCCACTCCAGCTGGGCGTACGCCCACACCAGCGTCAGGAACATGCACAGCGCCAGCACGCGCATCAGCACCGAACGGTTACGGATCTTCACTTCCACTGAACGCTCACCTCCACCCTGCGTTCCGGCGCGGCCGGCGCCGGGACCGGGCGCACGCCCCCGATCTTCTCCGTCACCTTGGCGGCGTCCGTCAGGCGCTGCATGCCGTTCGCGAAGGCCCAGTCCCTCAGCCGCTGCGGGTTCTCCAGCGTCTGCAGCTCGATCGCCAGATCGTCCCGGCGGGTGGTCAGGACCGCCTCACGCGCCTGCGCTTCCCGCAGCGCCGGGCGGACCTGCTGCGTCGCGGCGCGGACCGTCACCAGCGTCACCACCATCAGCAGGTAGATCAGCACGTACCGCACCGCCCGGCCCCGCCAGGTGGGCAGGCTGGTGTCGACCGTCAGGCGGCCCAGCCGGACCTCCCGCAGCCCCGCACCCTTCCGGAACGGCAGGATCACGCGCGCCCCACCCGTTCGGCCGAACGGAGTTTCGCGCTGCGCGCCCGGGGGTTGAGGGCCTGCTCGGCCTCCGAGGCCACCACGGGGCGCTTGGTGAGTGGCGACAGGACCTGGCTGCCCAGCAGGAAGCGCTTCACGATGCGGTCCTCCAGCGAGTGGAAACTGATGACCGCCAGCCGGCCCCCCGGTGCCAGCAGCGTCTCGGCCGCCTGAAGACCGTCGCGCAGTGCGCCCAGTTCGTCGTTCACGTGGATGCGCAGCGCCTGGAAGGTCCGCCGGGCCGGGTGGATGCCCTTGCTGAAGCCAGGGTACGCCCGCTTGACGATGTCGGCCAGCTGCACGGTCGTCTCGATGGGCGCCTTCTCGCGGGCGTACACGATGCCCCGCGCGATGCGGCGCGACAGGCGGTCCTCGCCGTACTCGTAGATGATCGCCGCGAGGTCCTCCTCGTCGTACCCGTTCACCACGTCGGCCGCACTCTCGCCGGACTGACTCATGCGCATGTCCAGCGGCGCCTCGGTGTGGTAGGAGAACCCGCGCCCGGTGTCGTCCAGCTGGAAGGAACTCACGCCGATGTCCAGCAGGATGCCGTCCACCTGCGTGACGCCCGCGCCCGCCAGCAGCGACACCATGTCACGGTAGTTGCCCTGCAGGACGTGCAGGCCCGGGTGGTTCGCGGCGCGCGCCCGGTCGAGCGCGAAGGGGTCCTGGTCGATGCCGTACACGGTCGCGCCGGCCGCCAGCAGCAGCCCGGTGTGACCGGCGCCGCCCAGCGTGCCGTCCACGAACACCTTGCCCGGCGCGGGGGCCAGGGCCGCGACGACCTCGTCGGCAAGCACCGGGACGTGCGTGAGGACGCCGGCTCCCTCGGCGCCGTCGGCGTCCGCGGATTCGGGGGAGCTGGGCGCGGTCGGAACGGTTTCAGACGGAGTGGAGGGCTCCGGGATCATGTGGTTGGGCTGTTCGGTATCTGCATTCATGCTGTTCACGCCACGAAGTTCACGAGAAGGTCGGGGTTGGGTGGGTTGTCCTGCACGGCCGTGATGGCCGACTCCCAGCGGTCCGGGTTCCACAGTTCCAGGCGACCGGGCGCGCCCGCCACGATCACGTCACTGTCCAGCCCCGCGAAGGCCCGCAGCGTCTGCGGGACCGACACGCGGCTCTGGTTGTCCAGCCGCGCCTTGTTCGCGCCGGAGTAAAAGAAACGCACGAACGCCCGTGACCCGGCGTCCGTGAGGGGCAACCCTTCAAGCTGCTCTTCCACCCGCTTCCAGCTGGAGAGCGGAAACACGTACAGGCAGCCTTCCATGCCGCGCGTCAGGATCATGCCGTCCTCCACGAACTCACGAAAAGGCGGTGGGATGACCACACGCCCCTTGTCGTCGATGGTGTACGGGTACTCTCCGAACGGCAACGTCTCCCCTTTTCCCCACCCGTTCCCACCGGCACGCCCGGCGGAACGTCAGGCAACGTTCAACCATGAACACGAACTAAACGTATTTAGGTTGATGCGGCGAGTGTAACAGTCCTCCCCACGAATTACCACCAATCCCCACCAGAACCCACAAAGTCGTCCCGAACGCCTCTGTTTTCCCACCGGTCTCCCCCACCCGGCCGTTTCCCCCCCCCGCGGTCTCCCAGGACACTTTCCCCGCCGGTCCCGCCTAGCATGCCCGCATGCCCGCCCTGAACTCCTTCCGTACCGGCGCCGTCCTGGCCGCCGCGGGTGTCGCGCTCGGCGCGTTCGGCGCCCACGCCCTGAAAGCCCAGCTGACGCCCGAAGCCCTGGGCACCTTCGAGACCGGCGTGCGCTACCAGATGTACGCCGCGCTGGCCCTGCTGGTGCTGGGCACCCAGCCCACCCAGACCCGCGCGCCCTGGCCGCTGCTGGCGGGCGCCGTGATCTTCAGCGGCAGCCTGTACCTCCTGACCCTGACCGGCGTGAAGATCCTGGGTGCCGTCACGCCCATCGGCGGCGTCCTGATGATCGCCGCGTTCGTGCTGGCCGCGCTGGACGCGAAGAAGGGGCTGTAGGCCGTGGGCTGCGGGCGGCAGGAGCCGTTCCCACAGCCCACCCCTCCAGCCAGCAGCCCGAAGCAGGCCGCCCCGGTTGCTCGGAGGCGGCCTGCTCGTGTGGTGCGGGGGAACTGTAAGCCGGGTTCTGTCCGCCACTCTCGTGACTGTTCGGCCATCTCTCTGGGACGCGCGTCGCCGCGCGCCTCAAGCGACCATCCTGGCGGTCATAGGGCGGGCCACCCTCGCGCACTGTCGGGTCTTGCACCGGATGGGGTTTACCAGACACTCCCGGTCTCCCGGGAGCCTGGTGCGCTCTTACCGCACCGTTTCACCCTGACCACCTGCCCGCCCGCGCCGGGGCTTCACGTACTGAAACGCCAGCAGGTGGCGGTCTGGTTTCTGTGGCACTGTCCTTCGGCTTCGCCGCCACCCGCACGCAGGCGCGCGCCGCGGGCACTTGACTCGCCGACCAGCCGTTAGCTGGCATCCCTGCCCTGCGGTGCCCGGACTTTCCTCACCCAGACTCACGCCTGGGCGCGGCCGAACATTCCCCCGCAAGGACAGAGCATAGCAGGATGGGGTGTGGGCTGTGGGTTGCGGGAACAGCACTGCCTCTCAGCCCACAGCCCCCTTATACGGACTGCCGTTTGTTTCGCCGACAATCCGGAACTTCACCGGATTGCCGGCTCCACGTCCGGAACCCGTTTTTCTTCCACTCGCTTCGCTCGGATTGAACGGGCTTTCCAGCCCATTCAATCGGAGTCCGTATTACCCCCAGCGTTTCTGGATGCGTTCCCACTCGCGGTCCCAGACGGCCGCCGGGACCTTCTCGGGGTGCAGGAGGTCCTGCAGGTCGCGCCCGTCGAGTTGCTGGTACTCGCCGACTTCCATGTTGCCCAGCCACAGGCCGCCCACGCGGTAGCGCAGCAGGCGTGTGACCGGGTGCCCGATGCCGTCGAGCATGCGCCGCACCTGCCGGTTGCGGCCCTCGCCGAGCGTCACGAACGCCCCGCCGCGCGCCGGGGTCGCCTGCAGGGCGCGGGCCGGGCCGTCCTCCAGTTTCAGGGTGCCGTCCGTCAGGGCGTCCAGGTCCGCCTGGGTGGGTTCTTGCGGGCCGTCCGTCCAGGCGCGGTACGCCTTCTCGTGCCCGTAGCGGGGGTGGGTCATGGTCAGCGTCAGGTCACCGTCGGTGGTCAGGAGCAGCAGCCCTTCCGAGTCGCGGTCCAGACGGCCGACCGGGTGCAGGCCCGGAATGTGCGGCATGGCGTCCAGCACGTTGCGGCGGCCGTACTCGTCGCGGGCGGTCGTGACGTACCCGCGCGGTTTGTACAGCATGAACGTGACCTTCGGGACGCTCTCGGTCTCGATCAGCTGCCCGTCCACGCGGATGTCGTCCGCGTCGGTGACGGTGCGGCCCAGCGCGGCGACCTCGCCGTTCACGGTCACGCGGCCCGCCTTGATCAGGTCCTCGACGGCGCGGCGCGAGGCGAACCCGGCGCGCGCGAGGCGTTTCTGGAGGCGTTCCCCGCCGGGACTGGTCTGCAGGCGTTCCCCGCCGGAGCTGGCGGGAGTGGAGTCAGGATGGTCAGCGGATCGGTCGGTCATAGGCGCCCCCGGCGGGATGGAAAGGAGAGAATGGCCAGCACGGCCAGGACGAGCAGGAAGACCGACAGGCCCAGCAGCAGCGAGCGCAGGGCGGGCGGCAGGGCGTCCGCGCCGCGCAACGCGGCGGGCAGCAGCGCGGCCACGCACAGCAGGTTCCCGCCGGCCAGGCCGGCGACCTTCACGGCGTCCGGCCGGAAACTGGCCGCCACCTGAAAGGCGCCCCAGGCCAGCAGCAGCGCGCCGCTGCCGCGTGCCAGCCACAGCGGCGAGACGCCCAGCAGGGCCGCCACGCCCGGCGACAGGAAGTACAGGTACAGGCCCAGCGGAATGAACAGCAGGGCGGTCAGCCAGAACGCGACACGCAACACAGGAATCAGTCTACGCGGGAACAGGTGAGTGAAGCGTGGACCGTGAGAATCCCCGGACGTCACGGTCCACTGCCGGCGCCTGTCCTCTGGTAGCCTCGCGCGTATGCCCGTGATCGCTGTCGACAAACCCCTGAACCTCACCTCGCACGATGTCGTGAACCGCGCGAGGCGGGCGCGCGGCACCAAACGCGTCGGGCACACCGGGACGCTGGACCCGCTGGCGACCGGGGTGCTGGTGCTGTGCGTGGACGACAGCACGAAGGTCGTGCAGTTCATGGAGGCCGACAGCAAGGACTACCTCGCGTGGATCAGCCTGGGGGCCGGGACGCCCACCCTGGACGCCGAGGGCCCGGTCGAGGAGACGGGCGACGTGCCATCCCTGGACCCGGCGCAGGTGCAGACGCTGCTGCAATCCTTCACGGGGCCGCAGGCGCAGGTGCCGCCGCAGTACAGCGCCATCCAAGTGGGCGGCCAGCGGGCCTATGCGGTCGCCCGTGCGGGCGGTGCGCTGGACCTGCCCGCCCGCAACGTGGTGATCCACTCGCTGGACCTGCTGGGCGTGTACCCCGGCGTGGAGGCCGCGCCGCGCACCTTCGACTCGCGGAGCTGGACCCCGGCGGAGACTGGACACACCTTCACGCTGCCGCCCGCGCTGGGCGAGTACCCCACCCTGCTGGTGCGCGCCAGCGTGGGCAGCGGCACGTACCTGCGCTCCCTGGCGCGCGACGTGGGCGCCGCACTGGGTGTGCCCGCGCACCTGGGCGGACTCGTCCGCACCCGCGTGGGCCGCTACGACCTGCGGGACGCCGTGACGGTGGACGACCTGCCCGGCGCGGCCGGCATTCCCGACCTGGCCGCGCTGGACTTCCCAGTGATCGAGGCCGACGACCGCGTGGCCCGTGAACTCCGCCAGGGCAAACGCCCGGCCCATCCCGCCCGGGGCCGCCACGTCGTCACCCTGAACGGCGACCTCGTGGCGGTCGTGGACGGCGACGGCGAGCAGCTGAAAGTCGTGCGCGCCTGGGCGTGAGGGGGGTGGGGGGTGAAGGATCAGCCGTTCCCACACCCGACAACCCACCACCTCCTCATACGGACTCCGATTGAATGGGCTGGAAAGCCCATTCAATCCGAGCGAAGCGAGTGGAAGAAAAACGGGTTCCGGACGTGGAGCCGGCAATCCGGTGAAGTTCCGGATTGTTGGCGAAACAAACGGCAGTCCGTATCAGTACCCTGGTGCCACCTGCGGCTGCGCGAGGCCGATGCCTTCCAGCGCCCCGGCGATCCGCACGAGACGTTCGTCGTGCAGGGCAGGGGCAATGAACTGGATGCCGACCGGCAGGGGCGTGCCGTCCACCGTCTCGAAGCCGGCGGGGACGCTCAGGGCCGGGAGGCCCGCGAGGTTGACGGCGACGGTGTCCACGTCGGCGGCGTACATGGCCAGCGGGTCGCTGGTCTTCTCGCCGCGCCGGAAGGCCGGGAAGGGACTGGTGGGCGTGACGAGCACGTCGAACTGCCCGAAGGCCTGCGTGAAGCGGTCGGCGATCAGGCGGCGGACCTTCATGGCCTTGCTGTAGTACGCGTCGTAGTAGCCGCTCGAGAGGGCGTACGTGCCGATCAGGATGCGGCGCTGCACTTCCGGGCCGAAGCCCTGCTCGCGGGTCAGGGTCATGGCCTCGGTCACGTCGCTGCCGGACGCGCGCTGTCCGTACACCATGCCGTCGAAGCGGGCGAGGTTGCTGCTCGCCTCGGGCATGGCGATCAGGTAGTACGCGGCGATGGCGTAGCGCAGTTCCGGCAGGCTGACCTCGGCGGTGGTCGCGCCCGCGCCGCGCAGGGCGTCCAGGGTGGCGTTCAGCGTGGCGTTCACGCCCACGGTGTTCCCGGCGAGGCTCTCGGTGATCACGCCGACCCGCAGGCCGCGCAGGTCGTCGGGCGTCCCGGCGGTGAAGGCGGGCGGCGCGTGCAGGCTGGTGGCGTCCAGGGGATCGTGCCCCGCGATGACGTTCATGACGAGCGCGAGGTCCTCGGCGCTGCGGGCGAACGGCCCGATCTGGTCGAGGCTGCTGGCGTACGCGATCAGGCCGTAACGGCTGACGCGGCCGTAGGTGGGTTTCAGGCCGTACACGCCGGTGAACGCGGCGGGCTGGCGGACGCTGCCGCCGGTGTCGCTGCCCAGGCTGACGGCGCTCAGGCCGGCGGCGACGGCCACGGCGCTGCCGCCGCTGCTGCCGCCGGGCACGCGGGCCGTGTCGTGCGGGTTCAGGGTCGGGCCGTAGGCGCTGTTCTCGGTGGAGCTGCCCATGGCGAACTCGTCCATGTTGGCCTTCGCGACGATCACGGCGCCCGCCTGCACGAGCCGCGCGGCGGCCGTGGCGTCGTAGGGACTGACGTAGCCGCGCAGGATGCGGCTGCCGCTGGTGGTGGCGGTGCCCGTCACGTTGATGTTGTCCTTGACGATCACCGGCACGCCCGCGAGCGGCAGCACCTCACCGGCGTCCAGGCGGGCCTGCACCTGCGCGGCCTGCCCGTCGGCGTGCGGGTTGACGCTCAGGACGGCGTTCAGCTCGCGGGCCGCCTCGATGCGGGCCAGGGTGGCGGCCGTCAGGTCCTGGGGGGTCGTGTCGCGCGACTGCACGGCGCGGGCCTGTGCGGCGGCGCTGCTGGTGGCGCTGGTGGGCGGGGTGGCGGGCACGGACATACCCGGTCAGTCTAGCGGCGCGGCCCGGCCCGGTGCGCCCGGCTGCCTGAACCGGCCGCGCCGTCCAGGGCCGCGCCGAGGTGCGCGGCCGGCGCCCAACAGGTTGGGCGGGACGGCTCCCCTCACAGAACCGTCCCGCCCATTCTTTGTCGCGTGCGCCCAGCTTCAACCCTGGAGCGCGGTGCGGTCACGCTTCAGCGCGTGCCGTAGTCCTGCACCCAGTAGGTGCCGTACCTGCTGCCGGGCTTGTAGACGTAGCCCACGCCCACTTCCTTCAGGCTGGGGTCCATCAGGGTCTTGCAGTGGCTGGGGCTGTCCAGCCAGCCCTGCGTGACGTTCCCCAGGGTGTACCCGGCCGCGATGTTCTCCGCCACCATCTGCCAGCCGGTGTACCCGGCGGCCTCGGCCCGCTGGGCGGGTTTGACGCCCTCCGGGGTGTTGTGGTCGAAGTACCCGCGGGCGGCCATGTCGCCGGCGTGGGCGCGGGCGGCGGCGGCCAGGTAGCCGTTCCAGCTGACGGGCGCGGCCGCCGCGAAGCGCTGGGTGCCGCAGCTGCGGGGCACGGCGCGCGCCTCGTTGATTTCCCGCAGGATCTGGGCTTCCTCGGCGCTCATGGTCTGGCTGCCCGCGTCGCGCGGGGCGCTGCCCTGGGTGCCGGTGGCGGCGCTGCTGCCCACGGCGCTGGGAGCGCTGGGGCCGGCGCCGCAGGAGGCGAGCAGCAAGGCGGTCGGAATCAGGAGGGTCAGGGGGTGAAGGTGGATGGGCATGTGAGGGTTCCTTTTTCGCTGTCTGAGAGGTTCAGCGGTTGAAGTGCCCTCACCTTAGTCAGTGGTCCCTTTCAGGCGGCTCACGCGCAGGGTCATGAACGGCCACCCACGCCGACACCCCCATCCGGGGGGGAACACGCCCGCCCCCGCCATCCGGGCGCTGCCCGGCTTCTGCCCGTGCCAGACGGCGTCTGCCCTCAGTGACCTCCCGGGGGGCGGGGGTGGTGGGGGGGGCAAACAGGGAACGACCAGCCGCGAGGGGCTGGTCGTTCCGGGGACTCGGGGCCGCTGTCCGGGAGGGCAGGCGCTGTCAGAATTCTGTGACAGGCCCGGCGCTCAGCGGACGCGGTTCAGGCCTTCCTGGGCGGGCTTGTACCCGGGGCTGAGTTTCAGGGCCGCCTCGTAGTTCTCGCGGGCCTTCAGGCGGTCCGGGGCGACAGCGCCCGCCCCGCGCTCGTAACTGAGGCCCAGGTAGTACAGGTACTCCGGGGTGTTGCTGCCGAGCGCGGCGGCGCGCGTCAGGTTCTCACGCGCGGCTTTCAGTTCCCCGCCGTCCAGGTTCAGGCGGCCCAGGTAGTAGTAGAACTCCGGGTAGCGCAGCGGGTCGAGCTTGACCGCCTGGGTCAGCTGCGCGCGGGCGGTGGTGGGGTCCTTGGCGAGGTAACTGACCACCCCGTACTGCCCGACCGCGTAGGCGTTCTTCGGGGCCAGTCTCGCTGCCTGGGCCGCCTCGGGCCGCGCGGCCGTCAGGTTGCCGCTCAGGGCCAGCAGTTTCGCGTAGTACGCGCGGTTGAAGGCGTCGCGCGGGTCCACGATCACGGCCTGCTGCAGGTAATCGAGCGCCTGCGGGATGTTCCCGGTCGCGTAGTACATGTCGCCCAGGTTGTACAGCAGGATCGAGTTGTCGGGGTTCAGCGTGGACGCCTGCCGGAACGCCTCGATGGCGCGCGTGCCGTCACCCTGCAACTTGTACACGTACCCGCGCTCGTTCCACACGCGGCTGAGCGCGATGTTCTTCGCGCTGCTGGCCTGCGCCACCGCTTCCGCGTCGGTCAGGATCCGCAGCGCCTCGCCCAGGTTGGACGCCACGCTGGCACGGTCCCCGGCGCCGATGTACTGCTGCACGTACGCCTGCGACAGCGAGATGTACGCGTCGAAGTTGCGGCTGTCCAGGCTGATCAGGCGCTTGAGGGTCTCGATTCCGGCGCTGTACAGGCGCAGTTTCACCTGCGCGCGCCCCAGACCGATCAACGCTTCCGGGTTGCGGGGGTCGATCTCGGCGGCGGCGCGGTACGCCACGTACGCCTGATCGAACTGTCCCTGCTCGTAGTAGTACACCCCGACCGCCACGTAGTTCGCGGCGGGAATGGAACGGGTCGGGGTGACCGGCGCCGGTGCGGTGGGCGCGGGGGTCGTCTGGGCGGGAGCGGACTGAGCGGGAGTGGTCTGGGCGGCGGCGGTGGACGCCGCGGCGAGGCCCAGGGTGATCATCAGGCCCAGCAGGCCAGAAACGGTCGTGCGTCGATTCACTCGAAAAACCTCCGTGGGGTTCGCCCGGCGCGGCTGCACCGGAACGACCACGCCCTGCCAGCATGTGGCGTGAGCGGATAATACGTGAGAACGGACACAGCTGGGGTGAAGTGGCTGTGAGATGCGGGGCGACCCATTCTGACAGTCTTCACGCCACACGTGACCGGCAGCTGACCCGCCCGCCGCGCCTGCCGGCACTGCTACAGTCCGCAGCATGAGTCTTTCCACCCTCCGGCGTGTGGGCCTGACCGGGTCCATCGGCGCCGGCAAGAGCACTGTCGCGGCCCTGCTGCGCGCACGCGGCCTGACCGTCCTGGACGCCGACGAGCAGGCGCGGCTGGTCACGCAGGACCCCGAGGTGCTGGCCCTGCTCGACGCCCGCTTTCCCGGCGTGGTCACGGACGGCATCCTCGACCGCGCCGCGCTGGCCGCGCGGGTCTTCGGCAACCCGGCAGCCCTGGCGGACCTGAACCGCGTCACACACCCGCGCGTGCGTGAGCGCATGGGGGCGCTGGAATCGCAGGCTGCCGCGCGGGGCGAGCGTGTGATCGTGCAGGACATCCCCCTGCTGTTCGAGGGTGGCCTGGACGCCAGCATGGACGCCGTGATCGTCGTGGACGCGCCGCTCTCCCTGCGTGTGCGGCGCGTCATGGAACGCAGCGGCCTGAGCGAGACCGAGGTCCTGGCCCGCGACGCCCGCCAGATGCCCGCCGAGCACAAACGCGCTCGGGCGACCGTCGTCGTCGACAACAGCGGCGACCACGCCCACCTGGAAGCGCAGGTGGACGCCGCGCTGCGCCGGCTGGGGCTGGATGGCTGATGGCGGGCAGCGTGTGCGCGACCTGACCGCCCACGTCGAGGCCCACCCAGGCCCCACACCCCCAACCGCCAGGGGGCGGCCACGCCTCGCGCAGCCGCCCCCTCTCCTGACCGTGATTACACCTGCTGGGCGTCCAGCGCGGCCTTGATGAAGGCGGCGAAGGGGGGGCTGGGGCGCATGGGGCGGCTCTTGAATTCCGGGTGGGCCTGGAGGGCCACGAAGAAGGGATGGCCGGGAATCTCGATGGTCTCCACGAGACCCGCGCCGCGTCCCTCGACGCCGGGGGTGACGCCGCTGATGACCAGTCCGGCGTCCTTGAGCTGCTGCGTGTAGGCGGGGTTCACCTCGAAGCGGTGGCGGTGGCGTTCACGGACGGTGCCGCCCTGCGGGACGCCGTACAGTTCGGCGATCTTCGTGCCGGCCTGCAGGTCCATGGGCCAGTCGCCGAGGCGCATGGTGCCGCCCATCCCGGCGACTTCGAGCTGTTCGGGCATCAGGTCGATGACCTTGTGCGGGGCGTACTCGTCGAACTCGGCGCTGTTCGCGCCTTCCAGGCCGGCCTTGTGGCGGGCGTACTCGATCACGGCGATCTGCATACCCAGGCAGATGCCCAGGTACGGGGTGCCGCTCTCGCGGGCGTACTGCGCGGCGCGGATCTTGCCCTCGATGCCGCGGATGCCGAACCCGCCGGGCACGAGGATGCCGTCGGCCTGCGCGAGTCTGGCCTTCACGTCGGCGTCGGTGACGCTGGGGTCGGCGAGGTCCTCGGCGTTCACCCACTGGATGTTCACGCGGGCGTCGTTGGCGATGCCGGCGTGCGTGAGGGACTCCATGAGGCTCAGGTACGCGTCGGGCATCGCGGTGTACTTCCCGGCGATGGCGATGGTGACCTCGCGGGCCGGCTGCTTGATGGTCTTGACGGCGTTCTGCCACACGGCGAGGTTCGGGTGGATGCGTTCGAGGGACAGGATGTCCTCGACGGTCTTGCCCAGGCCCTGTTCCTCCAGCGCGAGGGGCACCTCGTAGACGTGGGAGACGTCGAAGCTGGAGAAGACGCGGTTCTCGCGCACGCTGGTGAACGCGGCAATCTTGCGGGTGATCTCGGCCGGGAGTTTCTCCTTGCTGCGGACCATGACGATGTCGGGGCTGATGCCCACGGAGCGCAGTTCCGCGACCGAGTGCTGGGTGGGTTTGGTCTTGAACTCGTTGCTGGTGCCCAGGTACGGCACCAGGGTCAGGTGCAGGTACAGGACGTTCTCGTCGCCCTCGTCGAACTTGAACTGCCGGATCGCCTCGAGGAACGGCAGCGATTCGATGTCGCCGACGGTGCCGCCCACCTCGATCAGGACGATCTCGGCCCCGGCGCGTTCCCCGGCGGCGCGCACCCGGCGTTTGATCTCGTCCGTGACGTGCGGGATGACCTGCACGGTCTGCGAGAGGTAATCCCCGGCGCGTTCCTTGCGGATGACCTCCTGGTACACCTGCCCGGTCGTGATGTTGCTCCCGGCCGGGATGTCCAGGTCCAGGAAACGTTCGTAGTTCCCGATGTCCAGGTCGGTCTCGGCGCCCGAGGCGGTGACGAAGCACTCGCCGTGCTCGTAGGGGCGCATGGTGCCGGCGTCGATGTTGATGTACGGGTCGATCTTGACGGCCGTGACCCGGTAGCCGCGGGCGCGCAGGAGCGCCCCGAGCGACGCGCTGGCCACGCCTTTACCGAGGCTGCTGACGACGCCGCCTGTAACGAAGATGTATTTCATGTCTGACCGCGAGCGCCCGCCCCACGCGGGGCCACCCCACTGCAAAGGGGCCAAAAAGAAAAACCGGGGCGCTCGGCCTCCGGGATTTGATCCTAGCACACGAAGTCCCGGCGGGGTCCGCGCGCCGCGCGGCATACTGCCGGGCGTGAGGACAGCTTGATCGCGTGGATTCTGGTGGGGGGGCGGCTGGTGGAGTCGCCACTGCTGCAGGCGTTGCCGCGTCCGGACGTGGTGATCGCGGCGGACGGCGGGGCGCGGCACGCGGCGCTGCTGACCGGGTGGGGGCTGAACGTGCCGGTGGACGCCTGGGTGGGAGATTTCGACTCGTCGGCCGGCTTGCGCCTGGACGCGCCGCGCGAGGTTCACCCGGCCGCGAAGGACGAGACGGACGCGGAGCTGGCCGTGCGGGCCGCCCGGACGCGCGGCGCGGCGGAACTGGTGTTCGTGGGGGCCTTCGGCGGGCGCTTCGATCACACGCTGGCGCTGGCGCTGCTGGCCCTGCGCCTGACGGAACGCGACGGCCTGCGCGTGACCCTGACCAGCGGGGACGAGTGGGGCTGGCCGCTGACGCCCGCCTCTGCCCTGTCGCTGGCCGCGCCGCCCGGCGCGACCCTGAGCGTGCTGGCCGTCTCCGGGCTGCGGGGCCTGAGCCTGGGCGGCGTGCGCTGGCCGCTGACGGAGGCGGATGTTCCAGCGGGGAGCGGCTGGACCGTCAGCAACGAGGTGCGGGGCGGGCCGGTCACCGCCTCGCTGCGGGAGGGCCGGGCGCTGGTGACCGTGCTGCCCACCCTGCCGGACTGAACCGACGGCGGCGGGAGCACCCCGAACCGGCATGCCCCCGCCGCTGCTCTGTGTCTACCGATACGGACTGCCGTTTGTTTCGCCAACAATCCGGAACTTCACCGGATTGCCGGCTCCACGGCCGGAACCCGTGTTGCTCCAAATCGCTTCGCTCGGACCCAGCGGGCTTTCCAGCCCATTCAATCGGAGTCCGTATGACTACTCCACCCCACCGCCCTCAGTTTGCGGGGCAGGCGTCCACGCCGGCGCGGGTGCCACGGGTGTAGCGGCAGCCGTAGGCCGGGTCGGCAATCACGGCGGGCGTGGTGACGTCGTCACCGGCAGGTTTGGCGCCCCCGGCTTCCCACTTCACGAGGTCGCCGAAGCCCTCGATGAGTTCGGCGGCCGTGAACTCGCAGTGCCCGGCGGCGCGGACCGCGCGCTGCACGAGGCGGTCGCCGTTGCCGGTGGCGGTGACGGCGGCGCGGTACAGCTGCTGGTGCTTGAACGGCACGTAGAAGTCGCCGGTGGTGTGCAGCGTCAGGACCGGGACGCTGATCTCGCCGTTCATGCGGGGCAGGGAGCGGACGCGGCCGCTGACGGCCGGGTTGGGGTCCTGGGCGGGGGTGACGCGCAGGATGCCGGCGTTGAAGGCCTTCTCGGCGTCGGTGGGGGTGGCGGCGGTCGTCCAGCGGTAGGTGGTGGCGGCGTTGCCGTAGATGTTGCGGGGCAGGACGCCGCTGACGGTGCCGTCGGAACCGCCGGTGCTCAGGACCGCTCCCTGGAGGGCGCCCACGCGGAAGCCCAGGTCGAACACGGGGCGGGGGCCGCCGGTGAGGTTGCGGGCGATCTCACGGAGTTTGGCGCCCTGCGTGGCGTTCTCCTGCCACAGCGCGCCGCTGGTGGACGTGAAGTTCGCGGTGAGAATGTCGGGCAGCAGGGCCTTGAAGGTGTCAGTTCCCTGCGGGAAGGCCTTGGGCCCCAGGCCGGCGAGGTGCGCGGCGACCAGGGTGTAGTCGCCCAGCCACTGGAACTCGTATTCCTCGTCCATGACGCCGCAGACCGGCATGGCAGCGGCGTAGGTCGTCTTGTTCCGGGCGGTCTGCGCGGTCTCCTTCTCGACGGCGGCCCCGGCGACGTGCCCGCCCATGCTGACGCCCATGATCAGGGTCTTGGTGGGCTGGGCGTACTTGCTGCCGGTCAGGCTGCTGAAGGCGTTGGCCAGGGCGTTGGTGTCCTCCACGCCGGCCTGCACGTCGTAGTAGTTGGCGCTGTAGGAACTGGCGGCCCAGGCGTACCCGAGGCTCAGCCAGTAGTCACGCAGGGCGGGCGCCTGGACTTTCAGGTCGGGGCCGTCTCCGGCGTAGCCGTGGGCGTACATGATCAGCTGTTTGTTCCAGTTGGCGGGCACCTCGATGGCGTAGGCGGCCTTGCCGCGCAGGGCGTCCATGGTGCCCTGGTACAGGTCCGCGCCGGGACGGGCGGTCAGGGTGGGGGTCACGGCCGTGAAGGTGCGGGTGTCCTGGGCGCGGAGTGCGGCGGGGGCGGTCTGCTGGGAGCAGGCGGAGAGGGCGAGGGCAGCGAGCAGGCTGGCGGTCAGGGAACGCATCATGGTGGAGCCTCCGGAAGTGCGCGCGCGGCGCATGTGAATTGTCTGAGTCGGAGGTGATGATAGCGCCTCGGCCGCCGCGCTCCGTGGGGGGTGGGGCGGCGACGGTCCGCTTCAGCTGGAACTATCCGGGGGACACCTGCGTACCTGAAGCCATGAGACAGAGTGGCGCAGGTCCGGAAACAGCACCCAACCTGAATGCAGGGGTGGGCGCGTGAAGCAGGGACGGGGTCTGGGGTGCGGCTGCCTGGGCTGCGGGGGGGGCACGCTGCTGGTGCTGGCGCTGCTGGGAGGACTGACGTGGTTCCTGGTGGTTCAGCCGGCGCGGTCGTTCCTGACGAACTGGCAGCCGCAGGCCGCGCAGAGCCAGCCGCAGTCGGGGCAGCGGCAGACAGGGCAGCCGGCCGGGGGCGGTGCCGGCACGCAGGCCGCGCCGCTCACGCGGGCGGAGGTGCAGCAGTTCGTGCGGGTGCGCCGGAAGGTGAGTGCCGCGATGGGCACTTCGTTCACGGGCGTGCAGCAGGTGTGGACCGACATTCAGAACGGCCAGAACCCGAACCTGCTGCAGGTGATGACGGTCCTGCGCGACGCGGGCAGCAGTGTGGGCGCGGCCCGGCAGGCGCAGGCGGCGGCGCTGGCGGCCGAGGGGATGACCCCGGCACGCTACGCGCAGGTGCGGGCCGGCGTGAACCGCGCGCTGGGCGTGCCGAACATCGATTTCGCGCAGGCGGCGCAATCGCTTCAGCGTGGGCAGCTGCCGGACCTGAACCGCGACGTGCAGACCGGCACGGCGCAGGAGCGGGCGCTGGTGCAGCCCTTCCAGCGGGAGCTGACCGACACGGCCGCGCTGGGCCTGCTGGGCCTGTAGAGGGCGCGGGGGCGGGGAACTCTGCTTCCCGCCTCGCCTGCCTCCGAGCCCCCGCACAGTCGGGGCGGGGCTTCATCGTTCGTTCAGGATCGCGGCGGTGGACAGGCTCACCGCGGGCTTCTGTGTGCCGGGGTCCGCACTTGCCTCACGGGCCTCCGCTAAGGTGAGCGTCATGAAGACTGAGCCTGTTTCTGCCGTCCTGCCCGCACCGACCGCGCAGTCCGAGGCGCTGTTCGCGCGGGCGCGCGCCGTCACGCCCGGCGGGGTGAACAGCCCGGTGCGGGCCTTCCGCAGCGTGGGCGGCACGCCGCGCTTCATTGCCAGCGCGCAGGGCGCGTACCTGACGGACGCCGACGGCACCCGCTACCTCGATTACATCGGGTCGTGGGGACCGATGATCCTGGGGCACAACCTCCCGGCGGTGCGCGAGGCAGTCGCGGACGCCCTGCAGTTCGGCACGAGTTTCGGCGCGCCCGGCGAGCGCGAGGTGCTGCTGGCCGAGCAGGTCACGCGCCTGACCGGCGTGGACCGCGTGCGTTTCGTCAGCAGCGGCACCGAGGCGACCATGAGTGCCCTGCGCCTGGCGCGTGGCGTGACGGGCCGCAAGTTCATCCTGAAGTTCCGCGGGAACTACCACGGGCACGCCGACGGCCTGCTCGTCGAGGCCGGGAGCGGCCTGATGACGAACGAGGGGCACCTGGGCGCGGCGGCCCCCAGCAGCGCGGGCGTGCCCGAGGAGTACGCGCGCCTGACGCTGGTCAGCGAGTACAACGACCCGCAGGCGCTCGACGCCCTGCTGGCCGAGCGGGGGCACGAGCTGGCAGCCGTGATCTTCGAGCCGGTCGTGGGGAACGCCGGGGTGCTGGTGCCCACGCCGGAGTTCCTGGCGGCGCTGCACCGCGTCAGGGACCACGGGACGCTGCTGATCGCCGATGAGGTCATGACCGGGTTCCGCCTGTCCCTGAACGGCGCGACCGGCCTGCTGGGCCTGCAGCCGGACCTGATCTGCTGGGGCAAGATCATCGGCGGGGGCCTGCCGGTCGGCGCGTACGGCGGCCGGGCCGACGTGATGGACTTCGTGTCGCCGCAGGGACCGGTGTACCAGGCAGGCACGCTCAGCGGGAACCCGCTCGCGATGGCCGCGGGGCTCGCCACCCTGAAGGCCCTGGAGAACGACCCGGGCCTGTACGCGCGGCTGGACGCCTACACGGCGCAGCTCGCCTCGGGCCTGAAGGCGGCGGCGCAGGCGGCGGGCGTGCCGGTCAGCGTGAACCGGGTGGGCAGCATGCTCACGGCGTTCCATCAGGACGTGCCGGACGGGAGCGTGCGCACGTACACCGACGCGGCCCGCAGCGACACGGCCGCCTTCGCCCGCTGGTTCCAGGGAATGCTGGCGCGCGGCGTGTACTGGGCGCCCAGCCAGTTCGAGAGCATCTTCGTGAGCGGCGCGCACGGCGACACCGAACTGAACGCCACGCTGGACGCCGCGCAGGCCGCGTACCGCGGGCTGGGAGCCGGCGCGTGACGCTCCTGACGCAGCCGGCGCAGATCGTGGACGTCCTGAACACCCACAGGGTCATCGCGGTGGTCGGCTTTCACCATGACAGCGTGAAACCCGCGTACTACGTCCCGGAGTACATGCACCGCCAGGGCTACACCATCATTCCCGTGAACCCGGCGCTGGCGGCGCGCGGCGAGAGTCACTTCGGGCAGAAGGCGGTCTCCACCCTCGCGGAGATCCCGGTGCCGGTGGACATCGTGGACGTGTTCCGCCGCAGCGACCGGGTCAGGTTGCACCTGCCGGACATCCTCGCCATGACGCCGCCCCCGAAGGTCGTGTGGATGCAGCTGGGCATCCGGGACGACGCCGTGGCCGCCGAGCTGAACAGTCACGGCATTGACGTGGTGCAGGACCGCTGCCTGCTCGCGGACCACCGCGCGCTGCTGTGACAGGGCGGGACGTGCTGGTGGTCGGCGCGGGCCTGGGCGGGCTGGCCCTCGCGCAGGACGCTGCCCGCGCGGGCCGGCGCGTGACGCTGCTGGACAAGGCGCGAGGCGTGTCCGGCCGGGCCGCGACGCGCCGCGTGACCCTCCCGGACGGGCCGGAGGTCCGCCTGGATCACGGGGCGCGGTTCTTCACGGCCCGCAGCGACCGCGCCCGCACCCTGGCCGAGGCTGGCGTGCGCGACGGCTGGAACGCCGTGTGGACGCGCGGCGTGGCCCGCTGGCAGGCCGGGCAGGTCACCCCGCCGGACGACGGCCACCCCCGCTACGCGCCCCCGGCGGGCATGAGCGCCCTGGGCCGCATCCTGGCGCGTGGCCTGGACGTACACACCGGCGTGACCGTCACCAGCCTGGAACGCCTGAACGCCACCCGGGGCGGCTGGCGGGTGCATTCACGCGAGGGGCATCACTGGGAGGCGGCAACGCTGATCCTGAACGTCCCGGCCCCGCAACTCACGGCGCTGCTGGGCACCCTGGACCCCGGCAGCCCCGACGCCGTCCCGGCCGTCCTGCGCGGCCATGATTCCGAGGGCGCGGCGCAGCGGGCCGCCGCCGTCACCTACGACCCCTGCTGGGCGGCCGGCGTGATCCTGCACCAGGACGTGCCTGCCGACTGGCGCGCCCTGCGGCCCGACCATCCGGTCCTGGAATGGATCGCGCGGGAGCACACCAAACGCCCGGACGGCGCGCCCCCCGCCCTGACGCTGCACGCCACGCCCGCGTGGAGCCGCGCGAACCTGGACCGCACGCCCGAGCAGGTGCTGCCGGACCTGCTGGCCGCCGCGCAGGCCATCCTCGGCCCGCTGGACGTGGCGCAGGCCTTCGCGCACCGCTGGCGCTACGCCATTCCGGCCGTCACCGCCCCCGGCCCCTGCCACTGGGACGCCGCGCTGAGCCTGGGCTGGTGCGGCGACTGGTTCACGCCCGACCCGCACGGCCCGCGCGTGGAAAGCGCGCTGCTGAGCGGCTGGGCCCTGGCGCGGCGCGTGACCGGCACCTGATCGCAGCCCCTCGGGAGCAGCGGGGGCCGTCCGGGGGAAGGCGGACCCCGGCGTTCCGCCCGGACGGAACGGTCGGGGTAAACCGTTCAACCGCCGTCCGGATCATACGGACTGCCGTTTGTTTCGCCGACCATCCGGAACTTCACCGGATTGCCGACTCCACGTCCGGAACCCGCCCAGCTCCCACTCGCTTCGCTCGGACCCAGCGGGCTTTGCAGCCCATTCAATCGGAGTCCGTATCAGTCGGCGCTGACCGCTTCGCGTGCCGGCACGCTGGGCAGGCCCAGCATGGCGTGCACGCTGGCGCTCCAGCCGTCGTCGTCCAGGGTGCGCCAGTGGTGCGCCCACTGCCAGCGGCGGTAGGCGTCGGCAGCGGCTTCCAGGCCGTCCTCGGTGCCCAGCAGGGGGTTGGCGGGCGGGGTGCCCAGGTGGTGGCGGGTCAGGCTGCCTTCCAGGTCCGCGAGGGTCCGGGGACCGAACGCGAAGGACACGCGGCCCCCGCTGACCCAGCGGCGCAGGTCGTCCTCGGGCGGCAGGGCGTACAGGATCAGTTCGCCGCCGGGGTGCGCGTCGCCCGGCCCGGTCAGGGTGAGGCCCGGCACGTTGTCACGCAGGTACGCGGCGATGGGGCCAGTGGCGTGCGCGGCCGCTCCGGCACGCAGGTGGTCCATGGCCGCTTTCGGGTTCAGGCGCGGGTAGGGCTGCGGGGCGGGCGGCGCGTCCAGCCGCAGGGGGGCCGGGGCGCGCAGCGCCTGCCCGTGGAATTCCAGGCGGGTCTGGCCGCGCCACTCGCTGCTGACCAGCTGCGCGGCCAGGTCGCGTTCGCCGGGCGTGTCGTCGGTCTCCCCGAACTTGATGCCGCGCAGGCCCGCCACCTTGAACTGCAGGCTGTTGCCTTTCTTGCCGACCAGTCGGGTGTCGGTCAGGGTGTCGCGCAGGTGCCACAGCGGCAGCGGGTGGCCCTCCCCGAACGGTTCGAAGGAGGCGGCCTCCGCCAGCAGGTCCAGTGAGGCGGCCAGGGCGGGCAGCGGCGCGTCAAGCCGCACGCGGGGGTGCGGGGTGGGGAACTGCCGGGTGTAGGCGTGGATGCGGTCCCGGAACGCGCCGATGTTGGCCGGGTCGATGGAGAACCCGGCGGCGCCGGGGTGCCCGCCGTAGCGTTTGAGCAGGTCGTGGCTGAGGCGCAGGCCCTGCACGGCGCTGATGCCGGGCGTGCTGCGGACCGAGCCCTTGCCCTGCGCGATGATGTACACGGGTCTGTGGTACGTCTCGAGCAGTTTGCTGGCCACGATGCCCATCACGCCGGCGTGCCAGTCGGGGTGCGTGACGACCAGCGCCGGGTCGGCGGGGTCGGCGATGGTCAGGGCCTGCGCGAACATGTCGTCCTGCAGCTTGCGGCGTTCCAGGTTGCGGATTTCCAGGTACTCGGCGAGGCGGGCGGCCTCGTGCGGGCTGCGCTGCGTGAGCAGGTCCAGGGCGACGTCGGCCTCCCCCATGCGTCCGGCGGCATTGATGCGCGGCGCGAGAATGAACGCCACGTCCCGCGCGGTGGGTCGGCGGACCCGGCCGGCGTCCAGCAGGGCGCGCAGGCCCGGCAGCTGGGTGTCGGCCAGGGCGTCCAGTCCGGCGCGGACCAGGGCGCGGTTCTCACCGATCAGGGGGGCCACGTCGGCCACGGTGCCCAGGGTCGCCAGCGCCGCGTAGGGCCGCGGTTCCGGCAGGCCGAGCAGGTCGTTCACGGCCCACAGCAGGTGGTACGCCACGCCGGCGCCGGTCAGGTTGTGCAGGTCGTGGTCGAAGTCGGTGGTCAGGTGCGGGTGCACGACCAGCGCGTCCGGGAATTCGTCGCCGGGCGCGTGGTGGTCGGTCACGATGACCTGCGTGCCGTGGTCCAGCAGCGCGCGGATCTCGGCGTGGTTGGTCACGCCGCAGTCCACCGTGACGAGCAGGTCGCAGGCGGCGGCGTGCTCCTCGACCCTGTCCGGGTGAACGCCGTACCCCTCGTTCAGGCGGTGGGGGATGAAGCCGTGAACGTCGGCGTCCAGGTCCCGCAGGCCCAGGATCAGGGTGGCGGTGGCGCTCACGCCGTCCGCGTCGTAATCCCCGTGAATGCGGATGCGTTTGCGTTCGCGGATGGCCTGCACGATCCGCGCGGCCGCCTCGCGCAGCGCCGGGTTGGGCGTGAGGGTCAGGGGCGGGTCGAGCAGCGCGGCGCTCAGGCCGCGGCCGCTCAGCACCTGCGCCAGCGGCGGCGAGACCCGCCACTGCCGCATGGTGTCCAGCAGCGCCTCGCGGCTGGCAGGCGGGGCGAGCAACCAGTCGGGCGTGGCAGGGCGGGTCACGCGGGCTCCTGCTCGGGGGCCGGGTCGGGCGCAGCGGGAAGCATGGCGCCCAGACGGGCCTGCAGGGTAGCGGTCAGGCGGTCCTCGGCGGCGCGGCGTTCACGGGCTTCCCACTGGCGGCGCAGGCGCTCGCGCCACAGGCCGGGCAGCAGCAGCAGCGCGGTGAACAGGGCGCCCAGCAGCAGGAACAGGCTGACGCTCACACCGACCGACACGGTCAGTTCGCCCCGCCCGAACGGCAGGGGCAGGCGCACCAGGGCGGGGTTCTCCAGGGTGAAGAGCGCCAGGTAGGCGGCGGTACCGAGCAGCAGCAGCACCTGAAGGAAGGAAACGAGGCGCATGAGGGTCAGTCTAGCGCGCGGGCCGCGGCGGGAAAGGAAGGTGGCCTGCGCCGCGCGGCGTGCTTCCTGGCCGCGGCGGGGCAGACGTGAAGGCGGCCCTCCGCCAGGGAGGGCCGCCAGGCACCGGGGGTCAGCCGGTGGGGGAAGTCAGGGTCAGAAGAAGAACTTCACGCCGGCTTTCGCGCCGAAGTTCAGGCCGCTCTTGTCGCCGGCGTTCAGGCCGGTGCCGTACCCGTTGTTGCTCAGGTAGTACTTGCCGTTGCCCTCGACGTAGGCGGAGATGCTATCCGTGATGCGGTAGTCGGCACCCAGAACGGCATTGACGTACACGTCGGATTCGTTCTTGGTGGTGTCGCCACGCTTCTGGCTGCTGGTCAGGCCCAGGCCGGCGCCGACGTAGGGGGTCAGGTTGCTGCCGGTGCTGACGTCGTAGGTGGCGCTCACGTCGCCGCTCACGGCGTTCCAGCCGGGCTGGTAGTCACCGGCGACGCGCACGCCGACCGGGCCGATCACGTTGCTCTTGCCGATCACGGCGCCGCCGCTGAAGCAGTAGCCGACGGGCGTCTTCTTGCCGTCGACGCTCAGGCACTGGGTGCCGGTGCCGCTGCCCTTCACGCCGCCGTTCACGCCCACGTACAGGCCGCGCTCGGCCATGGTGGCGGTGGGGGTGGGCTCGCCGATCACGACCGTCCCGGTCGTGGGGGTGGGCTGGGTGGTCACGGTGCCGCTGGCGCTGGTACCGGCCGGGCCGGCAGGGCCCTGGGGACCGGCGGGACCCTGGGGACCGGCCGGGCCAGCCGGACCCTGGGGACCGGCGGGGATGTTGCGGATGGCCGCCTCGAGCGCGTCGATGCGGGCGTTCAGCGCGGCGGTATCGGCGGTGGCAGCGCCGGTGCCCATGCTCTCGATCTTGGCCTCGAGCGCGTCGATGCGGGCCTGCTGCTCGGCGGTGAGTTTCTCGAGGTCCGTCACGCGGCTGGCGATGGCGGCCAGCTCGGTGCTGACTTCCTGCATGCCGTTGGCGACGGTGGTCATGTCCTGCTGGCTCAGGCCGCAGTTGCTGAGCGCGCCGGTCTGAAGGGCGCGGTAGAAGATCAGGGCCGCTTCGTAACGCGTGAGGTTCTGGTTGCCGCGGTAGGTGCCGTCGGGGTAACCCTGGATCAGGCCGCACCGCACGATCCGGTCCACGGCGTCCTTGGCCCAGTGGCCGGCGGGCACGTCACTGAGGGTGACCTGTGCGGGGGCGGCGGTGGTGGTGGCCGTCTGGGCGCTGGCAGCGCCGAGGCTCAGGGCCAGGGTGGACGCGATGATCAGTGATTTGCGCATGATGTTCTCCTTGGTTCGTTCGGCTGCGGGGGGAGGGGGGGCAGCGCCCTGGCCCGTTCCCGCTTTCCTACTGTTCACCGTAGGCACCAGCAGTGAGTGATTTGTGAATTTCTGTACGGTTACCCTTGCGGTCAGGTGCGCCCTTTCCGACAATTCCGGGATTTCCCTTGATTGTGAGAAGCTGATGACATACGGGTCATCTGGAGTGAGAACGGCTTTGGGCGTCAGTCACGTCCAGCAGGGCAGACAGATGAGAAGCCTGTCGGAACGCCAATGCAGACCCCTCATGAGTAAAGTCTCATGGACCGGGGCGCTCCGGAAGCCCGCCGGGTGCTGGCGGAACCGCCCCCCCCCGTATACTCGCCGCATGAGTCAGATTCATGTCCGCGCACAGCCCGGAGACGTCGCCCCCTACGTCCTGCTGCCCGGCGACCCCAACCGCGCCCGCCACATCGCCAGCACCTACCTCGAGAACGCCCGCGAGTACACCAGCCACCGGCAACTGCTGGGCTTCACCGGCACCTACCAGGGCGTGCCGGTCAGCGTGCAGACGACCGGCATGGGCTGCCCCAGCGCCGCCATCGTCACCGAGGAACTCGCGCGGCTGGGCGCCCACACCCTGATCCGCGTCGGCACGCTCGGCGGCGCGACCCCCAGCGTCGCGCCGGGCGACCTGGTGATCGCCACGGCCGCCGTCCCCAACGACGGCACCACCCGCCAGATGCTGGGCGGCGCGCCCTACGCCCCCGCCGCCAGCTTCGAGGTCGTGGAGGCCAGCGTGAAGGCCGCCCGCGAGCACGGCGCGCCGCACCACGTGGGCCTGGTCATGACCGAGGACGCCTTCTACGCCAGCACCCCCGAACACGCCCGGCTGTGGGCCGGCCGGGGCGTGCTGGGCTTCGAGATGGAAGCCAGCGCCATCTTCCTGATCGCCGCGCAGCGGGGCCTGCGGGCCGCGTGCCTGACCGCCTGCAGCAACGACATCGGGGACCCGCAGCTGGTCCCGGACGACGTGCTGGCCGCCGGGGTGGACCGCATGGTGCGCGTGGCCCTCGACGCCATCGTGACGCTCGCCGCTGCCGACGCCAGCTGACACGGGGACCCGCAGAGCCAGCAGGCGCCACGCCCGCCCCCGGCGTGGCGCTGGCAACCCGCTGCGCTGGCGGGGTGTCAACGGAACAAACGGAATCCGTCGCACTCCTCCACGGCGGGGCAGCCCTCCGAGTCGCATCCGCCCGGACCCAGCGGGCTTTGCAGCCCATTCAATCGGAGTCCGTATCACCCGGCCCCGTTCCGGGACAGGCCGGAGCCGGACGCGGGCGGTGACGGGCGCGCCGCATGGCGGCAGCGGGGGCGGGGGGCGGCGCGGGCCGTGGCGGCGCGGGCTGTGGCAGGATGATTCCATGACGCAACTCGACGAACTGGAATTCAACAACGTGCAGATCGACCAGCATGGCCCCATCGCCGTGCTGACCGTCAACCGCCCCCGGGCGCTGAACGCCCTGAACGCCGACACGCTCTCGGAGATCGCGCAGGCCGTGAACATGATCATCGAGGACGCCGAGGTCGGCGCGCTGATCATCACGGGCGGCGGCGAGAAGGCCTTCGTGGCCGGCGCGGACATCAGCGAGTTCGGGGACCTCGAAGGCGTGTACGACGGCCGCGAACTGGCGCTGGCCGGGCAGGACGTCATGCATCAGATCAGCAGCCTGCCCATCCCGGTGATCGCGGCCATCAACGGCTACGCACTCGGCGGCGGGCTGGAACTCGCGCTGGCCTGCGACGTGCGCGTGGCGTCCACGGGCGCCCGCCTGGGCCTGCCGGAGACGGGCCTGGGCCTGATCCCGGGGTTCGGCGGCACCCAGCGCCTGCCGCGCCTGATCGGCACGGGCCGCGCCCTGGACCTGATCCTCACGGCCCGGCAGGTCAAGGCCGACGAGGCGCTCGCCATGGGCCTCGTGAACTACGTGGCCGACAACGCCCTGACCAAGGCGCGCGAGGTGGCCGAGGCCATGCTGAAAAACGCGCCCATCGCCGTGTCGCTGGTCAAGGAAGCCGTGCGGCGCGGTATGGACACCACCCTGGAAGGTGGCCTGGAGATCGAGGCCGACCTGTTCGGCATGACGGTCGCGACCAAGGACTTCCGCGAGGGCGTGGACGCCTTCTTGAACAAACGCCCGGCGGAGTTCCAGGGTGAGTGAGAAGGGCGGCCCCTCCGGCAGGAAGGGCAGCGAGCAGAAGTTCCGGCTGAGCGTCGAGAGTGGCGTGGTCAGCGACGTGGTCGGCCGGAACGAGGCCGGGCGTGACGGGACCGCGCCGGCCCTCCCGAACGGCCAGCGCGTCGTGGAATTCACCACGCCGCGCGCCAAGCTGATCGAGGAGGCCAACCAGGCGATCCGCGCCGACCTGGCAGCCTTTCCCCGTGCGCTCGCCGCGTACGAGGCGCTGCGCAGCGACCCGGAGGCCCTGGCACACTGGGACATGGCGAACTACATCACCATGCGCAAGCTGGGATACAACGACCACGGGCGCGTGCACGCCTTCATCACGGGCGCGGCGGGCATGGCGATCACGGAACTGCTGCTCGACGGGGGCGTGAAGCCCGACCTGATGGACAGCGGCGTGGGCGACCCGGACGACGTGTTCCTGACGGTGATCCTGGGCACCATGCTGCACGACATCGGCAACCAGATTCACCGCGCCGGGCACGAGGCGCACGGCGTGGCGCTGGCCCTGCCGATCCTGGACCGCATCATGGGGCCGCTGTACCCGGACCCGTTCAAGCGCACCAAGGTGCGTTCATTCATCCTGGGCGCCATCAACTGCCACGACCTGAACCCGGCGCCCCTGACGGTCGAGGGCGGCATCGTGGCTGTCGCGGACGGCACGGACATCACCAAGGGCCGCGGCCGAAAGGCCTTCAGCCTGGGCAGCGTGGACATCCACTCGATCAGCGCGCTGGCGGTGGATCAGGTCGTGATCGAGAAGGGCCGCGACAAACCGGTGCTGATCAGCGTGACCATGAACAACTCCGGCGGGATCTTCCAGGTCGAGGAGATCCTCGCGCCGAAGGTCATCCGCACGCCCATGCGGCGCTTCGTGGAGTTGCGGGCCACCACCCGCCCGCAGGGCGACGAGCAGATCCTCTCGCGCGTGCGGCTGGACGGCGACCACTTCGTGATGGACCTGGAAAACGGCGAGCAGGTCGAGGTGGAGGTCATGGACTCGCAGAAGCAGGCGCAGCAGGCCGTCACCGAGAACCTGGGCCTGAGCAGCGACAGCCGCTGAAGCAAGGCCGGAGAGGAGCCTCCCTCTCCGGCGGGCTCGGCGGTCTGCCCGGACGGTGCGGGTCCTGTCCGCTGTGTCGCTCACCCCTGGTTCCGCAGTGCGAATCCGCCCGGACTGAACGGGGGTTGCCCACCATTCAATCCGGGGGCCGGGTTACCGGTCGGTGCCGGGAAGCGGGGTGGTGCGGGCCGGGCCGCCGTCCACGCCGCCGCTGCGCTGCGCGCCCTCTCCCCCGCTGGCGCGGCCTCCCAGGTCACTGTCGCCGTCGTTGTTCGGGGTGCCCTGCCGGTCCTCGAAATCATGGCCGCCCAGCACGCCGTCATTGAAGCCCGGCTGGTCGTTCGGGTTGGTGGTGTCGCTGCTCGCGGCGCCGCGCAGCAGGCTCTCGGCGGTCATCTTGTCCTGCAGGAGCTCGCCGGTGGTGCCGTCGTCGCGGACCTCGCCCTCCGGGGCGTAGTCGGAATCGTTCTTGCGGGTCATGCCGGCAGCGTACCCGGCGGCAGCTGAAGGTAGGTGGGGACGGGCGTGGGGCCTTCTTCATGTACGCCGGGCGCGTCGGCTCACACGTACCTTCACAGCGGCAGGCTCTATACTTGACTGTCTATGACGAAAGCACGCATCACCATGACCCAGCGCGGGTATGACAAACTGCTCGAAACCCTTCACTTCCTGAAGACCACCAAACGCGAGGAAATTTCCGAGAACATGGGCCGCGCCATCGCGGACGGCGACCTGCGCGAAAGTGCCGCCTACGACGAGGCGCGCATGCAGCAGTCCGAGAACGAGGCCCGCATCGCCGAACTGGAAAGCCAGCTGGAACGCTCGGTGATCATCGAGGAGGACAGCAGCGGCGGCGCCGGGCTGGGCGCGAAGGTCACCGTGAAAGACGCCAAGGGCAAGGAACACAAGTTCGAGCTGGTCGGCACCTACGAGGTGGACGTGCTCAAGGGCAAGATCAGTGACGCCAGCCCCATCGGCAAGGCCCTGGCCGGCCGCAAAGCCGGTGAGAAGGTCACGGTGCAGCTGCCCAAGGGCAACGCCGAGTTCGAGATCCTGGCCGTCGACTACTGATGGGCTTCGCTTGAACGGTGTGCGGGAACCGTTCAGGCCGAGCGAAGCGACCCGGAGAGCGGCGCCGCAGCGTGGAAGCAGAACGGACTGCCGGGCGTGGCGCTGGCCATCCGGTGGCCGTTCCGGATGAGCAGGACTCCGGCTGTCTGGTGCGCCCCGACCCGTCACCGGTCGGGGCGTTCTGCCGGCGCCTGATACGGATTCCGTTTGTTTCGCCTACAATCCGGAACTTCACCGGATTGCCGACTCCACGTCCGGAACCCGTTTTGCTTCCACTCGCTTCGCTCGGATTGAACGGGCTTTGCAGCCCATTCAATCGGAGTCCGTATGAGACGTCAGGGGCGGGGTTTCAGCGCCGGTATGCGCAGTCCTCCCCGCCCGTCCCAGCCCTTGAACGCGTAGAACCGTCCGGGCTCCCCTGTCTTCAGGAAGTCGCTCAGGGGTTCACGCATGGGCGGCGACTCGATCAGGTCCAGCGCCTCCTCCAGCGTGCAGAACCGCGCCTCCACGATGAAACCGTCCGGGTCGGCGGGGTTCAGCAGGCCGTCCCAGGTGGCCTCGAACGCGACGGCGATGGCGCGCTCGCCACGCCGCTCGTCCTCGATGTGCACGGTGTACGCCATGTGCTTGATGCCCGTGAGCTTCAGGCCGGTTTCCTCGAAGATCTCGCGGTACAGCGCTTCCGGGAGGGTCTCGCCGGGTTCCACCACCCCGCCGGGCAGGGTGTGGCGCACCCGGCCGTGGCCCTGCCAGTCGTTGCCGACCAGCAGCACCCGCCCGGCGCGGTCACGGAGGATGCCGGCGGCGACCAGCAGGTCACGCCGCGCCATGCTGTCCCTCCTGCCCCTGCATGTCCATGAGCTGCAGTTCCCGCTGCGCGCGGGCCAGGGCCGCCACGACCGGCGCGAGGTTCCCGGCGATCACACTGTCGAGCGGGTGGTTCTTGTCGTCGCCCTCGAGCCGGTGGTCGGTCACGCGGTTCTGCGGGTAGTTGTACGTGCGGATCTTCTCGCTGCGGTCTCCGCTGCCGACCTGCGCGGCCCGCTGCGAGCGTTCGCGTTCCTCACGGGCGGCCCGTTCGCGTTCCGCGAGGCGCGACGCGAGCACCACCAGCGCCTTCTCGCGGTTCTTGATCTGCGAGCGGCCGTCCTGGCAGACGACCATGATCTCGTCGGGCGTGCCGGCGCGGTACACGGCGCGCACGGCCGAGTCGGTGGTGTTCACGCCCTGCCCGCCGGCGCCCTGCGAGCGGAACACGTCGATGCGGACCTCGGACAGGTCGAGCTGCACCTCGGCCGCCTCCGCCTCGGGCAGCACGGCGACCGTGACGGTACTCGTGTGGATGCGGCCCTGGCTCTCGGTGGCGGGCACGCGCTGCACGCGGTGAACGCCGCGCTCCCAGCGCAGCGCCCGGAACGCGCCGTCCCCCGTGACTTCCGCCACCACCTTGCTGGCCCCGCCCAGGTCGCTCTCGTTGGCGTCCAGGACGTTCAGGCGCAGGCCCGCACCCTCCGCGTACCGGGTGTACATGCGCAGCAGGTCCATGACGAACAGACCGGCCTCCGCGCCGCCCGCCCCGGCGCGCAGCTCCAGGATCACGTCCTTGGGGTCGTCCGGGTCGGTGGGCAGCAGCAGCACGACCAGTTCGGCCTCGATCTCCTGCAGGCGGGCCTCCAGGGCCGGGATCTCGCTGGCGGCCAGTTCGCGCATGTCCGGGTCGGTCAGCAGTTCGCGGGCGCCGTCCAGGTCGGACTGCACGCTGTCGCGTTCGCGCAGCAGCGTCACCAGCGGCAGCAGTTCACGGTGGCGGCGGGTCAGGCGGGCGTACTCGCGGGTGTCGGCCAGCGCGGCCGGGTCACCCAGGGCGCGCTCGACCATGCCGAACTCGGCGGCCAGTTCGGTCAGGCGGGCGCTCATGCGGCCCCCGGCGCCGCGTCGCGTTCAGCTGCGCCCTGATTCCGGGGAGCGGCGTCCGGGCCTGGCGTTGGTCGCCCGGCGTGGTGAAAGGTGAACGGAACAGCGGAACGCGGCGTCATGGGGACCGGACCTGACACGCCGGTCCGGGCGGACAGGGCCGGTGCGGACAGAAGGTGAACACGGGAAACATGCACGCAGTCTAGCGTCCCGGCCTTTGTGGCACCGAACCGTTCCGCCGGCGTCCTTGGGCATTTCGATTGAAAGGCTTCACGTTCAGCGTTGCGGCGCCCCTCCCCTCACCTATCCCGGCCGGCCCGGGCGCGGCGGGACGGACGCTACAGTCGGACGCATGAGAACCGTGACCGTGGGCATGCTGGGCTGTGGCACCGTGGGCCAGGACGTCCTGAACCTGATCGAGCGTCGCGAGGCGATCTTCGCGGACCTGGGCGTGCGCATCGAGGTGGTGGGCGTCCTGGTGCGCGACACGACCCGCGAGCGGCGCGTTCCGGCCGGGACGCCCCTCACCACCGACCCCGCCTTCCTGCAGGAGTGCGAGGTCGTGATCGAGGCGATGGGCGGCGTGCAGCTGCCCATGACCATGCTGCGCCCCTACCTGCGCTCCGGGCGGCCCGTCATCACGGCCAACAAGGCGCTGCTGGCCGAATGCTGGGACGAACTGCGCGACCACGCCCTGAACGGCAAGCTGTACTACGAGGCGTCCGTGATGGCCGGCACGCCCGTCATCGGCCCCATGAGCACCGTGCTGCGCGCCAGCACCTTCACGCGCCTGCAGGCCGTCCTGAACGGCACCTGCCTGTACATCCTGACCCAGATGGAAGGCGGCAAGGACTACGCGCAGGCCCTCGCCGAGGCGCAGGCGCTCGGGTACGCCGAGGACCCGCCCACCCTGGACGTCGGTGGCTTCGACACCGCCCACAAACTCACGGTCCTGGCCCGCTTCTGCGCCGACGGGAACTTCCGGTACGACCGCGTGCAGGTGCAGGGCATCGAGCACATCACGCAGGCCGACATCCAGGCCGCCCGCGCACGCGGCGAACGCATCAAACTCGTCGCGGAACTCGAGGCGGTGAACGGCGAGTGGCAGGCCCGCGTCGCGCCGCAGTCCCTGCCGGAAACGCACGCGCTGTGCACCGCCGGCGCCAGCCGCAACGCCATGGTGTACGAGGGCGAGGAATGCGGCACCCTGATCTTCGCCGGGGGCGGCGCCGGCGGCATGGTCACGGCCAGCGCCATGGTCGGCGACCTGCTCGACCTGCTCATCGGCTTCCCCGGACACGTCCCCCTGCACTGAACTGGGCGCAGGGCGCGGTGAAGAACCACCCCGCCTCGCCGCGCCCCGCAAACGGATGACACGGACCCGGATTGAACGGCTTTGTAAGCCATTCAATCGGAGTCCGTATTACCCGTCGTCGCGGTCGTCCTCGTCGAGTTCCACGTCGTCCACGTCCTGGTCGTCGGCCCAGTCTTTCAGGACGTTGGTGCGGCGCAGGTCGTCACGGGGCGCGGCGAGGCGGGCGTTCTCGCGGTCCTCGCCGCTCATGACGCCCTGCGCGCGGGCCAGGACGGGCAGGTCGCCGGGCTCCTGCCCGTAGCGTTCGGCGAGGTACGCGGCGACCCACGCGCCGAAGTACCACAGGGCCAGCGCGGCGGGGTAACCGACGGCGCCGTCCGGGTACGGCACGTGAATGATCTCGTCGATGCGGCTCTCGAGGATCTCGCGGGCCAGCAGCAGGGTGTCGTCGGCGTCCCCGAGGATCAGGGCGACCTTGGCGTCGCCCTTCTCGTGTTGCGCCTCGAAGGCGCCGGTCACGAAGGGCAGCGGGTCGCCCAGTACCGGGATGCTCAGGGTCTTGCCGGTGCGGGCCAGCAGCTGCTGCCAGGCGTGCGGCATGGCCTCGGCCTCGGGCGCGGCGAGCAGCAGGGGCGTGCGGCCCCACAGGCTCCAGGCGAGGTCGCGGGCAGGGTTGTTCTCGGTGACGTGCGGGGCGCAGCGCGCGGCGAGGTCGGCCAGCAGGGCGTCGGCGGCGGCGGCCTCGTCGCTGTGGCCGCTGGCGTGCGCGACGAACTGCGCGAAGTGATACGTGGCGAGCGGCCCGCCGGGGACCAGCACGTCGATCTCCTCGGGGGTGCCGCCGGTGGCGACGCGGCGGGCGTTCGCGCCGGCCACGACGGCCAGGTCGGCGTAATCGGTGGCGAGGGCCGTGGCGTCGGGGCTGCCGAGCACGAACTGCGTGCCGCCGCGCGTGAGACTGCTGGCAATCAGGGTCTGGGCGATGGCGGCGGCCAGGGCGCCCTCGCCCACGCCGACCAGGCCGTAGGGGGCCTCGTCGGGGCGGGCGGGACCGGCGTACGAGCCGGGCAGCGTTTCGAGCAGGGTCAGGAGGTTGATCGGGGCACTCATGCGTGACAGCGTACAGGGCGCACGGCGCACGGGTGGGAACACGGGCCACGGTCGACCGGCCGGCGACGGGGGCGGCCGAGGTGGAAAAAGAGTGCCGTGGACGCCGTTTCCTGCTTCACGTCCGCTTAACCTTGCGTGCTAGAATCCGGCGCGTGCGACTCCAGACAATCCCGCCAAGGCGCCTGCGCGTGACGGGCGGACCCCTGAACAAAAACACCACCCGCAGGGGTGGCGTTCATGGATCTTATGGTGCACTCGACTGGACTCGAACCAGTGGCCTTTGGCTCCGGAGGCCAACGCTCTATCCACCTGAGCTACGAGTGCATAGCTCGCGTACCCTAGCACTTCGCATGAAGGAGATCAAGTGAACAAGAAGAAATTCGTGAACGTCATGCTCGGCGTTCTGGCCCTGCTGCTGATCGTGGGCATGGCTTACCAGTTCACCCCGAACGTCGGGGAGCTGTTCAACCGCAAGACCGGCACCCCCGCCCTGACCGTGAACGGCGCGACCGTCACCGTCGAGGAACTCGAAGCGGCCCGCCGCGCCAACCCCGTGCTGGCCAGCACCGATACCGGCGTGCTGGGCGACGACTTCAAGACCTTCGTGGTGGCGCAGCAGATCCAGCAGACGCTGGTGAAGAACGCCGTGAAGGACATCCGCGTGAGCCGCGCCGACGTGGCCGCCAAGGTCAAGGAGGTCCGCGAGGCCAACCAGCTGACCGACAACAAGAAATGGACGGACGCCCTGCAGGGCGCGGGCCTGACCGACAGCTCGTACCGCGAGCAGGTCCGCCAGAGCCTCGCCATCGAGCGCCGCGTCGACGAGATCAAGAAGGGCGTTCCCGCCGCGACCGACGCGGAACTCCGGGCGTACTACGACCTGAACACCGACAAGTTCCAGACGGACGCCCGCATTCAGGGTCGCCAGATCGTCGTGGCCGACAAGGCCAAGGCGCAGGCCCTGCTGAAACAGGCGCGGGACGGCGCGGACTTCGCCGCGCTCGCCAAGGCCAACAGCAGCGAGTTCGCCGACCGTGGCGGCGCGCTGGGCCCCATCGAGAACGGCGTGCCGCGCCCCGTGGCGCAGGTGGCGCTGCCCGCCGAGGTGGGCGCGGCCGCCTTCGCCCTGACCGACGGCGGCCTGACCGACGTGACCGAGAGCGGCGGGAAGTTCTACATCGTGAAGGTCGAGAAGTACCTGGCCCCCGCCCCGAAAGCCTTCGCGGACGCCAGGACCGACATTGCGGCGGCCGTGAACGAACAGAAGAAGAACGCCGCCGTGGAAGCCTGGGTGGCCGGCCTGGAAAAAGACGCCAAGGTGGAATTCAAGGACCTGAACTGGAAGGTCGAGGACCCCACCGTGGCGACCATCGCCGGGCAGAACATCCCGTACTCGAAGGTGATCGAGCAGGTCGTGAACAACCAGCAGTTCACGTCCCTGCTTCAGCAGGTGCAGCCCGAGCAGGCCTCGCAGCTCGTGAACTCGATCCTGAAGCCGCAGGTGGTGCAGCAGCTGCTCGCCGGGTACGCCGCGCCCACCATCGCCGAACGCCTGAAACTGAACCTGACCGGTACCCGGCAGGAACTCGCCGCCGGAATCGCGGCGTACGGCGCGCGGAACGTGAAGGTCACGGACGCCGACATCAGCGACTTCTACACGCAGAACAAGGCGCAGTTCCAGACGCCGGCCAGCGGCACGGTCCTCGAGGCCAGCTTCAAGGATCAGGCGGCCGCGCTGGCGTTCCGCAACAGCTACGACGGCAGGGCGGACTTCGCCGCGGCGGCCGGCAAGGCGGGCGGCACGGTCAGTGAGCGTGGGAACGTGACCGCCGGCGACGGCAAGCTCAGCGAGGAACTGAACGCCGCCGTGTTCGACGCCCGCAGCCTGCGCGACGCGGGCGAGGGCAGCCTGAGCGACCCGGTGAAGGTCGGTGCGCGCTACTCGGTGGCGTTCGTGACGGACCTGAAACCCGCCGCGACCCAGCCGCTGAGCGCCGTGCGCGCCCAGATCGAGTCCCAGGTCCTGGCCCAGAAGAAGAGCGGGGAAGGGCAGAAGTTCCTGGACGCCCAGGTGGCCAGCCTGAAACCGAAGGACAACCTCAAGACCGTCCTGGCCGCCCAGCAGAAACGCGTGGAGGCCGCCGCACCCAAGGCCGCTCCCAAGACCGAGGACAGCAGCGGTCAGGACAGCAAGGCGCCCGCCACGGACAGCAAGACCCCGGCAGGCAGCAGCGACAGCGCCGCTCCCCCCGCCGACAAGTAATACGGACTCCGATTGAATGGGCTGCAAAGCCCGTTCAATCCGAGCGGAGCGAGTGGGAGCAAAACGGGTTCCGGACGTGGAGTCGGCAATCCGGTGAAGTTCCGGATTGTCGGCGAAACAAACGGAATCCGTATAATACGGACTCGGAGAGCTGCTCCGCAGAGGAGGAGCTGGGCGGGTTCCGGACGTGGAGTTGACAGATCGGTGGTGTTCCGATCTGTGAACGAAACAAACGGCAGTCCGTATAACGCCGGCAAGCCCCACGGACCCGGACGCCACGGTCTACCAGAACCGTTCCGTCCGGGTGGAGGCGCGCAGGTGTGCCGCAGTTCCCCTGTTCCGGCCCCGCCCCGTGCGGGGCTTTTTCGTGCCGGCCGGTGGCCGCGTCGGCCTGTTGCGGGCGGCGCCCGCTAGAATCACGGGGTTATGCCGCGTGTCTTTTCAGGAATCCAGCCGACCGGTGAGCCTCACATCGGGAATTACTTCGGGGCCATGCGTAATTACGTGCGGCTGGGCGAGGAGTTCGGGAAGAACTCCATCTACTGCGTGGTGGACCTGCACGCCATCACGAACCCCGCGTCCTTCGAGCCGGCCCTGCTGGCGCAGCGGACCTTCGAGATGGCCGTCGCGAACTTCGCGGTGGGCCTCGACCCCAGCCGGGTCACGTTCTTCGTGCAGTCGCACGTGCCGGAGCATCAGGAACTGTCGTGGATCTTCACGACCCTGACGCCGGTCGGTGAACTGGAACGCATGACGCAGTACAAGGACAAGTCCGAGCAGCTCGAGAGCGTCCCGGCGGGCCTGCTGATGTACCCGGCCCTCATGGCCGCCGACATCCTGCTGTACAAGGCGGACACCGTGCCGGTCGGTGAGGACCAGACGCAGCACATCGAACTGACGCGCGAGATCGCCCGGAAGTTCAACCACGCCTTCGGGGAGACCTTCCCGGAGCCCAGGGCCGTGTACAACAAGCAGGCGCTGCGGATTCCCGGCGTGGACGGCAACGGCAAGATGGGCAAGAGCAAGGGCGAGAGCAGCACCATCGGGATTCTGGAGCCGCTGGACGCCATCTGGCAGAAACTGCGCGTGGCACCCACCGACCCGGCCCGCGTGCGCCGCACCGACCCCGGCAACCCGGACGTGTGCCTGATCTTCGACTACCACAAGCTGTTCAGCGGCCTGGACACCATTCAGACCGTGGACGCCGGGTGCCGCACCGCCGGGATCGGCTGCATCGACTGCAAGAAGACGCTGCTGGCCGGCATGACCGAGCACCTGAGCCCCATTCACGAGCGGGCCGAGGCGCTGAAGGCCGACCCGGACTTCGTGCGTGACGCGCTCGCGCAGGGCGCGAAGGAAGCCCGCGCCGTCGCCCGGCCGATCATGGAGGAAGTGCGCGAGAAGGTCGGCTTCCTGAAACTCTGAGTTCCGCCCCCCTTCACCCGTGACCGCCGCTCCTGCACTGCCCTCCCCCACCCCGCCGCCCGTGACCGGGGCGGGGTTCACGGTCACGCTGCCGGCGTTCACGGGCAGCCTGGCGGACCTCGCGTCGGCGCTGAGATCCGGGCGGGTCGGGCCGGGCGAGGTGCCGCTGCTGACCCTCACGCGCGACGTCCTCACCTGGGCGCAGGCCATGACCGGCGGCCCGCTGGAAGGCGCGCACCCCGACCTGCTGCCCACCCTGGCCGCCGTGATCGCCCTGAAAGCCCGTCTGCTGCTGCCCCAGCCCGAACCGGACGGGTCCGACGAGGGCGGCGAGTGGTTCGAGCCGCTGGACGACGTGCTGGGAGGCGTGGAGGCCCTGGCGGAACTGGACGCCCTCGTGGGATTCCTGGCCGCGCGCCGCCGCGAACGCGAGGGCCTGATCCCCGCCCGCCCCGTCCCCGTGAACCTGCCCCGCCGGGAACGGCCCCGCAACCCGCAGGGCAGCCTCGCCCGGCTCGTGAAGGCCGCGCAGAACGCCGTGCGTCAGGTCGAGGTGCCGCTGCTGGCCCGTGACCGCCTGTCCCTGGCCGACGCGCTGGGCGCCCTGCGCGCCTTCGGGACGCGCCTGCGGACCTTCACGTTCCGCGGGATTCCCGCGCAGGACTGGGGTGAGCAGACCACCTACTTCGCCGCGTTGCTGGAGGGCGTCAAGGAGGGAAATTTCAGCGTGCAGCAGGACGAGACCTTCGGGGACATCCAGGTGCAGTCCCACCTGCGCGAGGCCAGCGACCCCGACTGAACCGGGGAGCGGTGGTCAGCGGGCCAGGTGCGCCTGCACCGTCCCGGACGCCGGGTCGAGCGTCACGGACGGCCAGGGGTTCGGCGTGCCGTCCGTGCGGATGTCGATGCGGTGGGTCGCGCCGGGTTCCAGCGTGACGGGCGTGACCACCCCGCCCCGCAGGACCGTCTGCGCGGCCCCGCCCAGCGGCGTGACCGTGACTGTCACGCGCCGCACCTCGTCCAGCAGCGCTTCCGGGACCGAGTCGGTCGGGTCGGCCGTTACCTGTCCCTCGGTGACGCGCACGCGCAGGTCCGCGTAGTACGTCAGGAAGTCCGCGTCCGGCGCGAACACGGCCAGCGCACTGGTCAGCGTGGGCGCCCAGACGGTCACGGTCCAGCGTTCTGCGGTCACGCGCAGGTCCGGGCAGTTCAGGGCGTAGTCCGGCGGCACGCTTCCGGCCGCCGCGCCCGTCCCGTACTCCAGGATGCCCATGGCCCCCACGCGCGGCGACGCGGCGCAGATCACGGCCTGCTGCGCGTCGCTGAAGTCCGTGAAGTCGTTCGGGATCACGGACGAGGTGGGCACGCACCCGACCAGTCCAAAGGCGCCCGCCACCGCCACCGCTGCCTGCATCCACGCCGAACGCCGCTGCCGTCGCTTCATGCTGTCCTCCCCCGAACCCGCCGCACATGGTGGGCGCGGCCGGACCTGAGCAGACTTCACCTTATCCGGCCGGTCATTTCAAGGGGGGCAGCGGAGGTCCGGATCAGGTGCGCGCGAACTCGACCGCTGAGCGCACCTGCTCGTCCGAGGGGCGCACGCCGGTGTACAGCACGAACTGCTCCAGCGCCTGCAGGGCCACGACCTCCAGCCCGGTCACGACCGGCCTCCCCTGCCGCCGCGCCTCCACGATCAGGGGCGTCTCGCTGGGCAGGGCGACCACGTCGAACACCGTGCCCGCGCGGGCGATGGCGTCAGGCGTGAAGGCCAGCGTGTGTTCGTCCGGGCCGCCCGCCATGCCGATCGGCGTGACGTTCACGAGCAGGTCGCCTTCCTGTACAGCAGGGGTCGTGGGCTGCCAGTCCCAGCCGCAACGGTCTGCCAGTTCCCGCCCGGCCCCCTCGTTGCGGGCGACGATCACGCCACGCGTGAAGCCCGCGTCGCGCAGGGCGCTCGCCACGGCCTTGCCCATGCCGCCGCTGCCGCGCAGCACCACCCGCGCGTCCCGGTTCAGCGCGTGCCGCTCGATCAGGATCTGGATGGCGGTGTAATCCGTGTTGAAGGCCTTCAGGTGCCCGCCCGTGTTCACGATGGTGTTCACCGACCCGATGGCGGCCGCCGAGGCGTCCAGTTCGTCCAGCAGCGGAATCACCGCCTCCTTGAACGGCATGCTGACCGCGCAGCCCCGCACGCCCAGCGCCCGGATGCCCGCCACGACGCCCGCGATGTCCTGCACGCCGAACGCCTTGTACACGAAATCCAGCCCCAGCGCCGCGTACAGGTGATTGTGGAAACGCGTCCCGAAGTTGCTCGGGCGGGCCGACACGCTCATGCACAGCGTCGTGCCCCGGTTGATGTCCAGCTTGCTCGCGCCGGAGCCCACCTCAGCCCTCCAGGCCCAGCATCAGGTTCAGGTTCTGCACGGCCGCCCCGCCCGCGCCCTTCCCGAGGTTGTCCAGCCGCGCGACCAGCAGCGCCCGCTCGCCGTCCGCGGACGGGTACACGAACAGCTCCAGGTCGTTCGTGCCGTTCAGGGTCTGCGGATCCAGCACCTCCGGGTTGCCTTGCATGTCGAACACCCGCACGAACCGCTGCCCCGCGTAGTGCGCCTTCAGCGCCGCGTGCAGGGCGTCCGGGGTGGTACCCAGCTCCTGCAGGTGCAGCGGGATGGTCACGGTCATGCCCTGCGCCCACGCGCCCACGTTCGGCGTGAAGATCGGCGTGCGGCTCAATCCCCCGTACCGCATCGTCTCGGGAATGTGCTTGTGCCCCAGCCCGAGCGCGTAACTCAGGAACCCGCCCTTCATCGGGTGATCCTCGCCCCTCTCGTGCGCGTCCACCAGCGCCCGGCCCCCACCCGTGTACCCGCTGTACCCCTGAATACTCACCGGGAAGTCCGCCGGGATCAGGCCCGCGCCCGTCAGCGGAGCCAGCAGCGAGATCGCGCCCGTGCTGTAACAGCCGGGGTTCGCCACGAACCGCGCCGCGCGGATCGCGTCCGCCTGCCCCGCATTCAGTTCCGGGAAGCCGAACACCCACGCCGGATTCACCCGGTGCGCCGTACTCGCATCCAGCAACCTTGAGGCCGGGTTCGTGGTCAGCGTGACCGCCTCGCGCGCCGCGTCGTCATGCAGGCACAGGATCGACACGTCCGCCGCATTCAGCAGTTCCGCCCGGGCCGCGCTGTCCTTGCGCCGCGCCGGGTCGATGCTCAGCAACTCGATATCCGCCCGGCCCTGAAGCCGGGAGCGGATCTGCAGACCGGTCGTGCCGGCCTCACCATCAATAAATACCCTGGGGACTGTCATGCTTGATTCTCCATCAGAGACTGAGTGACCTGCGCGTGCAGGCGTTCGAATGTCATAGCCAGGGACGTGCCGGGCTTCAGGTGCGTCCAGAGGTCCGGGGTCATGGGCACGATACGGATCACGCCGTGCCCGCCTCGCTGGAAGTGGAAGACGCTGCCGTCCATCGCGCCCACGTTGTCCCCGAAGCGCCGGTAGATGAACGACGTCGTCCGGTCCTCCGGCAGGTGGACGCGGGCCAGCAGGAACGGCGCGTCTCTCGGAGTCACGCGGTCCACTCGGCAGCCAGGAGGGCGTAGAGGGCGTCGTCCGTCCATTCGCCCCGGTGCCGGTAACTCTGGAGGCTGGTGCCCTCGTGCCGGAAGCCCAGGCGGGTCAGCAGCGCCGCGACCGCCCGGTTGCGGGGGTCGATGCTGGCGTGGACGCGGTGCAGGCCCAGGTCGGTGAAGGCGTGCTTGATCAGGGCGTGCAGGGCCTCGCGGGCGTACCCGTGCCCCTGCGCGCGGCGGGCGAGTGTCACGCCGAGTTCCGCCTGCGGCCCCTGCGTGTTCAGGCCCACGTCCCCCACGAGTTCACCGCCGCTCAGCGTGACGGCCCGCTGCACCCAGCCGGGCGAGCCCAGCGGCGCGCCGGACACGAGGCCCGCCACACTGTCCGGCGTGGCGGGCAGCGGCCAGCCCTGATACCGGGCGACCTCCGGATCGTTCCGGTACGCCAGAACACGCGGCAGGTCGTCCGGCGTCAGGGGCCGGAGGGTCAGACGGAACGTGTGCAGGATGGTCATGGGGTCAGCGTGCCAGAGAAACGGGCGGGCGCGCATCCGCGTGACGGCAGATGCGCTGATCCGGGGGGCCGCCATGACTCCAGTTTCGTCCGTCCGAGAACACCACTCGAACGGACTGCACTTCCGTCATGACGGCCTTGCGCCTGCTCGCTTCGCTCAGGGTGATGAATCACCCGGCGCACCTTCACCAGCGGGGCTTCAGGTCGCCCATCAGGTGGTACATCAGGGCTTTCTGCGCGTGCAGGCGGTTCTCGGCCTGGTCGAACACGCGGCTCTTGGGGTGTTCGGTGGCTTCGGGGACGGTTTCCTCGCCGTAGTGGGCGGGGAGGCAGTGCAGGAAGATGCCGTCCGGCGCGATGGTGTCGAGCATCTCGGGGGTCACCTGGTAGCCCTGGAAGGCGCGGCGGCGGATGTCGGCCTCGGCTTCCTGGCCCATGCTGATCCACACGTCGGTGTACAGGACGTCGGCGCCCTGCACGGCGGCGAGGTCGTTCGTGAGGGTGATGTTCACGCCGGCGCGGACGGCGTCCATGAGGACCCCGGCGTTGGGTTCGTAGCCGACGGGGGTGACGACGGTGACGTCGGTGCCGGTCAGGATGCCCATGTGGATGTGGCTGTTGGCGAGGTTGTTCCCGTCGCCGATGTACACGACGCGGCGGCCGCGCAGGTCGGTGCCGAATTCTTCCTCGATGGTCTGGTAGTCCGCCAGCAGTTGCGCGGGGTGCAGCATGTCCGACAGGCCGTTGATGACGGGGACGGCGGCGTGCTGCGCGAGTTCCTGGAGGGTCTGCTGGAGGTACACGCGGCCCATGACGGCGTCCACCCAGCGTTCCAGGTTGCGGGCGACGTCACTGACGCGTTCGCGGGTGCCGAGGCCGATCTCGGTGTTGCTGAGGGTGATGGCGTGCCCGCCGAGCTGGTACATGCCGACGTCGAAGGTGGTGCGGGTGCGCAGGGACGCCTTCTCGAACACCAGCGCGATGCTGAGGCCCGCCAGCGGCTTCACCGCGCGCCACTCGCCGCGTTTCATGGAGTGCGCGGTGTCCATGACGGCTCGCAGTTCGCTGGAGGTCATGTCGAGGTTGCTCAGGAAGTCACGCCCGGCCAGGACGGGGCGGGGCAGGGTGTCCGGGGTGAGCAGTGCGGGCCCTGCGGGCGACGCGACAACTGCATCTTTTTTCGCGGCAGCTTTGCGCGCCGCCCCGGTGTTTTTCGGGGCAGCGCCGGCCTTGGTTCTGGTTTTCTTCGTCGGGGCGACTTTCGTCATAGGCGAGGAGTATACCCGCTTCAGATCAGGTCGGTTTCACCCCGGATTCACCGCGCATGAATATGCATTCTGGATGACTGGACATGCAGCGGGAGTTGTGGGCGGCAGGCAGTGGGCGGTGGGAAAAGATCTGTCCTCCCACAACCGACCACCCACAACCTCGCTTACTTCGTTTCGGTCAGGGTGTAGCTGCCGCTGCCGGAGTAGGCGTACACGCGCCAGCGGTACGTGCCGCTGGTGGCCGCGTAGGTGATCGCCTCGGTGCTGGTGCTGCCCTCGCTGGCGGCCACCTGGGTCCAGGTGGTGCCGGAGAGTTTCTGCAGGTACAGGTCGAAGTCGGTGCCCGCAGCGGCGCTCAGGTTGCCCTTCAGGGTGCCGCCGGCGTAGCTGAAGCCGGTGGTGGACGGCTGGTAGGAGTTCCCGGCGGCGGCGACCGAGCCGCTGTACGTGGTGGTCGTGCCGCTGGCCGCGCCGACCGTGACGAACAGCGCGGAGACCGGCCCGTACGTGCCGCTGTTGTTCTTCGCGCGGACGTAGATGGTGTGTTTCCCGGCGCTCAGGCCCGCCGCGGAGACGGTGGCCTGCACGCTCTCGGTGGCGGCATCGAAGGTGCCGTCGGTGGCGGTCATGGGGACGGGCGTGCCGCCCGCCCAGGGGGCCGTGTCGATGAAGTACTCGGCGCCGCTGATCGTGCGGGTGGGCTCGGCGCCGTTACTGGTGTTGAAGCGGGTGTTCGTGGCGCTGGCGCTCAGGGTGAAGCTGCCGCCCGTGGCGACGCTGGCGGGCGCCGTGACGCTCACGCTGTCCGGGCCGCTGCCCAGCTGGTAGGGCGCGCGGGCCACACGCAGGGCGTACAGCAGCGCCGCCTGGTTCTGCGGGAGGGTGGTGCCGGTGAAGGTGCTGCACGGCTCGAAGAACGCGGTGCCCAGTTCGATGGTGTACGAGGCGACACCCAGTTCGCCGTACGCGAAGTCGTCGGTGGTGCCGCTGGTGGGGTACAGGCCGACGCTCTGCTCGGGGGTGTAGCCGTTGAAGTACGCGAGTTTGCGCCCCAGGCTCTGCAGGGCGGTGCCGTTCGGGGCGACGGTGGTCGTGTCCCCCCAGGGCCACAGGACCAGCTTGGAGTAACTGTGAACGTCGATGTACACGCCGGGCGTGCTGGCGGGCGCGGCGTCCGTGCGGGCGGGGCCGCGGTTGTCGGCGAAGGCGGCCTTGATGAGGTTCTGCAGGTTCTGCGTCTCGATCTCGGATCCGGCGCTGACGCCCTTGTAGGTCTCGTTGCAGGGGTCGGCGCTGGACCCGCCGGTTCCCCAGGCGTAGGTGAAGTTGCGGTTGAGGTCGGTGCCGTACAGGCCGTTGCTGCACGGCTGGGTGTCGTTCACGTTCTTGCGCCACGACGCGCCCGCCTCGGCCTTCTTGCGGCCGTCCGGGTTGCTCTGCAGGACCAGCCAGACTTCCTGCGTGTCGAGCATCCAGGTGACGTCGGCGTCCTTGCCGTAGTTGGCGAGCAGGTACTCCGCGAAGCGGGTGCTGAGTTCGGCGGGCGTGTACTCGCGCGCGTGGATGGACGCGGTGATCAGCAGGCGGGGCTTGGTGCCGGTCACGCTGCGGTTCGTGAGTTTCAGGACGTTCATGTCGTACCCGCCGCGCGCCTTGCTTTTCAGCCACGTGGGGCCGATGCTGCTCCAGGTGGCGAGGTTCGGGTACTGCGCGGCGAGGTTCTGGGCGCTGGTGTACGTCTCCTCGACGGTGCGGTAGCAGGTATACCCGCTGATGCTCAGGGCGCCCAGCGGGTTTTTCAGGGAGGCGCTGTGCCGCTGCGTTTCCTTCGCGTCGATCTGCACCGTCCAGCCGCGCGTCAGGCCGGTCACGCGCAGGCGTTCGAAGTCTTCCTTGCCGACGTCCAGCAGCACGAAGCCCTCTTCCAGGCTGCCACCGACCGGTTCGAAGGTCTTCACGATGTCCAGCCAGTCGCGCGGCGTCCTGAACTCGATGCGGGACACCACGACCGGGTTCTGCGCGAAGGTGCTGCACTCGTCGGCAGTGGCGACCAGGGTGCCGGTCCCGCCGCCCGGTGCGGCCGCCACGGGTTGCGGGGTCTGCGAGCACGCGCCCAGCAGCAGGGACGAGCTCAGGATCAGGGACAGGGCCGGGCCATTCGTGAATCGACGCATGAAACCTCCGGTGAAGGCACGGCACGAACGGCCCGGTGGGGGCAGCCGGTGACGCGCAGGTGAATTGGTCGGTACCGGTCCACTGTAACACCCGCCCCCCGGCGGCCGTGGGCCGGGCCGTCCGGTCCTGCGGGATGCCGCGCCGCACCCGGCACGCCGCGCGGCGTGCCGGGGCGTACACTCGCGCGCAGTGAGCGACTCCCCCACCCCCGCCGCCCTGCCGCCCCTGAATGCCCGCGCGCTGCTGCTGGCGCTGCTGATCACGGGCATCTGGGGCGTGAACTTCGTGGTCATCAAGTGGAGCGTGGCAGGCGCCCCGCCGCTGCTGGTGGCCGCGCTGCGTTTCGCCCTGGCGGCGCTGCCTGCCGTGCTGTTCGTGCCGCGCCCGCAGCTGCCCGCCCGGCTGCTGTGGGGGTACGGGCTGGCGGTGGGCGTCGTGCAGTTCGGGCTGCTGTACCTCGCCATCGGGCTGGGCATGAGCGCCGGCCTGGGCTCGCTGCTCATGCAGATGCAGGCGTTCTTCACGGCGCTGCTCGCCGCGCGGTTCCTGGGCGAACGGGTGCAGCCGTGGCAGGTGGCGGGCATCACGCTGGCCTTCGCGGGCATGGGCGTGATCGGCGCGCTGTCCGGCGGGGACCTGACCCTGCTGAGCCTGGGCCTGACGCTGACCGCCGCGCTCGGCTGGGCCGTCAGTAATCTGATCGTGCGGGCGTCCGGCGGCGCGAACATGTTCAGTCTGGTCGTCTGGAGCGCCCTGATCCCGCCTGTCCCGCTGACGATCCTGGCGGGCCTCGTGGACGGCTGGGACGCCGTGACCCGCACCCTCACGCAGTCCGGCGCGGGCTTCTGGGCCGCTGTCCTGTTCATGGGGCTGGGCAACACGGTCCTGGGTTTTGGCGTGTGGGCCGCGCTGATCCAGCGGCACGGCGCGGCCCGCGTCGCCCCGCTGTCCCTGCTGGTCCCGGTGTTCGGCCTGATCGCCAGCGCCCTGGTGTACCAGGAGGCGTTCCCGCCCGGCAAGGCCATCGGCGCGGCCCTGGTGTTCGCCGGGCTGATCCTGCACGTGTTCGGGGGCCGCTGGTGGCACCGGGCGGAGCAACGCAGCCCGGCCTGAACGCGCAGCAGCGGCGTAGGCCACCCGGCGCATGGCACGCCCCACCCTGCGGCCGGTACGCTGCGCGGCATGTTGAGGACACGGGTGCTGGGCAGGCCAGCAGAGGACAACGCGCTGTGGGTCGTGGCGGACAGCGGGCAGGGGCAGACGCGCCTGCTGCTGGACTGCGGCGCGCGCGTGCTGGACACGCTGCCGTTCGCGGAGGTGCAGGCCACCGACCACCTGCTGCTGTCGCACCTGCACATGGATCACGTGGGCGGCTTCGACGATCTCTTCCGCGCGACCTTCGACCGGCCCGCACCCACGCACGCCTGGGGGCCGCCCGGCACGGCCCGCATCCTCGGGCACCGCTTTCAGGGGTTCTGGTGGAACCACGCGCCGGAGTTGCGCGGGCAGTGGTTCGTGCATGACGTTCACGACGCGCACGTGCAGTCCTTCCGTTTCGAGGCGCACGAGGCCTTCGCCGTGGCCCACGACGCGGGCACCCGGGCGCACGACGGCACGGTCCTGACCACCCCGCAAATCAGCGTGCAGACCGTGGCACTGGAACACCACGGCCGCAGCCTGGGTTTCATCCTGCGGGAGGAAAGCCGGGAGCGCGTGAACACCGCCGCCCTGGCAGGGCTGGGCCTGCGCCCCGGCCCCTGGCTGTCTGCGCTGAAAGGTGGCGCGACCGGAAAGATAGACGTGAACGGTCAGTCGCACGACGCCGCTGCCCTCCGCGCCGCGCTGATGGACCGGGAGACCGGAGAGAGCCTCGCGTACCTCACGGACTTCCTGCTGGACGACGCGCAGCAGGCCCGCCTCGCTCCCCTGCTGCGCGGCGTGCAGACGCTGTACGCCGAGGCGCAGTACGCCCCCGAAGACCACGCCCTCGCCGCCCGGCACGAGCACACCACCGTCACGCAGGTCGCTGCGCTCGCCCACGCGGCGGGCCTGCCCGCGCTGACGCTGCTGCACCTGAGCCGCCGCTACCGCCCCGAACAGTGGCCCGACATGCTCCGCGCCGCGCAGGGCATCCACCCCGCCACCCGCTTCCCGGGCGGCTGGCTGGCCTGAAGAACCTACGGGGCTGCCGTACCCTGTATGGCATGACGGCTCCGCTGTTCGATTCTCATATGCACACGCCCCTGTGCGGGCACGCGAGCGGCTTGCCCCGCGAGTACGCCCAGGCGGCGCTGGACGCCGGACTGGCGGGGATCTGCTTCACGGATCACATGCCGATGCCCGCGTGGTACGACGCGCCGTGGCGCATGCGCCTGGATCAGCTGGCGCAGTACGTGGCGGACGTGCGGGCCGTGCAGGCCGAGTTCGCGGGGCGGCTGGACGTGCGCCTGGGCCTGGAGGCGGACTTCCACCCCGGCACGGAACGCTTCGTGGAGGAGGTGCTGGGCGCGCACCCGTGGGATTACGTGATCGGCAGCATTCACTACATCGGCGCGTGGGGCTTCGACAACCCGGAATTTGTCGCGGAGTACGACAGCCGCGACCTTGCGGGCCTGTACCGCGACTACTACGCGCTGGCCGAGGGCGCCGCGAAATCCGGCCTGTTCGACTCCATCGGGCACCTGGACCTGCCCAAGAAGTTCGGGCACCGCGACCCCGAAGGGTACGCCGCGCTGCACGCGCTGGACGTGATCGCCGAACGCGGCCTCGCGCTGGACTTCAACACCGCCGGGTGGCGTAAGCCCGTCGCCGAGGCGTACCCCGCCCCGGACCTGACCCGCGCCGCCGCCGAGCGCGGCATCCCCTTCGTGCTGGGCAGCGACGCCCACAGACCTGAAGAGGTCGGCTCCCGCTTCACCGACGCCATCAAGCAGATTCACGACGTCGGCGGCCGGATCGTCACGTATGCCGGGCGCGTCCGGCACGGGTAAGGCAGAAGCTCCTGGCTCCCCTTGAGGGGAGCTGGCGGCGCAGCGGCCTGAGGGGTCGCCCACCGGCCCGGCTGGTCAGGCGTTCGGCGCACCCGCCGACTCCCGCTTCCCCCGTACTCTGGGTGCATGGAAGTCACGAAGAAGTCCCTGGTGGGGGTGCTGAAGACCACGGCGGATCTGCTGGATCTGCTGGGGGTGGGGGATGATCCGTTCCGGGCGCAGGCGTTCCGGAGTGCGGCGCGCAGCCTGGAGGGCGTGCAGGATGAGGTGGATGTGCTCGCCGCGCGGGCGTTCGCGGGTATCCCGAAGGTCGGGAAGGCGATTGCGGCGGACCTGCTGGAGTACGTGCGGACGGGGGTGTTCGGTCCGCTGGAGGACGCCGCGAGTCTGATTCCGGCGGGTGTGCTGAGTCTGTTCCGGGTGCGGGGGCTGGGGCCGAAGAAGATCCGGGCGTTGTGGGATGCGGGGATCGATTCGCTGGAGGGGCTGCGGGAGGCGTGCCGGGACGGGCGCGTGGCGGGCCTGAAGGGGTTCGGGGCGAAGAGTGCGGCGTCGTTCCTGGAGGCGGTGGAGTTCGCGCTGGGCGCGCAGGAACGGCAGCACCTGAGCACGGCGCTGGAGGTCGCCGAGGGCCTGTGCCGGGTGCTGGACGGCCTGGAGCCGCAGGTGTCGGGGGATGTGCGGCGGGGTCTGGACACGGTGCGGGTGGCGCGCGTGACCGTGACTGCCACGCCCGAGGGGGTGCAGGAGCGGCTGGCTGGCGTGGTCGAGGGCCTTGACCCGGTCGAGAAGAAACCCCTGTTCGCGGGCCGCGTGGACGGCGTGCCGGTCGAGGTGGCGTACGCGCCCACGCCGGGCGTCCGGGGTGCACTGGACCTGATGATGGGCGGGGGCACCGCGTACCGCGAATCGCTGCGAGCAGAGGCGTCGGCGCGGGGCTTCGACCTGAGCGGGCGGGGCCTGAAGCGCGGCGGTGAGGGGCTGGACACGCCCACCGAGGCCGACGTCATGAAGGCCCTGGGGCTGCCCCTGCGGCCCGCCGAGTACCGCGAGCCCGAGCATGACGGGGTGTGGGAAGCCCTCCCCCACCCGGACCAGCTCGTGACGGTGGGCGACCTGCGCGGCATGCTGCACACGCACTCCACGTGGTCGGACGGCGCGGCCAGCATTGCCGACATGGCCGCCGAGACCGTCCGCCTGGGCCACGGCTTCCTGGGCACCGGCGACCACTCGCGCGCCGCGCACTACGCGAACGGCCTGAGCATCGAACGCCTCCAGGCGCAACTGAAGGAAATCCGCGAGTTGCAGGCGGCGGGCGTGCCCCTGGTGGCGGGCGCCGAGGTGGACATCCTCGACGACGGCACCCTGGACTACCCGGACGACGTGCTGGCCGAACTGGATTACGTGGTCGCCAGCGTCCACAGCCTGTTCACGCTGAGCCCCGAGCGGCAGACCGAACGCCTGATCCGGGCCGCCAGCCACCCCCTCGTCACCATCCTCGGGCACCCCACGGGCCGCCTGCTGCTGCGCCGCCCCGGCTACGCCCTCGACATGGACGCCGTCATGGCCGCCTGCGCCGAGCGCGGCACGGTCGTCGAGATCAACGCGAACGCCTACCGCCTGGACATCGACTGGCGGATCGCCCTGACGTGGCGTGACCGCGTGACGTTCGCCATCAACACTGACGCCCACGTGCCGGGCGGCCTGAAAGACGCGAAATACGGCGTGATGGTCGCCCGCAAGGCCGGCCTGACACCGGCGCACGTGGTGAACACGCTGGAGCGCGAGGCGTTCCTGACGTTCGTGCAGGAGCAGCGGGCGGGACGTTCATAACCTGAAGCGTTTACAGTTCCCAGTCCACCCCCAGTCGCCGCGGCTGGGGGTCGAGATCATCGGCCCGGTCGATCTGGCCCAGCAGGGCCAGTCGGCAGGCTTCCCGGCCGGCTCGCCGCCAGCGTTGACGATACTTTCGTGTTGCGGCGGAGACACCGCCTCTGAGCCCACCATGCTGAAGAACGCGCCGCGCGAGGCGATTCTCGTACTCACGCTGGACTTCCTGCAGTTCCCAGGTCATCGCCGCCGTGCGAAAGGGAGCTCCCCGTCGCTGGACGTAGCCGACCCGGTGGCAGATGATCCGGGTTCGACCCTTGCGAGTTCGGCGGATGGTGAGCAGCCGGGAGCCCGGGTGTCGTGAGGCGCACACCTGCGCCTCCCAGCGCTGATCAAACTGGCCGATCAGTGTCCAGCAGGCGCGCGGCCATGCCTGCTCCACCTCTGGCGAGGACCAGTTTCTGAACTTGAATCCGTACAGCTGAAGGTTGAGGCGACGGGCGGTAATGCGGCGAGCGTGGCGCTCCCGCTTCCAGATGCTTCTGGCCATGTTAGGCCCCCTCCGGTGGGGCCTACTGCGTGTCGTCGCGCCAGATCATGGGTTCAGTGTAGGGCGCTTCCCTCCCGCTGCCCTGCGTCAGATGACGTAGGGCAGGCAGGTCACCCGTACCGCTTCTCCAATAGTCCGCTCAGGGCGGCCCATTCGGCCTGTTTGCCGTCGGGGAGTTGCCGGGCGAGGTTGCCGAGGTAGCGGGGCAGGTGGGTGCGGGTCAGGGCGTCGGGGTCGAGGCCGAGTTCGCTGGCGGCTTCGGGGATCAGGATGTCGGCCATGGGGCCGATGAGGCGGGTGAGGTTCCAGTGCAGGTCTTCCAGGAAGGGGGGGCCGAGGGGGGGGTCGGGCCGTTCGGGGTGGCCGAGGGCGCGTTCCAGGGTGCCGCCTTCGGTGGTCTGGTCGAGCATGTGGTCGAACGCCTGCGTGGCGGCGTGGGGGTCGCGGCGGATGATGCCGTGGATGATCTGTTCGTGCGTGGTGTACAGGGCGGGGAAGCGGCCGGCGTGCATGAGGTCGGTGCTGATGGCGCGCAGCAGGTTCGCCAGGGGCATGTGGATGGCGCGCAGGAGGCGCAGCACGACGGGGTTCCCGGCGGCCTGGGCGATGGCCATGTGCAGGGCGAGGTCGGCCTGGATGAACGCTTCGGGTTCGCCCTGCGCGTCGCGCATGCGGTGCAGGTGAGAGAGCAGGTCGGCGTGCTGTTCGGGCGTGGCGTGCCGGGCGGCGCGGGCAATCGTGTAGTGTTCGAGGGCCTGCCGGGTGTCGAGGAAGGCGTGCGCTTCGGCCTCGTCGTGCACGGCGCCCAGCCAGAGGTTGATGCTGGGGGCCTGCTGCGTGACGGGCAGGATGACGGTGCCGCGGCCGGGGCGGGCGTCGAGGACGCCGCTGGCGGAGAGGATGGAGATCGCTTCGCGGACGGCGGCGACGCTGGTGCCGTACTGCTGCGCGAGTTCCCGCTGGCTGGGGAGGGTGTCGCCGGGTTTCAGGCGGCCGTCGAGCAGGAGTTCTTGCAGGTGCGCGGCGATGTGTTCGCCCAGGGAGCGTTTCTCGAGGGTGTCGGCGGTGAAGGTGGGGGCCGGGTCGCTCATGGGCGGTTTCCGGGGCGCAGGCGGGTCAGGGCGAGGTGCAGGCTGACGCGCAGGCGTTCGATGGCGGTGACCAGGTCCGTGAGTTCGTCGGGGCGGCCGCCGGGGGTGACGCTGATGGGGTCGCCCAGGTGCCCGAGGCTGGCGTGCTGCGCGGCGTCCGTGATGGCCAGGATGACGTGCAGGGGGCGGCGCACGGCGCGCCACGCGGCGTACGCGGCGAGCAGGGCGGTCAGGGCGCAGGCGAGCAGCACGAGGCTCAGTTGCCGTTGCAGGGCGAGGTTCATGTCGTTCAGGGTGACGCCGATGCCCAGGCGGAACAGCAGCTGGCCGGGGGGGGCGGGGTCGCCGGGGAGGCGCAGGGCGCGGGTGCCGAACGGCGTTTCGTACACGTCCAGGGTGGTCAGTTCGTAGGTGGTGGGGTGCCCGCCGGTGGCCTGCAGGGTGTCCAGGCGGGCCTGCAGGTGGTCGCGGACGCTGGGGGGCGTGCCGGGTTGCAGGGCGTTCAGGGCGCGCTGGTAGGCGTCGGCGCGGGTGTCGGGGAGGGTCAGGTGGGTCTGGCCGGGGTGGGCGCGCTGGTGGGTGTCGAGCTGGTCGCGCAGGTGCCAGTCGGTGTCGGGGGTGTCGCTGGTGAAGAAGCGGAGGGTGTTCCCGGCGGGTTGGACGTCCACGAAGGCCACGTCGGGGGCGGCGACGGCGGCGCGGAGTTGCGTGGCGACGAGGTTCAGGTCCTGCACGTCCAGGGTGGAGGCGAGCAGGCTGGCGGCGGTGTGGCTGACGGCGCGGGAGATGGTGCCCAGTTCCGCGCGGCGCTGCAGGGTGAGGATCAGGGTGATGAGCAGGCCCAGCGTGAGGACGGGCAGGACCGTGATGAGCAGGGCCCTGGTGCGCAGCCCGAGGCGGCGGGGGCCGGCGGGGGCTGCGGGGGTGGCGGGGCGGGTGGCGGTCATGCGCGCTCCGGGGGGTGCGGGGGGCGGGGAACGAGGTGGGGGGGGCGGGCAGGGGCAGTCTGGCAGAGCGGGGGTCGGTGCGGGAAGGGCGTGTGGGAAGGGGCGGCGCGGCCACAGGAAGTTTGTACCGGGTTCAATGGTCTGAACATTCGAACAGTTGACTTGAAAGGTGAGCCCAGCCTACACTCGCCCTGTCCCACAACACAAGCCCGCTGCGCCCGGCACCGACGCCGCGCTCCCGCAGCGGACTGCGTTCCAGCGCAGGCCGGAGACACCGGCCCCCCGCGCCCGTACCAAGGAGTCGCCATGCGTCACCCCGCTCAACGCCGTTCCCAGCTGTCCTCGTTCATCCGTCCCGCCCTGGGGGCCACGCTGGCCCTCAGCCTGAGCCTCGGCGCGCAGGCGCAGAAGGTCGAGACCATCAGCATCGGGGTGGCGGTCGCTCAGACCAGCAACACCGCCCTGCTGGGCCAGGAGCAGGTGATCGGCGCGAAATTCGCCGAGAAGTTCCTGAACGGCCGCGGCGGCATCAACGGCACGCCCTTCAAACTGGTCTTCCAGGACACTGGCGGCGACGAGGCCGGCGCCATCAACGCCTTCCAGAACCTGATCACCAAGGACCGCGTGCTGGGCATCGTCGGGCCGACCCTGTCGCAGCAGGCCTTCGCGTCTGATCCCATCGCCGAGCGCGCCAGAGTACCGGTCCTGGGACCCAGCAACACCGCCAAGGGCATCCCGCAGATCGGGAACTTCATCGCGCGGGTGTCCGCGCCGGTGTCGGTCGTCGCGCCGAACGCCGTGCGGCAGGCCCTGAAACTCGACCCCAAGATCAAGGAAGTCGCCGTGCTGTACGCGCAGAACGACGCCTTCTCGACCAGCGAGACCGGCACCTTCCAGCAGACCGCCAAGGACCAGGGCCTGACCGTCGCCACGGTGCAGAAGTTCCAGACGACCGACACGGACTTCACCACGCAGGTCACGGCCGTCCTGAACGCCAAGGTGGACCTCGTGATCATCTCCGGCCTCGCGGCGGACGGCGGGAACCTCGTCAAGCAGCTCCGGCAGCTGGGGTACAAGGGCCTGATCATCGGCGGGAACGGCCTGAACACCAGCAACATGTTCCCCGTCTGCCAGAAACTCTGCGACGGCGTGATCATCGCGCAGGCGTACAGCCCCGCGCAGCCCAGCGCCGCCAACCAGGTGTTCGTCAAGGAGTACACCGCGCAGTACAAGAAAGCCCCGCCGCAGTTCGCCGCGCAGGCCTACGCGGGCGTGCAGGTCATGGTCGAGGCCCTGAAGGTCATCGACCGGAAGAAGAAACTGAACACCTGGGACCTGGACGACCTGCGTGCCGAACTGAACAAGCAGATCCTGCTCGGCAAGTACAACACGCCGCTGGGCCCCATCGCCTTCGACAAGGAGGGCGAGGTCATCCAGAAGGAGTTCTACGTCGCGCAGATCAGGATGAAGGACGCCAAGACCGGCTCGTTCGTGTACCTGAAGTAAGCCTCAGGCCCGGCCGGCCCGCTGCCGCCGGGTCACGTCCTTCCCCGCCGTCAGCCCCTGGACGCTGACGGCGTTCTCCTGAAAGGAGCTTCCATGGAGCTGAGTCAGTTCATTCAGAACCTCATGAACGGCCTGGCGATCGGGAGCGTGTACGCCATCTTCGCGCTGGGGTACACGCTGGTGTTCTCGATTCTGGGCATCATCAACTTCGCGCACGGCGCGGTGTTCACGCTGGGCGCGTACTTCACGTACACGCTGGTCGTCGGGCAGTTCGAGAACAACGGCCTGCTCAAGGGCGTGAACCTGTTCCCGGACGGCTCGCCCTTCTCGGGGCAACCGCTGACCTTCGCGCTCGCCACGCTGCTGGGCGCCACCCTGGCGGGCCTGGTCGCCGTGCTGATCGAGCGGCTGGCGTTCCGGCCCATGCGGTCGCGCGGCGCCGATCCGCTGCTGGCGCTGGTCAGTTCGCTGGGCGTGGCGCTGGTCATCGTGAACCTGATCCAGCTGCTTGTGGGCGCGGAAATCTATAACTTCCCGTCGGACGCGTACGGGGACACGCCGCCCGCGCTGTCGTTCACGCTGGGCGGCAAGATCGTCATCATCCGCACCGTGCAGGTCATCATCTTCGCGGTCAGTCTGGTCATGCTGGTCATCCTGGGGTACGTGATCGGCCGCACGAAGATCGGCAAGGCGCTGCGGGCCGTGGCGGAAAGCCCCACGACCGCCAGCCTGCTGGGCATCAGCGTGGACCGCTTCATCCTGATCACGTTCTTCCTGTCCGGCTTCCTGGGCGGCCTGGCGGGCACGCTGGTCGGCACGGCGTTCGGCGTGGCCGGCCCGTACTTCGGGGTGGTGTACGGCCTCAAGGGCCTGGCCGTGATCGTGCTGGGCGGCCTGGGCAGCATTCCCGGCGCGGTCGCGGGCGGCCTGGTGATCGGGCTGGCCGAGGCCTTCGTCCCGCCGGAATTCTCGGCGTACAAGGACGCCGTGGCGTTCGCGCTGCTGTTCGTCATCCTGCTCGTGCGGCCCCAGGGCCTGCTGGGCCGCGCGGCCATCCAGAAGGTGTAAGCATGACTGATTTCCTCTCGACGTACGGGTTCCTGATCGTGACCATGCTCCAGGCGGGCCTGCTGGGCCTGAGCCTGTACTTCCCGCTGCAGGCGGGGCAACTGAGCCTCGCCAGCCCGGGTTTCTACGCGCTGGGCGGGTACGTGGCCGCCATCCTGCTGACCAACCCGGCCTTCGCGGGCCTGCGCGACACGCTGGGGAACGCCATGTTCCCGCTGACGTGGCTGGCCGCGGCGGTCCTGGCGGGCCTGCTGGGGCTGCTGGTGGGCGTCCCGGCGCTGCGGCTGCGCGGCATCTACCTGGCGCTGGCGACCATCGCGTTCGTGGAGATCCTGCGGGTCGTGTCCCTGAACCTGACTTTCACGGGCGGCGCGGTCGGCATCTTCGGCATTCCGCAGGCGTTCGGCTTTCAGGACCGCTGGCAGTACGTGTTCATCTTCGGGCCGCTGCTGATCCTGACCCTGCTGTTCGCGCGGCAGCTGGAACGCTCGCGGGTGGGCCGCGCGCTGCGCGCCATCCGCGAGGACGAACTGGCCGCCGACGCCATGGGCGTGCCGCCCACGCAGTACAAGGTGCTGGCCTTCGTGATCGGCGCGGTCCTGGCCGGCATCGTGGGCGCCATGAGCGCCCCGTTCCTGAACACCTGGAACGCCAAGCAGGGCACCTTCGACGCCAGCATCGCCACGCTGGCCTTCGTGCTGATCGGCGGGAGCCGCAACATCTGGGGCCCCGTGGTGGGCGGCGCGCTGCTGACCGCCGTGCCGGAAGTGCTGCGCTTCCTCGCGGACTGGCGCCTCGTGATCAACGGGCTGGTGCTGGTCGTGGCGAGCCTGTACCTGCCGCAGGGCATCGTGGGCGCCCTGGAGAGGCTGGGCCGTCCCCGACCGCCGCAGCGGCCCACTCCCGTCAAGCCCGCCGAGGTGACGCCATGACCGCCGCCACTTCTTCAGGGAGCGTGGTGCTCGAGGCCCGCCACATGACCCGCCGCTTCGGTGGCCTGATCGCCGTGAACGACGTGTCCTTCGACGTCCGCGAGGGCGAGATCTTCGGGCTGATCGGCCCGAACGGCGCGGGCAAGACCACGCTGTTCAACCTGATGACCGGCCTCACCCCACCGTCGAGCGGCACCCTGACGTACCGCGGGCAGACGGTCACGGGCCTGCAACCCAACCGCGTGGCCGCGCTGGGCCTGAGCCGCACCTTCCAGAACATCCGCCTGTTCCGCGGCCTGACCGCGCTGGAGAACGTGAAGATCGCGCAGCACGCCCGCACGGACGCCGGACTGTGGCGCGGCGTGTTCGGCGGCGCGAGGGCCGAGGAGGCGAAGGTCGAGGCCCGCGCGTGGGAGCTGCTGGACCTCGTGGGCATGGGCGACCGCGCCGGGGAGCTGGCCGCGAACTTCAGTTACGGCGACCAGCGCCGACTGGAGATCGCCCGCGCCCTGGCGACCGAACCGCGCGTCCTGCTGCTCGACGAACCGGCCGCCGGCATGAACACCAGCGAGAAGGGGCAGCTGACCGGCTTCATCCGGCAGGTACGCGACCAGTTCGACCTGACCGTGCTCGTCATCGAGCACCACGTGCCGCTGGTCATGAACCTGTGCGACCGGGTGGCCGTCCTGAATTTCGGGCAGCTGATCGCCGTGGGCAACCCGGCCGAGGTGCAACGCGACCCGAAAGTGATCGAAGCGTACCTGGGAGGCGAATGATGGCCCTGCTGGAAATCGAGAACCTGAACGTGAACTACGGCGCCATCCAGGCGGTGCGGGGCCTGTCCCTGACCGTCGAGGAGGGCGAGGTCGTCACCCTGATCGGCGCGAACGGCGCGGGCAAGACCACCACCCTGCGCGCCGTCTCGCGGCTCATGAAGCCCCTGTCGGGCACCATCCGCTTCGGGGGACGCGACATCACCCGCCTGCCCGCCGACGAGGCCGTGAAACTCGGCATCGCGCAGAGCCCCGAGGGACGGCAGGTACTGGCCCGGCAGAGCATCCAGGACAACCTGGAACTCGGCGCGTACACCCGCCGGGGCCCCAGCGTGAAGGCCGACATGCACGAGATGTACGAACGGTTCCCGCGACTGGGTGAACGCAGGGACCAGCTGGCAGGCACGCTCTCGGGGGGTGAGCAGCAGATGCTGGCCATTGCCCGCGCCCTGATGAGCCGCCCCCGGCTGCTGCTGCTGGACGAACCCAGCTTGGGCCTCGCCCCGATCATCGTGCGCGAGATCTTCAGCATCATCCGCGACCTGAACGCCCAGGGCACCACCATCCTGCTGGTCGAGCAGAACGCCAAACTCGCCATGAACGCCTCGCACCGCACGTACGTGCTGGAAGCCGGGCAGATGACCTTCACGGGCGACAGCGCCCAGCTCGTCAACGACGAGCGCGTGCTGCACGCCTACCTCGGCGGCTAGCGCGGGCGCCGCCCCGGGTCGCATCCGCCCGGACCCAGCGGGCTTTGCAGCCCATTCAATCGGAGTCGGTATCAGACGGACTCCGTTTATTTCGTTGACCAAGAGTTTCCACGGGCGAGAGAACAGCGACCAGCACGAAGGCCCAGGAGGCAGGGGCTTGAAATTCCCCGGTCTCATGGGCCTTGATGCGAAGTGACTATGCCTCGCAC